>NZ_QKTS01000017.1:0-58447 GCF_003234525.1 Curtobacterium sp. MCBD17_021 | reverse complement strand
ACGCCAACGTGGTCTGGGGAAGTTGACCCCGGTCGAGTACGAGACGATCATCAACCCACAGGTCGCACTCGCGGCCTAAACGAACGAGTCAACTCAACCTGCAGCAGTCCCCGACTTGTCCAGGGCACGACGGATTGACGAGGCGCCGACCTGCAGAGTGGTGGCGATCGTGTCCCACGTCGCACCATCGGCACGCATCTGACGCGCCACCGCGATGCGGTCAGGCGTCATGACAGTCGGGCGCCCGCCGCGGCGTCCTCGAGCAGCTGCCGCGGCCAGGCCGGCGCGAGTGCGGTCGGAGATGATGCGTCCGTTCATCTGAGCGAAGGCGGCGCAGATGTGGAAGAACAGCTCCCCTCCTGCAGTCGTGGTGTCGAAGGGCTCGGTCAAGGACCGGAACTCCACCCCGCGCTCAGACAGCTCGGTCACGATCGTGACGACGTCCGTCATGGACCGCCCGAGGCGGTCCGTGGAGTAGACCAGCAGGACGTCGCCCGTTCGGAGGTACTGCAGGCACTCCGTCAGTCCCGGTCGAGCCGCGTTCTTCCCGGTGAGCTTGTCGCTGAAGATCCGGTCGGCTCCCGCCGCGCGCAGAGAGTCGACCTGGGAGTGCAGACTTTGATCCTGCGTCGACACCCGTGTGTAGCCGATGACCGCCATGCCTACCGTCCGTACCCGTTCTGCTGACTTGCCCCTGGGACGTCACGCTCGTGGCGGTAGTCCGAGATCTGCGCGGCGCCCGACCCAAGCCCACTCCCCCGCCCGGGCGGTTTCGAGTAGTGGGTCTTGTAGAGGTCCGCGAGCTTCTGCAGCTCGGGGCTCAGTTGGGGCGCCGGCGGCTCGGCTGCGCGGCGCTCGACCGTGATGGCCTTGAACACCTCGACCAACTCCTCCGGGTGCACGGCCAGGTACCCGAGGTCGGGCCCGGAAAAGTGGGAGCGCTGATTCCAGACCTCTTGGGGGACGGCGGCGTAGTTCAGCTCGAAGGGTGACTGCTCGGCGACGTGCTCGAGGAACATCTTCCCCGTCCGGCCGTTGCCTTCCCGGAACGGGTGCGCCTGGTTGATGTTCGCGTAGACGATCGCCATGTTTACGGCGAAGGCGTCACGGGTGAGAGTCGACCACTCAACCGCGCCGATGGTCCCGCTCGCCTGAGCGAAGTAGTACGGGATCTGCTGCGGGTCGGCGAACGACCGGTCGCCCTTGGTCATCCCGAACGGCCTGACCTTGCCAGCCCAGTTGGGATACAGGTGCCCGAAGAGCGCCTTGTTGAGCTGTTTCGCGTGCTCGAGGTCGTACGTGCGCGCGATGGGCACTCGGCCGGATGCGATGTCCTCACGCACCAGGCCAGCGAGCTTGTACTCGAGCCGCTGCAGCGTCTCGGCGTCGCGGATGCCCTCGGTGTTGCGCATGACCCGCCGCGACTGCGGGTGCGTGGCCGGGTAAAGCGTGCTCTCGAAGTCGGGAAACGACTCGTCGAAGGACTCGCCTGCCACTAGCCTGCGGCGCGGATGTGCTGGCGAGAGTCCTCGACCTCAGCGAACGCGGCGCGCATGTACTCGGCCCTCGAGATACGACCCGTGGCGTAGCCGACCATCAGCTCGACGTCGGCCCGGTTCGCCTCCCAGCCCTCGTGAGCATCGCTCCCGAAGTTGCTGACCACACGACGACGCAGGGCCTCGTCGACGCCGACGAAGAGGTCCGGGTAGAGCTCGGACACGTTCACACCAGCTGCACTCATGAGACCCCCTGATTCGTCGTCCCAGTCTACCAAAGACGGCCGAAAAGGTCGATAGGTAGGTTTCGGCAGAAATGGTTTCGGTCACGAGTTTCGAGCTGTGGGGAGCTTCGCTCGGTGTCGGCCCGTTTTCGCTTCGCTCTGTGTCGTCAGGAGGCGGGCGGATTTACTCCGCCGCGCTGGATCGCTCGGTAGACCGTCGAACGGGCGACACCGAACAGCTCCGCAATCTCGCTCGTCGTGTGCGTGCCGGCACGGTGTAGCGCGACCAGGTGCTTCTCCTGCGAGACGGAGAGCTTGGGCTTTTTGCCGCGGAGCTTGCCCGCGGCCTTCGCGACCGCCATTCCCTCACGTGTGCGTGCGCGGATGAGGTCGGCCTCGAACTCTGCCACCATGCCGAGGACGTTGAACAGCAGCCGTCCCACGGGGTCAGTTGGGTCGTAGACGGAACCGCCGAGGTTCAACGTCACGCCCTTCCGCGTGAGCTCGTCCGCGATGTCACGAGCGTCGGGAAGCGACCTGGCGAGTCGATCGAGCTTCGTCACAACTAGGACGTCACCCTTCCGAACCGCGGCGAGGGCTTCGCGGAGCCCCGGCCGTTCACGGTTCGTCCCGGTCATGCCGTGGTCTACGTGCACGTGCTCGGGATCGACGCCGAGTGCGTGGAGGCCGTCGCGCTGTGCGGCGAGGTCCTGGCCGGAGGTCGAGACGCGGGCGTAACCGACGAGCATCCCACGACTGTAGCGTTTGAGGCACCTTCACCGGGCATTTTCGCGGGACAGTCTTACGGGAATCAAGAGTCCAGGTAGTTGCTGGTTTTGCTCGTCGGTCCGCGATGTCCGCACCTGTACCGGTGGACGACCGGCTTGCGGGACACCGTGCTTGGCTGTCAGACGTGGCAGATAAATCTCGTGGCACTGTGCGTGTCGATGCGGCACTGGAGCACGTGCCCGCCCTCATCCGGTCGGCAGTGGCAGGCATCCCACGGTCCTCGATCACCGACATCGATGACAGCACTGCGGTCGTCACACAACGGTCGGGCGTCCTGATCCCCCGTGCCGAGGTCATCACTCTCGGGTTTCAACCCGCCGAAGACGGTCGGGTGGAGGTTGTGATCTCGGCCGCTCGGCGCGGAGGGCTGGCTGCTCCCGACGCAGTGCCGTCTCAATTCGAGAAGTCTCTCTTGGCGTCGATCCGCACAGCCTCGGAGACGGCGACGCACTAGGCGCGCGTTAGCCGATCGGCTTCTGGGACGCGATCACGACACGGAACGGTGCGAGAACGCACGACACCGAACGAAGCTGCTCACACCCTGGGGAGCGATCCGGGTCCGTCGCGGCTGCTCAGAAACGATCGTTTTTGACCGTCAGTTGGTCAGCGCCTCCGAAGCTTGAAGAGCCCGATGGTGATCGCCAGCAGCCCCGCAGGTAGGCCGATGACCATCAGCGTCCCGCCTCGCCCTGCCGGGGAGTCACCAGACTGCGTGGACACGAGGATTAGCACGACCGAGATTGCGCAGAGCGCGATACCTCCGCCGATGAACTGCATGGCCGACGATCTGTCCTTCGACGACATGGGGGTCCTCTCATTCGGGAGCACTTGCGCAGCTCTGACGCTACGTGATCGCACCAGCGCCAGCCCCACCACAACGATGGTTTGCGACCGCATCAACGTGAGCGTTGAGAGATATACTGCTTCCGGAGCGTGCACCTCTCTGCATGCGGCGGTCATCCGCCGTTTCTGATGCCTCTTCAGTTGGCGTCCGTGACGCGTACTGAGAAAATACGGGATTCTTACTCTGTGAACCTTCTCCCTTTTGATTGGCAAGCCGTCGTAGCCGTTGCCGTTTCCGTCCTAGGACTGGTTGCGACCTTCTACACAGCTTTTGGTTCAACCGCGCGACGCCTTCGTAGCGATCTCACTACAGACGTCCAACTTGTGGCCGAGCTCGAGGGCGACGTGAAAGACGACCTTCAAAAAAGCGTCACCGACCGTTCCTACCGCCTCGTTGCAGCTACCCGCTATCCGAGCGTGACGTGGTACGAAGCTGCGCTCGCTCTCTTGCTGGTTCCGTTGTTTTGGTTGCTGTTCAGCGCGCCCGGTAACCTGCACGCACTCGCTGAGAAAGACGAGGTCGAACCCATACTGTTGGGTCCCGGGCAAGGCATCATACTCATGATCGTCTTCGTGACGTACGACGCTTTGGTGCGTTCGTGGTCCGGTCGGGCGGCGGCACGGGTTGTCTACGTCTACCGGCGACTTGGCGACGATGAAGCGCGCGCACTTGTTCGACTACTCGCGTTTCCGGCAAACCTAGTCCCAATTGTATTTTTCTTCGCGCTCGCTTCCGGCATCCTCCTCAACGTCATGGAACTCACCGAATTTGCGTCCTGGCCGTCAGGGGCGGCGGTTCTGATAACGACGGTCATTTCCGGGGGCCTGATCTGGTCCCTCATTCGCATCGGTTCTCGCGAGGACCTATTCAAGTATCTGCGCTTCTATACGGACGTCCTTTACGCCGGCGCCGACATACCCCGTCTTCGTCCAGTTGAGCTTGGTCAAACGGAGGAAGAGCTGGCGCGCTACCAGGCGGCATACGATCGCCGATTCCCCGGCAGGCGTCGCACCACGGAGTGACACTGCTCGGATCAGTGCAGGCTCCGCGATCGGTCTTGGCTCAGGCGTGGTTGCCACAGGTCCAACCCAGCATCCGCTGCGCACGGACCTGAAACGATCATTTGCGCCTCACTCTATGCTTTGAGCATGGCTCGTGTGGACCCACTGCAAATCGCTGTTGCTGCCTACGCAGCCGCAAACTGGAACGACTCGGACTGGCGTGTGCTGGGACGCGAGACCGGGACGAGCGACATCATCGACCGTCACCCGCGGTTGTACCGCTCGCTGGGGTTCGGTGACCCGGACTACCCAGACGCCGCAGCTGAAGTCGTCGGGCAGATTCTCGCCTCCGAAGCAGTCGAAGAGGACTCCGGCGAGGCCGGCCGGATGGAACTGTTCGCCGATTCCATGCCGAACTTGGTCACGTGGGTGGAGGAACATGCTCCGAACCGGACCAAAAAGCTCTTCAAGGACTACTTACAGTCGCGCGATGCATCGGAGATTCCCCCTGCTTGGCGGAGCACGCCCACAAACGGGATGGAGGAAGATCTTGAAAACTGGTTGATGGAAACGCCGAGCTCGACGCCGCCCATCCTCAGCTGGCAGGAAGAACTGTTTGACCAGCAGAGATCCACAGCCGCACCGGCCGCACCGGCGGCCGCGCCCGCAGCGAAGCCCTCGTCCGCACCCACCGCTGAGCAGCCGGAATCAATCTTCATCGTTCACGGCCACGACGAGGCAGCGTTGAACTCGATCCGGATCTTCGTTCACAAGCACACGGGCATCATGCCCATTTCGCTTGCGGAGGAGGCCGGCCGTGGGCAGACGATCATCGAGAAGTTCGAAACGTACGGGGTGGCCGCGTCCTTCGTGATCGTCCTACTCACGCCGGACGACGTGGGCCAGACCGTCGGGGATCACCAGGCAGGTACCGAGCCGAAGGCGCGTGCACGCCAAAATGTCGTCCTCGAACTGGGCTACTTCATTGGCAAGATCGGTCGGGAAAACATCGTCGTCGTCGACGCTGCAGTGGAGCGCCCCTCCGACTTGGCCGGACTGAGCTACGTCGAGTACCCGGGCGCGAACTGGAAAGACTCGCTTCGCACCGAACTGGACGCCGCTGGCCTGGTTCAGGGGTGACCCACGCCGTCCTAACCGGCCGGAGGGAGTGGCCGCTGCGTGCTCGAGCGTGGTCGGAGAGAGTGACCTGCTCGAGCGGTCTAGGAACGGAACTCGGTTTGCTTGGTCATGGTTGATCCCGTCGATGGTGTCGCACACCGGTGACACCACGCTGCTCTGCGTCTCGCTGCTCGTCGTCGGGGTCGTGCCACTGCAAAAGCCGAGTGGCGGCGCCCTGGTACTGGCCCTTGTTGGCGTGGATGGCGCAGTCGTGGTTGTCGTGGTCGAACGCGGCCCGGTAGTACCGATCGGCGTCGAAGTCCGCTGCGATGAACGCGTTTCGGATGGCGTCGAGCTCCGCCTGTCGGGACTCCCAACCCCACCGTTGTCCTTGTCGGAAGATCGCCCATTCCCGGGCGGTGAACTCCCCCACCGGGATCTCCGTCCCGGGATCCTCGGCCGGTGGTGCTTGGAGCTCGTCGTAGTCCGCCGGCCGTGAGAAGACGTCCTCGACCAGTGCCGGTGCGGACGCCGGCGTGGGCTGGCTTCTCACGGTGTCGCTCATGATGCTCGGCTCCTTGTGCTCGAGGCGGGCGCGCCCGGTCAGGCGGTCAGGGTGGCGATCTTGTCGGGCCGGAAGCCGGCCCACTCGTCGGTGTCGGTGATGACGATGGGAGCCTGCAGGAGTCCCCGTTCCTTGAACTGCTCGATGGTCTCGATCGGCTCGTGCTCGAGGTCGACGACGGTGTACGCGATGCCCTTGCCGTCCAGTGCCCGGTACGTGGCGGTGCACTGCACGCAGCTCGGCTTGCTGTAGATGGTGACGTTGCTCATGATCCTCAGACCCCTCCCGATCAACTTCTCTTCTGACCGTTTCCGGCTAAGGGGACCGAGTGAGAGCGGGAGCGACGGCAACCAGGGACCGTGGAATACCGGACTGAGCGCAGCGAGGGAGGATATGCCGCGAAAGCCCTGATCACCGACGTGAAGCGAGCTACGATCGACCCGCCGGAAAGGTCAAAGGATGGGTGCTCTGCACTGTCCCGCGGAGCGGGCCCGTCAGACCGTCGGCCTCCGTGCCGACGGTCACAGCTCTGACACTCCCCCACTGTCACTGTGCTACCTAAATGCAATCAGTGTGATAGCAGTCTGCTACTGCTTGGCGTCGTAGTCGTCGACGCCGCGACGGAGCAGTTGCAGCATCGTCTTGTGGAAGCTGCGATCCTCCGCGGCCGCGATCCGCTGGATGGCGCGCGGCAGCTCCTCGTCCGCCCACCGGACGAGCGAGGTGGAGGGGACGTCGCCGGTCGGTTCGGCCGCCGGGCGACGGGCCGTCGTCCGTGGCGTCCGCGGCGCGGACGGCTGCGTCGGCGGGGTGGACGGTGATGACTGGGTGGGCGCCGGCGTCTCGGCCTGCGGCACGGCTCCGTCGCCGAAGGCGGCGATGGCGGCGGCGCGCTCTTCCTCGGTCCGCGGGGTGCGCTTCTTGATCGCCATTACGCGACTACCTCTCCTGCGAGTTCCTGGATTTCGGCGCGGGCCTTGGGGTTGGTCCACTCGACCACGCCGAGCCCTTCGCCGATGACGTCGCGGTACGCCTTCCGCTCGTAGACGACTGTTTCGAGCGGGGCGATCAGCGGGTACTCCGCCAGGTACTCCCCCGCGTCCGTCCGCTCGGACCCGTTGGGGTTCGTCGGGGCCTGCGTGATGAGGCCGCGGACGACCAGGTCCGGGTTGAGGTCCTGGGCCTGCTCGATCAGCTCGGACATGTGCGGCAGGGTGTCGAGGTCGAGCTGCGAGGGTCGGACGGTGACGACCATCCGGTGCGCGGCGGTCATCGCCGTCCGCATCTCCTTCGAGTCGTTCCCGGCGACGTCGACGAGGACGACGTCGTACCGGCCGTCAAGGTCCTTGAGCGTCGAGTAAAGGTTCCCCAGCTTCTCGACCGCGGCGACGGTCGGCGTGTGGCCGGCCTCGACGCGGTCGGCGTGCCACCGGGACAACGACCGTTGCGGGTCGCCGTCGACGGCGCACACGTCCTTGCCCTGCTTCGCGAGTTCGACGGCGAGGTTGGTGACGATGGTCGTCTTACCCGGCCCGCCCTTCTGGCTACCTACGACGATGATCATGCTTCCATCCTACTTCCATAGTGCTATCAGTGCAATAGCAAAGCGGTAGCAGTTGCAAACTGCTATCAGGTTGCTATCGGGGGAGCGCGAGGGGGCTCGCCCCCTCGCCCGCCCGGGTCACGGGGTGGGCACGCGCGCTACTCGGTAGCCGCGGCCTGGTCGAGGGCGTCGAGTCGGCGAAGCTGCTCGGCGATGGCCTCGAACCGTTCGGCGCGGGTGGTGTGGTCGCGGTGGCGGCGGCATCCGTCGACGTAGCGCGCGGCGTCCTGCCGCGCAAAGCTGGCGCTCTGATCGGCCCATGCGAGGCTCTGGCCGAGCGTGTACGGCGGTGCGTAGCCGAGGGCGGCGAGCCGCTGGGAGTTGGGCGTCTCGGGGGCTACCGCTGTCGGGTTCGTGGTGGTCGTGGCCATGCTCGGTGCTCCTGCCGTGCTGCGGTGCTATCGCTTCCACGCCACTTGTGGAGTGATAGCACGTTGATATCCGGGGGAGAGGAGCCGGTGGGGCCGCCTTCGCGGCGGCCCCACCGGCGCTCACTGCTCCGGGTCGTCGTCGTCCTCGGGGTCGGGGTTGAGGATCCCGGCGACCTGGTGCGCGGCCGTGAGCACTCGGGCGGCGGTGGAGCGGATCAGCTCGGTGTCAGCGTCGGACCATCCGGCGACGTATCCGATGCTGTAGGCGGCGGTGTCGAAGCCGACGAGTCCGGCGACGACGTAGGCGACGCTCTCGGCCTCGGTCTCCATGAGTCCGCGGTGCTCGGCGTACTCGGTCAGGTCGTCGGTGTGGCCGAGGACGATGTGCGCGAGCTCGTGAATGAGCGTCTTCGCGCCGTGCTCGGGGGAGAGGTGCGAGCCGATGACGACTCGGCGGCCCTCGGGCTCGGTAAAGCCGTTGCGGCCCTGGCCCGGCTCGGTGTGCTCAACGCTCCACCCGTCCGCCTCGAGGTGGGCGGTCAGGGTGGCGATCACGCCGTGATCGTCCGTCCCGGTGAGGGGCGCGGCGAGCGTCGACGGGTCGGCGGCGTCCGGGTCGACGGGGTCGGTCTGGGCAATGTCGAACACCGACAGGATCGGGAACCGGGGGTAACGCTTCTCCACGTCCTCGCCGTTTTCGTCCTGCTCGGTCACCTTCTTGGTGCTGTAGCCGAAAATGCGGAGCGACTTCTCTCCCTTGCGGACCTGGCGGCCGAGGGCCTGCCACTTGCGGAACCCGGCGACGCGCTCGGCGTCGGGGCGCTGGCTGAGGATCAACAACACGTTGTTGAGGCTGTAGGCGTGGAACGCGGCCGCGAACGCGAGGAACTGCGTCCAGCGGTCGGAGTCGCGCAGCTGCTCGACCTGGGTGGCGATCGACTCGTGCAGCGCCTCGGCCTGTGCTTTGCGCTCCTCCGGGGTGACGGACGGGCGGCGCGTCTTGGCGGGCTTGCGGCTGCTGGTGCGGGATGCGGTGGTGGTCATGGCTCTCTCCTGCCGAGTGGTTAGTGTCGGAGCGGGGGAGGGGGCGATTACGGTTCGCCCCCTCCCTCCTGGTCACTGCTCGGGCTGGTCGCGAGTGAGGGTGTCGACGAACATGACGAACTCGGGGCCGGGGATCGTGGCCGTGTGGGTCAGCGCCCACCCGTTCCGGCCGAACCCGGCGAGTTCCTGGTCGCGCTCGCCCAACTTGCGGAGCTGGCGCTGCAACTGGCCCTCTTCGACGACGGGGACTGCGGTGGTGACGGTGGTGATCTGCTGCATTTGGGGTTCCCTCCCTCTCGTTGTTTTGCCGTGAAGGCGACTTGTCGCCGCTAGGACGGGAGGGCGTAGTGCAACCCCTTGGGGCGGCGGGGGAGAGAGTCTCGGCGCGAAATCAGGGAGCTTGCGACCGCGTGCCGAAAGTTTCGGAGGAGCCGGCGGCTTGCCGCTTGCGCGGAGCCCGGACGGACGTACGCTGCCGAAGGCTTCTCGGCTAAACAACGGGCCCGTAGGGCCGGACAGCGCCGGCGCTCCGTCGCCGGCTCCTTCTGGGAGCGCAGCGACTTCTGCCTGGGCTGCTTTTACTTTGCTACCGGGGTGCTATCAGAGAGCTAGCAGCCTGGGTCGCGCTGCGGTGTGTTGAGCTCTTGGAGGACGTGCATCACGCAGGTTGCGTGTCCGTACTGGCCGTCCTCTATCTCGAACCGCTCCGGGTGGTCGCCCGGGATGAACCGGCCACACACGGGGCACACGTCTGGATGCACCCGGTCATTGTCGCCGCTCCCAGGCGCACCCGTGTCTAGTGATGCGCTTGTCGTCTGATGGTTCGCGGAGCGGTGACGCTCGACGCGAAGAGCCGCACTGATCCGGGGGAGCGCGAGGGGGTGGGACCCCCTCGCCGCCGGCGGAGACGGCGGGGTCGCTGGCGTGGAGCCCGGAGGGCCTGAGCGGGGGACCGGTCGAGGGCGAAGAATCTCGGGCGATGTGAGGGAGCTTGCGACCGCGTCCGAGATTGTTCGTCAGCGTCCGGCGCGTCAGCGCCCGCGTGGCGTGGAGGGTGGAGCGTTGGCATGATCGCAAAGCCGGACAGGTCAAAGACCACGACAAAGGGTGCGGCCGGCGGTGCCGGCTCCGTTGAGAGGATGCGGGCCCGCGTGCGGGCTCAACAGTCCGGAGCTCCGTCGGAGGACGCTGGCACGCAGTGTCGGTGTGCTGTTGAGGTGATATCAGTGTGTAAGTGTTCGAGGGAGGGATGACATGGCGAACAACGCGCGAGAATCCACGGAGTTGCCGGAGTCAGCGCCACCACCGGATCACGAGTGGGACCGGCTGCTCGCGGCACCGCGACGAGTGGTGCGGTCGCTGACGAGTTCCGACATCGACGTCCGTCCGGGGGTCTACCTGTGGCGACACGGCGGCCGCGTCGCCTATGTGGGGAAGGCGAAATCGCTCCGCGATCGGATCTGGAAACGCCACCTCGGCGGCAGCCGAAGTCTCGGCGGTTCATCTCTCCGCCGGAACGTGTGCGAACTCCTCCTCGGGATCCCGACGAGCGAGACGCTCCGCGGCCGACGGAAGATGACGCCGGAGGAGGTGTCAACTATTCGGGAGTGGCTTCGAGAGTGTGAGATCGCGTGGGTCACCACCGAGTCGGAGGCGTCAGCCTTGGCCCTTGAGGAGCGTCTGCGCCTGACATGGATGCCGCCGCTCAACCGCATCTGATATCACTCTGCGTGCTTGCAGAGTGATATCAGACTGATGGTGTTGTGCTGCGGTGCTTGACTGCGGCTCGCCACACCCAGGCCGACTCGGCTGCTTGGCCGTGGCCCCACTCGACGAGGACGGCGTCGGGTGTGGTCCAGAGGGCGTGCGCGTCGACGCGGAGCTCCTTGTCGTCGATGGTGTGTAGCCAGGCTCGGACGGGCTGGTGAGGGTTCACCTCGAGGACGGGTCCGCCGCGGGCGTCCTCGGGGAGCGACACTGCTCGAGGCGGGGACCATCGGTTGCTGCGGCGGCGGCCCATCAGTCCGCGCGCCGGGGTCGGAGCGTTCGATGGGTGACCTGGTCCCGGGGGATCCAGACGTGGTGCACGAAGCCCATATGGACAAACCGGGCGTAGACGCGGTCCGTTCCGGCAAGTTCGACGAAGCCCGGCACGCGTTGCGGGCCGGTGCGTGTGAACGTGACGTGCACGGTGACGGGTGCTGTGTTCGGGTCGATCGCCGTGGCGCCCTCGTCGGGTGCGACGCCGACGGGCTGGTCTTCGGGCACATCAGAGTGCTCCGGTGGAGTCCACTGGTGCTCGGCCATGCCCTCGATGATCGCGGCCGACACCGACACTCGTGGTGTCGGGCAAGGTCGGGAGAATGGAGCATGGTCGAGTACCGGGAGCTGCCGGAGGAGCGCGAGGCGCGCCGCATCGTGGCGGGCGAGCTGGGGTTGGTTGTCGATCGGTTCGAGGACGGTAGTGCGAACGGGATGGTCGACGCTCTGATCCGAACTCCGTTCGGGGCTGTGCCGCTCGAGGTGGTGCAGGACGTGAACGTGCCTGAGCGTCGCCAGGCGGCTGCGCTGGGGCAGCACGGCCGCCGGATCGATGTGCCGGGCCTGGTGCCCGGCTGGTACGTGACACTCAAGCACCGTGTGAATGTGCGTGAGGTGCGGCGGCAACTTCCCGGCCTTCTGTTGCGGCTCGATGAGTTGCGTGCGGGACGGCCGTCGTGGGCGTCTCCCTCACTGGCGATGTGGGAGCAGGATCTTCCAGACGAGTTCAGGCGGATCGGCGTCGAGTACCTGGCTCCGTTGGAGACGATGCCGGGCATCGTCATGTTGAACGGCGAGGGGTGGGAGGGCTCGTACGGTGACGACCCGCTCAACGCGTGGGTGGCTACGGTGCTCGAGCGGGAAGCGGACGTGCCGGCGAAGCTGCGCGCGTTCCCCGGTGGTCGGGGTGATGCCTTCATCTGGGCGACGATCAGTAGTGATCTGGCCGTGACCGGGCTGATGACCGACCCCGACGTGGCAGTTGTGCCGCGGTCGCTGCCGCAACGAGCTCTGGACCTTCCGGAAGGCGTCGACCGGGTGTGGGTCGCGTGCACCATCGGGCGCCGGCGCGGCATCGTGGCCGAGGGTGGCCGCTGGCGCTGGCTCAACTGTGTCGCTGACCCGGCTCGAGCACTCGGCGATGACTGATCAGTACCGGCGCCGGGTGACAAATCAAGCAGCGAGTTCGTAGGCGCGAAGTCGTTCGACGCCGTCGGGGGAGTGGACGATGGTGCGCGCTGTGCGGTGGTCTCCGAGGCCGGAGGCGTCGCGGGGGTAGGCGGGCCAGGCTTCTTCGCCGCCGCGGGAGTCGGTGGCTTGGAAGATGACGCGGGCGGTCGCGTGGGGTCGACGTCGCCGCTGTCGGGGTTCTGCGCGCATGAACGCTTCCTCGGCGAGCCACCAGGTCCAGAGTTCTCGTTCGCGTGCGTAGAGCAGAGCGCGAGCTGCCAGGGTTCCGATGACGTTGAGGGCGCGAGCTGCCGCATCGCGGAGGTCGCGGCGATGGAGTCGCCACCCGATGTTGGTGGTGACGACCAGCCGGTGGGTGCGTAGACGTGACAGGACTCTGATGATCCGGTGTCGGGGGACTCCGAGGCGGTCGGAGGCGTCCTCGACGGTGACGGGGTCCTCGTGGCGCATGGTCGCGTAGACGCGGCCGGCGAGGTGGCCGAGGCCGGCACGGGTGAACACGTCGTGCCGGAGGTCGGTGAGGTCGTTCTCAAACCGGGCCAGGAGGTCGGCGCGACGATCGAAGAGAACGGCCGGGGGGCGGGGGTTCTTGAGTGGTTGTGACCGGACCTGTTCTGGGGCTGTGGAAAGAGGCGGGGTGAGCCGCCATTCGGCGGCGTTGCTGCCGTCTGCGGTGGCGGTGCGGGTGATGAACCCGTGCGCCTGCAGTCGGGTGAGGGCATCGCCGGCGGTTGTGCGGCCCATGCCGGTGAGCAGCGCGAGCGTCCGGACGGACGCGGCGACGTGTGTCTTACCGGTGTGGAGGGTCAGGTACGTCAGCGCGGTCAGGACGGCGCGTTCGTGCGCGGCCGCCTCGTTGGCGTTCCACCGGCCGGGGGAGACCCGGAAGCGGGTGTGGACGTCCTCGGCCGCGTCGACGAGGTGAGCGAGGTCGGTGAGGTCCCGCTCGGGGCGCGCAGCGGCGCCGAGGAGGCCCCGGGTGGCGGCGATGCTCTGAGCCTTGGCCCACTGCCGCTCGAGGCGTGCAGCGGCCTCCTGCGGGTTCCTGGGGCGGCGGTCGCCGCGGCCGGTGTTCTTGGTGCGGTAGTGCTCCATGCCGGGAGCGGTGCGCGCGGCGTGCTCGACATCGGCGAGGGACCATCCGGCGGTCGCGGCTGCGAGGAGGCAGGCGAAGCCGGTCCACGAGGGGTTGTCGCCGCCGTGGATCGTGGCCATGTGGCCACGGCCCCACGCGGTGAGCTCGCGGTGGGTCTTGTGGCGGGAGTCGACGGGCCCGGAGGGTGCGGAGGACTCCGGGGTGCTCGGCCGCCGGCGTGCGCGGAGCGCGTCGGTGACGGCCGCCAGGGCGTCCGCGGTGACGGGAGCGGCTGTGAGGGCGGCGACGTCGCCGCGGAGCACCGTGGAGGCGGAGCCGTCGCGGTGCGGCGCTCCTGGGGGCCGGACGGCTCCGGTGGCGGGGTTGTGGAGCATCCCGTGGTCGAGGGTGCGGAGGGCGCCGCGAGCGGCGTCGGCGAGTTCGGCGACGGCGGCTGCGTCGGCGTCGACGCGGATCCACACGTGGAACCCGCCCGCTGCGCTCGAGCGGCAGGTGACGTGCGCGATCGCGAGGGTGTCGAGGATCCGGGTGAGCACGTCGGCGTCGTCGGCGGCGTGTTCGTAGTCCTCGTCGGTCTTGGCGTCGAGGTCGAACGCGACGTACCGGAATCGGCCGTCGGGGCCGGCGAGGTACATGCACCACGGCGTCGACGGGGCGGCCGGGCCGACGCGGTACGCGTCGGGGTACTGGTTGACGTGGAGGCCGCCGTCGGCCTCTCGTCGCATGGTCCGCACAGTCGCCTTGGGCGACATGCGACGGGTCAGCGACCACGCCTCGGAGGTCAACGAGATGCTGGGAGCGACACTCCGGCCGCGGTTTTCAGTTACAGAAACAGCTTCGTGAGTTACGATGACAACACCTCCTCCTCTCGGGGCGGTGGTACGACGAAGGCTCCCGGCTCCAACCGGGCTTCTTCTTCGGGAAATCTCACGGCCTGATTTGTTTGGCGACTCGGCAGGCTGTGAGGCACATGACTTGGGGCTTCGCCCCGGACCCCCGCCTCGGCGGGGGTCTTGTCGTTTAAGCGGCTGGGATCGGCAGCTCCTGACGTCGGTCTTGTTCAGGCATCCAGACGGGGATGCCCTGATCGGTGACCTCGACGTGCTCGGTGAGCAGCTCCACCATGACGGCGGCACTCACGCCAGCGTTGCGAGCGAGCGTCTCGAGCCGTTCCTTGGCAGCGCGCTCGATACGCCAACCCGGTAGAACCGGATCGACCAGCGTTCCTCGCGGACGTCGACGTGCAGTCATGTGCGCCACGCTATTGCTACACGTAGCGTTACCGCGGGAGGAGCAGCGCGTGTCGTGAGTCGCCACGGTCTAACCCTCGTCCGGCGTCTCGGCGGCACTGGCGTCGACAGTGCGGCGGGAGCGTGGGACAAAGCCGGGCCGCTGGTTGCTGGTCTCTTCGAGGAGACGGCGGAGCGTCTTCTTCTCGACGCGCCAGCGTCCTCCGGGGCGCATAGCCGGGATGGTGCCGTTGTTGAGCCACCCGAAGATCGCGGGGCGGCTCTTGCCGAGCAGGACCATGAGGTCCTGGTACGTGAGGGTGTCGCCGTAGTCGTCGAGCGGGTCCGGGTAGGGCTCGTGCTCGGGGACCGGGACGGTGGACGTGGACTCGAGCCACGCCCGCACCTCGGATCGGAACACGATCCAGGAGTGCGCGATCTGGTGGCCGGGGATCGTGCCGCGCGTCAGCCACAGGCTGACGGTCGTCTGCCCGATCTGCAACAGCCGCTCGAGGTCTTTCGACTTGAGGGTGACGGGCAGTGTGTCCCAGTAGTCGTCTTCTGCCATGCGAGAGGATGCTGCTTCGGTCGAGGGCGGGCTTGCGGGCTCCGTCTGCTCGAGCAGACGGTCAGCGGGCGGCTCTTCGATCGCGAGGTGTTCCGAATGGCCACCCCGGGCTCCGATTATGCCTTGCTGCTGCCAGTAGAACCCACCGTTCGCATCCGTGTCACTCATCAAGGGGTCACCTCGCGTTCAGTGGCGACCGTGACCTCGCACGCGAGGTCACCGAATCGCAGTCGGTCGCCGTCCTGCAGGGGGATGGCAACGCCGGGCACGGCGACGAGGTCGACGTCGCCGCGCTCGATGGTGGTGCCGTTGCCGGAGCGCTGGTCGATGATCGCGGGCACGTGGTCGGACCAGGCGATGACGAAGTGCGTGCGGGACAGGTTGCGGCTGGGGTCGTCGACCTGGTGCACGTCGAGCTCGGCGCCGGTGGTGTTCACCGGTCGGCGGCCGACGAGCGCGGCGCCCGTGATCTGAACGGACGCGCCGGTCGAGAAGCGGAGGCCGAGCATCGGTGCCACCGGCTGATGGCGCTCGATGAACACCGTGAGTTCGGCCTCGCTGGGGAGGTCGTTGACGGTCCACGCCGGCGTGCTGTCGGCGCGGACGGTTGCAGGGGGCATCGCCGGCACGGGGAGTGGTGCAGCGGGTTCCGTGCGCGAGGCCACTGGCGCCGAGTCGGACAGGGGCTGTACGGGCGCGGTGCGGCCGTTTGCGGCCGCGGACCTGAACGCCGTGCGTCCAGTCGCCGGAGCGGTCGAGGGCCCGGAGACGGTGGGACGTCGCCACCGGGGCCGCTTCGCGGGCCGGGCGGCGGGCGCGAGGTCGGTTACGCGGCCGTCGGGGTGCGCTGCGAGGGTCCACTGGCCGTCGGGGTCGACGGTGGTGAGCCGGACGGGCCGGTGCAGGACGTCGCGGGCGACGGCCACGGCGTAGGACGTGATCTGGGCGCGTGCGTCGGCGATGTTCGCCGGCGTGAGGGGCACGTCGTGTCCGGCGAAGTTGATGTGTGCGGTGCCGTCCGGGTAGATGTTGCCGTGGACGACGGGGAAGTGCGGGATCGGGGCGTCTGTCATCAGAAGTTCTCTCGTCGGCAGTCGTCGCCGCAGAGGGTGACGCCGAAGACGTCGAAGAACTTCTCCGGGTCGACGTAGCCCTGGGGGCCACCCTGGGTCTGCGACTGGGGGAGGGCGCTCACGTCATCGTTGGTGGAGCCGTCGGTGTTGATACGAATGTCGAGGTGGCAGCCGGTCGACGGACCGTTGGAGCCGACCTTGCCGATTTCCTGCCCGCTGCTGACAGCGTCACCGACGGCGACCTCCATGTCTTGCGGGTACAGGTGCAGGTAGCTGATCGTGTAGCCCTCCGCGGACTTCACCGACAGCGTGTACCCGGCGGCCACAGTGACGGTGCCTGCCTGAGAGGCGAAGATCGGGGATCCGCACGAGTAGCCGGAGCGGCCCGCGGCCGAGCCGGAAACGCGCGTCTGGTAGTCGTTCGCGGGGTGCCACGACGAGGCGCCGGCGGTAGGGCTGTTGCGGGGGCCGTAGTCCGAGCTCATGTCGAAGGGCGCCGTCAGGGGCAGGACCGTCCCGCCGGCGGAGCATCCGTTCGTCGGGGCGCTCGCTCCCGGCGTTGCGGATGCGGACGGCGAGGGCGTCGCGGCGCTCGAGGCGGCGGAGGTGGTGAAACCGCCGTCGCCGCCGGAGAGCTGCGTGACGATGTTCTGCGCGGCGGACTGGTACTGGCGGTAGTGGAACGGGTCTTGGTTGATCTGCACGCGGTGGATCACGATTGTGGGTTCGAGCTCTTCCCAACCGTCGACCTCCTGTAGGGCCTTAAAGAAGTTCGTGGCGCTGATCGTGGGGTCCATACGGTCTTCGTAGGAGCCCCACGCGCCGTTGCCGCGCTGCTGAAACAGGCCGCGGCTGTCCGGACCGGCGGCGTCGCCACGGTCGAGGACCTGCAGGGTGGACTCGCCGATGGCGGTCATGATGCCGATGACCTGCGCCTGCTGAGTCAGGCCCAGCGACTCGGCGGCGTTCATGATGTAGGCGGCGTTCTTCAACTGCTCACCGGAGAACCCGTCGATCGGCGCGTGCTCTGCGGCAGCGTCGACGTCGACGCTGCCGCCGGTCATCGTGTTGCAGGTCGCTGCGGCGCTGCCGCTGCCGAACGAGAACACGACGAGGAACACCATCAGCGCCATGAGCGCTGCTGGTGTTCCGATGAGGATCAGAAGACCCTTGCCGCCGTTGTTCATGCGCCGCTGCTAGTTACCGGTCCGAGGTGGGCCGGATCTCGTTGGCGAGCCACGGAGCACTGCCCCCGGAGCGGGACAGCGCGACGTTGTACTCGCCCGCGTCAGTCGGGACCAGGACGTTCAGGGCCACGTCGGTGGCGCCGTCGACGATCGTGCCGCGGCCGGTGACCTTCGTCGCGGGGATCGTGGTCGGGTCCTGGCCCTCGTAGGCGACGGCTCCGGACTGGGAGAGCAGCGGCGTCATCTGCTGCGCCCACTCGTCCGGGGAGAGGTCCGGCTGCGCGTACGCGCGGACGACCTTCTCGGCGGCGGTCACGGCGGAGTCCTGAGCACCCTCGGACGCCTCGGGCGCCGGCTGTGCGGTGGCATCGTCGTAGACCGACGGCGTCGGTGACGGCTCGGTGGAGCCCGTCGACGACGTCGCGGGCAGCGGGTCCCGCTGTGGCCCACCGCTAGGGACCTCACCGGAGCAGCCGGCGAGGGCGATCGCGGCGGCCATCAGGAGCGGGATGGCGGTCGCGGTGCGGGCGTTCACAGCCCACCCGCCACGGCGGCGCCGGCGGCGAGCCAGGCGCGCTGCGTGCTCGGGCGGAGGGCACCGTAGTTGAGCACGTCAGCTCCGAGCGCCGGGTCGTAGGGGATCGTGACGACCTGGCGCGCGAGACCTGAGAACCCGGAGGCCATCTTGGTCAACTCGGCGTCGGGCAGGTCGTGCTTATGCTTGCTGACCACCACGACGGCCTTGTCCGCAAGGCCCGCGAAGTGGCCGCCGCGATCGTGGAGGCCCTCGAGGAGGAGCGCGGCGGACTCGGCCGCCTTCGCCTCGCCGATCGTCGGCACGACGATCTGATCGGCTCGCTCGAGCGCGCGGACCCACATCGGGTCCGTCTCGTCGTTGCCGGAGTCGATGAACACGAGGCGGTAGAACTTCGAGGCGACGTCGTGGATGAGGTCCACGGTGGTCGCGTCGAAGCGCTGCTCGGTGGCCAAGACCTCGGGCTTGCTGCGGAGCACGTCGTATCGGTCGCGGGTCTGGTGGTGCACGTAGTGCGCCAAGTCCGCGGACTGCGCACCGGTGCCGAGGAGCCGGTCGACCTGCGGGAGCAGGTCGAGGATGCTCGCATCGTGCGGGCCCTGCTCGGTGGACCAGCCGAGCGTGCCGCGGGTCTGGTTGTTGTCCCACGCGAGCACCCCCGCTCCGCCGTAGCGGGCGAACACGGACGAGAGGCTGATGGTGGTCATCGTCTTCCCGACGCCACCCTTGCCGTTCACGATGACGATCGTCCGCGGGCCGGGCCAGTGCTGGCTCACCAGACGCGACCAGTCACGCTCGAGCCGTTCGGCGTCGGAGGGTGAGACGCGGATCCCGATGCGCGCGAGCATCCCGCGGATGCCCTGCGTTGCGGGCTCCTCGACCTCCTCACGGGTGAGGAACGACTGCCGCGCAGCCCGACGGGTCGTCGGCTGGCCGTCGGCCGCGGGGGCGGCTGCAGGAGTGGGAGCGGCGGGGGCCGGGGCCTGCGGTGCAGCGGCGGCGGGCGTGGTCGGCTGCGCGTCGACGACGGGCAAGGTCGGGACGGTCTCGACCGGCGCGGCCGGAACGGCGTCGGCCTGGTCGAGGTCGGTCAGGGGCTCGGTGACACCGTTCGGGTTCACGGCGAGCGTTTGGGTGCCGTAGCGGTCGTGCGTCGTCAGGCGGACGGCGCGGTGCATCTGCTCGGCGGTCCCGCGGACGCTCGTGAGGATGCTGCCGCGGATGTCGTCTTCGCTTGCCTCCGCGTACGGCATCGGCACACCGTTGACGGTGAGCACGCCGGTGGCGCGGCCGTCGGTGGTGGGGGTGATGGTGGCTTCGATGCGGGGGAACGCGGGAATGGTCGATGCGTCAGTCATCTGCGCCTCTCAGGGATGGGGTGCCGCTGCGTAGGTCCGGGGATGGGTTGCCGCTGCGGTGGTCGTGTGGCGCGCAAGCGATGCGCGAGCTCGATGTCCGGCCAGTCCATTCGTTCTCCCCCGAAGTGGTCACGTATGGTGCATGATCGTAGAGGGATTTCAGAGCACGGTCTACCTGAACAGCATTGCTGGTTATATTGGCAGCAAGGTGAAGTAACGATCCGTCTACTGGGTCCGCTGCAAGGGGGACTCGCTGGGGGACGGGGCGCAAGAGGCCCGAAAGGGCGAATGGGGGTCGCATGAGCGACAACGCGAATCCGTGGGTAACGGGGGAAGCAACCTCCGAGCAGGAGGAGCAGGAGGCCGCTCCTGTTGCGCAGCCCACGACGCGTCGCGAGGTGCTGCGCGGACCGACGGCACCACAGCCGACGGCCGTGCAGGTGCCCGAAGCCGCCGACCGGCTGCCGTCCCGCCAGGTGCACGGCGACGCAACGATGTGGTGGCTCGGCGCACATGGTGGTGCCGGCGAGAGCACCCTTGCAGCGCTGGCGCTTGGCTCTCAACCTGCCGCTCACGCGTGGCCGCTCCCGAGCGAGCGAGGCGCGCTGGTGCCGGCGACGATCGTCGCCCGCACCAACTACACCGGCCTCATGGCGGCGCAGCGGGCAGCCCGTGAGTGGGCCGCCGGCACGACCTCCGGTCAGGTCGAACTGACCGGGCTGGTCCTCATCGCGGATGCTCCGGGTCGCAGGCCCAAGGAGCTTCGCCAGCTCGAGCAGCACATCGCGGGTGGTTATCCACAGCTCTGGACACTCCCATGGGTCGAAGCGTGGCGGATGGGCCCGCCCTCGCCGTCTGACATACCCCGCGAGTACCGCGCACTGCTCGCGGACCTCAACCTCACCATTTCAACCAACTAGACCCGCTCGGAAGGACCGCCACCCATGTCCAACACCCTCCTCGTACTCGACGCCCTGAACACGGCGGCAACGCAGGTGCATCACGTGCAGCACCTCCTCGCCATCGACGTCCCCGACGGCGACCCCCAAGCCCCCGCCGGGTGGTCGGGCAAGTTCGGCCGAGTGATTGGTATCGCCAAGTGGATCCTGCTGCCGCTCGCGGTCCTCGCTCTGATCGCGACCGGCGCGATGCTCTTCTCGAACAACCGGCACGGCGACGGCGGCGAGATCCAGTCCCGCCTGATCAAGATCGGCTTCGGTCTGTTCCTCGGACTCGGCGCCGCTTCGCTGGTCAGCTTCCTCGTCTCCTAACCCTCGGCATCCCGGATCGCCTCGACAAGAAAGCACCTCCATGAGCAACGCAGAGCAGCCGTTCTACCGCCGCCCACTGTGGATCGTCGTGGCGATCTTCCTTGCCGTCGTCCTGGTGGGCGGTGGCATTGCCGCTGTCACGGGCGCCTTCAGTGGCGGTGACGAGACGACCGCCGAACCGACGCGAGCACCGTCCAAGACGTCGGGTGTGCCCGACGGCGCAGCATCGGCCTGCGGGCTCAAGGACTACGAGACGTCGAACACGCTGGACGCGGCACCGGAGGCGAAGTGGGAGCTGGTGGGGACGGTGGCGGCACCTACAGATGCGAAGGGTGCGGGTCCGGGCTCGACGTCGTCTGACGGCGTCCGAAGCTGCTACTCGCACACCGCAGAGGGCGCGCTCTACGCAATCGTGAACTACTACGCGCAGGCAACCGATGCGCGGCTGGTGCCACACATCGCAGACCTGGTGGCGCCGGGGAAGGGTAAGGACGCGGCGCTCAAGAATGCCGCTGGTGACTCGGCTGGTGGTTCGGCTACGCGGCTGCAGGTTGCCGGCTTCAAGGTGAACAACTACTCGGCGTCTGAGGCCACGATCGACGTCGTCTGGACGGTCACCTCCGAGGACAACACCCTGGTCAGCATGCCGATGGTCATGCGGTGGGTGGACGGTGACTGGAAGGTCGAAGTTACCGAGTCGGGTGACTTCCCCTTCACGGCGTCAGCGGTGGACAGCCTGGGCGGCTACATCCCCTGGACTGCGGGGGTCTGACATATGGCGTGCTCGATCATCAACCCGCTGGAATGCGTCTCTGACGGCGCTTCGGCAGTGGTGTCCAAGGCGGCGAACGACACCGTGCAGCAGTTGATGAACAACGCGCTCGAAACGTTCGGCAAGATCGTCGGCTCCCTCGGCACTCTGTGGGTGAACGTGCCGAGCCCCGAGCTCACGAAGGGCGATGCGAACGCTTCCGGGTACACCCCGGACGCCACGGTGACGTCGAGCTTCGACACGATCCTCGGCTACGTGGCGTGGATCGGGTTGCTCGTCGCCGTCCTCTCAATCATCGGGTTCGCGATCCTCTTCATGCGAGCCCGCTCCGAGGAGTCCGGGCTCGACAGCATGGGGCGGCTCGGGCTCGTCTTCGGAGGCGTGTTCTTGATCACCAGCGCCTCATCACTCGTGGCGTGGCTGATCCCGACGACGGCCCCGAGCGGGTCGTCGACGACGGTCGGGTTCCTGCAGAGCTCTACTTGGTACGTCGTCCTGACGATGGCCGTTGCATCGGTGATCATCGCGGGCATCCGGATGGCGTGGACGCAGCGCGGCGAGCCGATCCGTGACCTCCTGCGGTCCCTGCTCACGCTGATCATGGTCTCCACGATCGGTCTGACGGTGATCCAGCTCGCAGTGTCCGCCGGCGATGCGTTCTCGGTCGGCGTTCTCAACGCCGCCACCGACTGCAACGTGGCCGCCGACACCGGCACGTCCTCGTGCTTCGGCACGAACGTCGCCGGCATGATCGCGCTGTCCTCGTCGTCACCCATCGGCACGATCGGCGTCCTGATCCTGGCGCTGATCGCGATCCTGATGACGTTCGTGCAGGTCGCGCTCATGGTCGTCCGGTCGGCGATGCTCGTCCTCCTCGCGGGCGTGCTGCCCCTGACGGCGAGCTTCACGAACACCCCGACGGGGAACCAGTGGTTTCGCAAGTCGTTGGGGTGGCTCGTCGCGTTCATCCTTTACAAGCCCGCCGCGGCGCTGATCTACGCGGCCTCGTTCAAGCTCGTGGGCACCGACCTGTTCGCAAAAGATGACGGCGGGATCTGGTCGATCATGACCGGCCTGGCGCTGATGATCATCGCGCTCGTCGCGCTTCCGGCGCTCATGCGGTTCATCGCGCCGATGGTCGCTCCCGCTGGGGGCGGCGCGGCCGGTGGGGCGATCGTCGGTGGCCTCGCGACCGTCGGGTCGACGGCCGCGTCGGGTGCGATGAGGAAGCTGGGCTCGAGCGCCAGCCGCACCGCGAACGAGGGCGGCGGCGGAGGAGGCGGCAGTCCCGCGGCGAACGCATCAGGGGCGACCCCGACCTCGACGGGGTCCCGCGACGCGGGAAGTGCCGGCGGCGCTGCAGGGCCCGGCGGAGCGTCGAAGGGCACGCCTGCAGGAGCCAAGGCCGGGGCCGCTGGCGGGCAGACGGCCGGTGCCGGCGCGACGGGTGCCGGTGCTGCCGGGGCCGCCGGCGCTGGTGCTGGCGCCGCGGGCGGAGCGGGAGCCGCTGCGGGTGGGGCAGGTGCCGCTGCGGGCGCTGGCGCGACCGGTGCAGCCGCCGCGGGCCCGGCGGGCATCGCGCTCGTGGGCGCTCAGAAGGCCGCACAGGGCGCCAAGAAGGTCGCCGACGTCACGAAATCTGCGGTCGAAGATTCGTCCGGAGAGGGCCCCTCGGGGTCCAAGTAAGGGGTAGGGCATGAGCAACTTCGAGGGCCGCACGACGGCACGCACCTACGGCAACTGGCGGAAGCCTCGGACCCGCGGTGTGGGCGCGCTCGGGATGTTCCCGACGATGTTCGGCTTCGCCGGGGCGGTCATGGTGATCATCGTGGCCACGAACAAGGGCCTGCTCGCAGGGCTCGTCACGGCCGCGGTCTTCGCGGCGCTGCTCGCGACCGTGGCGATCAAGGACAAGCACGGGGAATCGGGGATGATCCGCATGATCAACCGCATGGGGTGGATGTTCGCGAAGAACCGCGGTTCGCACCTGTACCGCTCCGGCCCCCTCGGCTTCGCCGAGTGGGGCACCGCGCAGCTTCCCGGCCTGGCGGCCGGGTCGCGGCTCACGGAGCAGCAGGACTCCTACGGTCGCCCGTTCGCGCTCATCGAGGTCCCGTCGCAGAACGACTTCACGATCGTTCTCGGCGCCGAGCCCGATGGGTCGGCGCTGGTCGACCAGGAGCAGGTGGATATCTGGGTCGCGGAGTGGGGTTCCTGGCTCGAGGCCCTGGCCGATGAGCCGGGACTGGTCGCCGCGTCGGTGACGCTCGAGACGGCTCCGGACACGGGCACGCGGCTCGAGTCCGAGGTCCTCGGCCGGATCGACGAGCGCGGGTCGGAGTTCGCGAAGACGGTGCTGCGGAAGATCGTGGCGACGTACCCGGCGGGGGCTGCGACGATCAAGGCGTACGTCGCTGTCACGTTCAACGGAGCGACCCGCTCGGGCGGGAAGAAGCGTTCTCCGGAGGAGATGGGCCGTGAGCTGGCGTACCGGCTTCCCGGCCTCACTCAGGGCCTGTCGTCCACCGGCGCGGGCTCCGCTCGGCCGCTGACGGCTCAGGAGCTGTGCGAGGTCGTGCGGGTCGCTTACGACCCCGCCGCGGCGATCCTGATTGACCAGGCGAACGCCGCCGGTCAGACGCCGGAGCTGTACTGGCCGGAGGTCGGCCCGACCGCCCACCAGGCGTCGTGGGACTCGTACCGGCACGACTCCGCGCTGTCGGTGTCGTGGATGATGTCTCAGGCCCCGCGGGGCGACGTCGGTGAGTCGATCCTGGCTCGTCTCCTCGCTCCGCACCGTGACATCGCACGCAAGCGCGTGACGATGCTGTACCGGCCGATCGACCCGGCGCGCGCCGCCGCGATCGTCGAGGCCGACAAGCGCGATGCGGAGTTCATCGTCGGGTCGTCGAAGCGGCCCACGGGTCGGTCGCGGAAGGACGTTCTCGCGGCGTTCGCGAACGAGTCCGAGGAGTCCAGCGGCGCGGGCCTGGTCAACTTCGGGATGGTCGTCACCGCCACGGTGGAAGACCCCGCCACGATCGAGGATGCACGCGCCGCGATCGACAGCCTCTCCGCCCAGGCCCGCATCCGGCTTCGCCCGGTGTACGGCTCACAGGACTCCGCGTTCGCCGCGGGCCTGCCCCTCGGCCTGGTGCTCCCGCGGCACCTCGCCATCCCCCACGACATTCGGGACCAGCTCTGATGCATCTGAAACGAGCACTGGTGAGCGACGCGACGGAAGGGGCAGCACATGCCGGCTCTTGACCAAGGGACCCGACGGGTTACGAAGAAGCGGACGAAGACCATCACTCCGACGCAGTCTCAGACCGCGTCGGAGTCGAAGAAGAAGCCCTCAAAGGAGGAGCGCCAGGCCCGCAAAGCAGCGGGACGCGCGTTCAAGCGTCCCTCCCCGCGCGGCTGGATCGGTCGCGGCCGCGGTGAGACGGTCATCGTGCAGCCCGCCCCGGAGTGGCGTGGCACGACGGTGCAGGTGTGCGGCCTCTGGCCGTACGCCGTCGGAGCGGGCAGCCCCATCAGCGGTGTCCCGCTGGGGCTGCACCTCGACACCGGCTCAACGGTCTGCGCCGACCCCATCTCGTGGTTCCAGACCGGCATCATCTCCAACCCGTCGATCTTCGCGCTCGGCCTGCCCGGGCTCGGCAAGTCGACGCTGATCCGACGCATGTGCGTCGGCGGCGACGGCATGGGGTACCTGCCGCTCGTCCTCGGCGACTTGAAGCCGGACTACGTCGACATGGTCCGGGCCCTCGGAGGGCAGGTCATCACGCTCGGCCGCGGCCGCGGCCATCTCAACATCCTGGACCCGGGCGGCGCGATCGAGGCTGCGGAGCAGCTTCGCGTCGCCGGGTTCGAGCAGCAGCGCCAGCAGCTCATCGCCGACGCCCACGGGCGCCGGAACACGATGGTGTCCTCCCTGCTCACGATCCTCCGCAAGCAGGCCCCGAACGACGTGGAGGAATCGATCATCGACGCCGCGCTCCGCGTGCTCGATGACGAGTTCGAGGGCGTCCCGATCCTCGGGGACCTGCTCAAGGTCATCCAGGACGCCCACCCGGCCGTCCGTGACGTCGCCGTAGACCGCGGGGACATGACGGCGTACCAGGAAATCACCCGGGGCCTCGAGGCGTCGCTGATCAGCCTGACCCGCGGCGGCCGTCTCGGCGAGATTTTCTCGCAGCAGACCGACGTCGCGATGAAGCACGACAAGCCCGTCGTCTACGACGTGTCCTCTATCGACGAGTCCGACACCGACCTGCAGGCGGCCGTGCTCCTCGCGTGCTGGTCCCAGGGGTTCGGCTCGGTGAACGTGGCCACGGCCCTCGCCGACGCAAAGCTGCAGCCGCGCCGCCACTACCTGATCGTCATGGACGAGCTGTGGCGGGCCCTGCGCGTCGGGAAGGGCATCGTCGACCGCATCGACTCCCTCACCCGCCTGAACCGTCAGCGCGGCGTCGGCCTGGCGATGATCACGCACACCATGTCGGACCTCCTCGCGCTCCCGGACGAGCAGGACCGGATGAAGGCCCGCGGGTTCGTGGAGCGTGCCGGGATGATCGTCGCCGGCGGACTGCCGCGCGCCGAGATGGCGATGCTGACCCAGGCCGTCGCGCTGTCGCGGGCGGAGCAGAACCTCGTCATGTCGTGGCAGAACCCGCCCGGCTGGTCCCCGGACCAGGAGCCGCCGGGGCGGGGGAAGTTCCTCATCAAGGTCGGCGGCCACCCGGGGATCCCGGTGCACGTCGAGCTCACCGAGGAGGAGCGGTACATCAACGACACGAACAAGGCGTGGCACGCCACGGAAGTCTTCCCGGAGCCGGACGAGATGGTGGGACTCGCACCGGAGCTCGCGGTCGTCGTCGACGACGAGGCTGCATACGACCGCGCCGCTGACGTCGAGGAGGGCGCAGCATGAGCAGCCAGCAGACGAACCGTCGTTCCGAGCCCGGCAGGTCGAACCCGAACACCGTGCTCTACACGTGGATGTTCGGGATCCTCCTCGGCGCGATCGCGTCCGGGTGGCTGGGACTCGTGATGGCGTCGAAGCTGTCAGGGACGAACGGGAACCTGCCGCGCGACCCGTTCAAGATCGCGGAGGGGATCAAGAAGGGCACCGTCGAGTGGACGGGGCTCTCGACGGTCCTCTCGGTGATCGTCGCGGTCGTCCTGATCGCCGTGGTGGTCATGTCGATGAAGGTGTTCCGCCCCTCGAGCAAGAACCGCACCCGCGTCGACACGTCCGCCCGCTACATGGCCTCGACGAAGGACCTCGCCGAGCTGCAGGAGAAGCGCTCGCTCGAGAAGGCCGCCCGCCTCGGCGTGCAGGGCTGCCCCGGCGTTCCGCTGGGTAAGGACATGCGCTCCGGGAAGATGCTCTACGCATCGTGGGAGGACGTCACGATCGGCATCGCCGGCCCCCGCGTGGGCAAGACGACCGCACTGGTCGTTCCAGCGATTCTCGCCGCCCCCGGCGCCCTCCTGACGACGTCGAACAAGCCCGACACCGTCGAGACGACCCGCAAGCTGCGCGACGAGGTCGGCACAACGTGGGTGTTCGACCCGCAGCAGGTCGTCGACGAGGAGCCCACCTGGTGGTGGAACCCGCTCTCCTACGTCACCGACGACACCACGGCCGCGAAGCTGGCCGGGCACTTCGCCTCCGGCTCCCGCGAGCCCGGCGACAAGGGCGATGCGTACTTCGACCCCGCCGGCAAGAACCTCCTCGCCGGCATGCTGCTCGCTGCCGCCCTCGATGGCCGCGCGATCACCGACGTGTTCACGTGGCTGACCGACCCCGACAACCGCGAAATGGTGCCGGTGCTCCGCAACGGCGGGTACCCACTCATCGCGGACGCCGTCGAGTCCGAGACACGCGCCCCCGAGCGGCAGCGCGCCGGTGTGTACGGCACGGCTCGGAAGATGGCGGGATGCCTGCAGAACAGCCGCATTGGCCGGTGGGTGACGCCCGTCGGCGGCAACATGCGCGGCGATCGCCGCCCGCAGTTCAACCCCGACGAATTCGTGCGCGGCACCGACACCCTCTACTCACTCTCCAAGGAGGGTGAGGGCACTGCCACGCCGCTGGTGACCGCGCTGACCGTCGCCGTCGTCGAGGCAGGCGAGCGCCTGGCGAAGACGCAGCCCGGCGGCCGCCTGGCCACGCCACTGCTGTGCATCCTCGACGAGGCCGCGAACGTGTGCCGGTGGAAGGACCTGCCGGACCTGTACTCGCACTACGGGTCGCGCGGGATCCCGATCATGTCGATCTTCCAGTCCTGGTCCCAGGGCGTCGACGTGTTCTCGCTCGCCGGCATGCGGAAGCTGTTCAGCGCCGCCAACGAGGTCGTGTACCTCGGCGGTGTCAAGGAGATTGAGTTCCTGCGGGAGCTGTCGGAGCTGATCGGCGACTACGACCACGAGACCGTCTCGTACTCGATGAACAAGGGCGTCCGGTCGACGAGCGTGCAGAACAACCGCCGCCGCATCCTCGACCCGTCCGAGCTGGCAGAGCTGCCCCGTGGCCGCGCGATCCTGATCGCGTCGGGTCTGCGGTCCTCGATGGTCAAGACGGCGCCCTGGTACGAAGGCTCCGACGCTGAGAAGGTCCGCGCGTCGATCACCGCCTACGAGGACGCCGCCCGCGACGAGCGCACGGCGTCGACGGCGCCGCTGGCGTCCCCGTTGCCGGCAGAGGACAACCCGTGGCTGAACGCCTCAACGGTGCAGCCGGTCGAGGCGGAGGACAACCGATGAGCGCCGTGGCGGAGTGGGACGGCCACGTCGACGACGTCGACGAGGACGACGACGTGCTCGAGGAGTCGGAGACGTTCTACGGCTCGGCCGACGAGTTCGTGCGCGAGTTCCTGATCGTCACCTACCGCCGCGAGGTCAGCCCCAAGGGCGACTACCGGTGGGACCCCCGCTGGTGGATGCACCCGGAAGCGGTCGCTCGCCTCGACGCGCTCTGGCGCACCTGGGAGCACTTCCGGAACGACGGAGCGACAGGGATGAGCGTCTGGTGGCGTGACCACGCCGACCACCACATGGGCGTCCTCCTGAGCTCCGCGGGGCCCTTCTCGAAGACGTCTGGGACGACGGAGCCGGGTGACCCGCTGCCGTACACAGCACCGCCGCCCGGGCTATTTGTCGATGTCCGCACGATCGAGGGCTAAGCGCCAGCGTTCAGGAAGTGGAGCTGTCGGACGTCCATGTGCGGGTCAGGCCCCGCGCTCGCATCACTTCGGCGGCGTCGTACGCATCATCGACGAAGCGGCGTGTGAGGTTCGTGTAGTGCTCCAGGTCGCGGGCGTTCCACCCCGTGAGTACTTGGACGATCATGTCGTCGCCAAGGTCGAAGACGTGCTGTGCCGCCTCGAGGCCAGCCGGGGTAAGCCCGACGAGTGCGGCTCGCGCATCCGCTGGGTCTGGCGTGCGCTTCAACCAGCTGTTCTCCTCCAGTCGGCGCAACATCTTGCTGACATTCGATGCCCCGGTCTTCAGCCGCTCCGCGATCTGCGACGGCCGAAGGGGGCCAGAGAACCCGAGCAGGCGGAGCAGTTGATGGGACGACTGGTCAAGTGGCTCACCGGATCGCGTCAACACCTCCGACTGGAACTGCGGGGACTCCCACAGATAGATCAGCCGACTGAGGTCCGTCAGGAGGGCAGAGCGGTACCTCGTCTCGCGCTCCGGGTCGCGGTCGTTCCGAGCAGCTGGCATGCCCTGACCCTACTGCGGTGCGCACCCTTCCGCTGGGAGTTAACTGTCCTCCGCGACAGAACATACTGTCGCATGCGACACTATTCGCGTACCGCCCGCCAGAGCTCGCTCAACACAACTGGAGAAGAACTATGACCGAGATCCCCGCAGGCCCCGTGAAGGACTTCATCGACGCGACGAACCGACACGACGCTGACGCGCTGCTCGCCGTCTTCGCAGCGGACGCGTCCGTCACCGACGACGGCACCACCTACACGGGGTCCGCAGAGATCGAGCAGTGGATCCGGGAGCACCAGATCGCACCAAGAATCACTCTCGGGCCGACCGCGTACGAGAACGGCGACGGTAGCGCCGTGCAGCTCACCGCATCTGCGGACGGCGACTTCCCGGGAGGCCCGCTGCCGTTCGCGTTCCGCTTCACACTCGACGCCCAGAGCGTTCAGGCGCTCGAGATCCGTATCGCGGAGTAGCCCGGTCGTGCGGGGAGCTCCGGCTCCCCGCGCACTCGCACTCGCCTTAAAGGAGGCCTGATGGGCGCAATGGACGAGTTGATTACCCCCACCGTGGTCGATGACCTCGCGTCGATCATGCGGGACCACGGTCGCGTGGACACCACCGCTCTCCTGGCCACCGCCGAGACGCTGTCCGGACGGAAATTGCGTGCCCGCGTTGACACGGTGCGTGCAGGAATCCTGGCGACGCTGCCGTCCTCGTACCGCGGTACCGCCGCCCTCACCGACGCGATTTTCGAGGACTCCCGTCTGGACGGGTGGATGATCTGGCCGCTCTCGGAAGCCGTAGTGCGCCGCGCACTCGAGGACTCCAACACGGTCGCGTTCGACGACGTGCACCGTGTCCTGGCGAAACTGACCACGCGCTTGACCGGTGAGTTCGCCATCAGGGACCTCCTCATCGCCGATCACCAGCGTTCCCTCGCGATCATCGGCGAGTGGGCCGGATCGCCCAACGACCACGTGCGACGGCTGGCGAGCGAGGGGACGCGCCCGCGTCTGCCGTGGGCCAAGCAGGTGCCGGCGCTGATCGCCGCTCCGGGCGTGACACGGTCGATCCTGGACCAGCTCGTGGCCGATCCCAGCGAGTACGTGCGTCGGAGCGTCGGCAACCACCTCAACGACATCAGCCGCGATCACCCCGGCATCGCCACCGCGATCGCCGCGGACTGGACCGCGAAGCACGGTGCCACCTCGACGGTCCGTCGTGGGCTCCGCACGCTCATCAAGCGGGGCGACCTCAACGCCTTGGCGCTGCTGGGATTCTCGACCACGACGCTGGGGCTCGAGCCGCCGGCACTCGAGGCTGACCACGTCCGCGTCGGTGAGACGTTGCCCTACACAGTCACGGTGCAGAACCTCGGCGACAGCGACGCGAACGTCGTCATCGACGTGGTCCTCACTTCCCCGACCGCGGCCGGCGGAAGCACCGAAAAGGTTTTCAAGCTCGCCAAACGGTTGATCCCGGGGCGCGGCACCGCCACGGTTTCGGGGAAGCGGAGCTTTGCCCCACTCAGCACTCGCACCATCAGGGCAGGGCGACACTCGCTCATGACCCAAGCCAACGGGCGACGATCCGCGCCGACCTTCTTCGACGTGAACGCCTGACTATTCGCGACACCGGACGCGAACCAGAAAGGACACCATGACCAACCCACTCGCCCTCAGCGGGAAGCGTGCGCTCGTCTCCGGCGGCACGAAGGGCACCGGACGCGCCGTCGCCGAAGCACTCGTCTCAGCTGGTGCACACGTCACCGTTCTCGGCCGCAGTGCCGCCGACCCATCACACCCAGCGCAAGCCTCCCTCCAGGTCGACGTCACGGACTCTCAAGCGCTGAGCGCCGTCGCGGACCGCACCGGCGCCATCGACATCCTCGTCCACGTCGCAGGCGGATCCAACGGCCCAGGAGGAGGATTCCAAGCACTGGACGACGAGCACTGGGACGACGATCTCCAACTCAACCTGCTCAGCGCCGTCCGACTCGACCGGGCCGTCGTCCCCGGCATGATCAGCCGCGGCAACGGGGCAGTGATCCATGTCTCCTCGATCCAGGCCCAGATGCCCCTATACGACGGGACCCTCGCCTACGCCGCCGCGAAAGCAGCCCTCAGCACCTACAGCAAAGCCCTCGCCAACGAGTGCGCACCCCACGGCGTCCGCGTCAACACCGTCTCCCCGGGATTCATCCGAACACCATCAGCCGAAGCGCTCATCGACCGCATCGCAACAGCCAACGACACGGACGTCGACGCTGCCCGCAAGCTACTGATGAACTCACTCGGAGGTATTCCTCTCGGCCGCCCCGCGGAGCCCGAAGAAGTCGCCGCCGCCGTCGCGTTCCTCGTCTCAGACGCAGCTTCGGGCATCGTCGGTGTCGACATCAACGTCGACGGAGGAACTGTCCCGACACGATGAGCAGGCTGGGGCGTATCGATAGCTGATCGTTTACCGGACGTCAGCAGCGCGCATGGGCGCGTAGCACCGGCAGAGGCGAGGGGGTTCGACCTCCCGCAGAAACGGTTTAGCACGTGGGCGGGTAGCGCTCCGCGTCGGATGTCGACCCGGTGGGATGCCTTCGATTTGTCCACGTCCGGCACTTTTTCTCGCGCTCTGAGCCCGCATCAAACGCCTTTGACACCTCTCGCTACCCTCGAACGAGGGGAATTGTGTTGACAGTCGGGAGATGAACAATGAGCACCTACGAGACCGAACCCAGTGTTGAGCCGGCGAAGATCCCGACGGTGGCACGCGCGCGCAAGCAGTGGCGGCGGCAGGGCATCGACAGCATGAGTCAACCGCAAAACGACTTCTTCCGGGATGACGCACCAGAAGTCGTTCAGCGCCGACCTCGATGAGCGGTTCGTCAGGGGTGACTCCGCCCGGCGATCGAGCCAGCACGTTGCCAGGTGGACGGGGGTCGGCGGAGGTGCCGCACCTCGTGGCAGGTCATTGTCACCGTCCTCGTCATGCGGTCGTCTCATCGCCGGTCCTGCCTGGGACGAGCAGATGCGTGATGTCGATTGGCTGTGTCGGGGGAAGGTGCAGGTCTGCGGGATCGACTCGGATGGCGGTCGGAAGCGGGGCGTGCATGGAAGCGTCCGTTTCGTCGTGTCGGTCAGGCGGTGAGGGATGAGACATGCGGGTGCGAGGACGGCACGCTCGTGCCCGGCGAGCGGTTGAACGACGATCAGCTGACTGCGTGGCTCGGTGTCTCCCGTACCCCTGTGCGTGAGGCAATTGCTCGCCTCGTGGCCGAGGGGTTCGTCGAGATGGCGGCAAACCGGTACACGAAGGTCAGCTCTCTCTCCTCACGCGAGGTACGCCTATGCAAGCCAGTTCCTCGCCGGCCTGCACCGGCTCGCGCTCGAGCAAGCGACCGCCGTCGACGGGACAGTTAGAGCCGAGGTCGCCGCCCGGGCGTCTGCAGCTCGTCGCGCCGTCGAGGAGGAGGGCTTGGGTGGGTACCGGGATCTGCTGGATGCCTACGGCAGTCTCGTAGCAGCCTTGGGAAACCCGCTGTTCATCGACGCGGAGCGCAGCGCCCGAGGGCGAGCGAAGTTTCATGCTGCCGCTGACGGCGCCCGCATCGATTGGCCCGCGGTGAAAGAAGCGGGGGCGGCGCTAACGGGTCTCTGATGTACCGTCTGACGTCACCGCACGTCCGGTCGGTGCTCAACCCACGGGACGCGGTTCCTGGCGGGACACCGGCCCGTGAAGGGGCGCGACACGCTACATGGCGGCGCCATCGTTAGTTACTGCGTCTGCGGCAGTGGGGAGAGGGGCGTCGCGAGCATCCGATAGCGGGTGGTGCGGTCGACGCCGAGATCGCGAGCGATGTGCCCTTCGGGACGCCGGCGCTGATGAGCGACGCGCCTCGGCGACTTGGTCGACGCGACGCTTGGTGTCCGGTTGGGGCAGCGGTTCAATGTTGACGCAGGATGCTGAGGAACTCGTCTGCCCATTCCAGGTTGCGGGCGAGCTTGGCCCTGCGATCCTCGGTGTCGGCAATATACGTGTCGAGTGTATCAGCGGTGGTTTTGCTGCCAGGAGGGCCTTTTTGAGCCTCGATGCACTCGCATCGTTCGGTGCGCAAACAGTACATGTCTCTGAATGTTCAGTTGCGCGAACCGTTCGGTTCGTGAAGGATTCTGGTGTCCGGGCATCGAGCAGCAGAAGGTGGCGAGGAACATGCACAGCACGTACCAGGGGATGCCCCGGACGACGCACACGCGGGGCGCGCACCGGCGCTTCGGCCTGACAGACCCGACGGTCATCGAGACGTACGCGTCTCGCCGGGCGGAGGATCCGTCGCTGCTGAGTGGGAGCACCGGGCCGTCGTACGCCGACTTCTTCGCCGCACCCACCGTCTGACATGGTCGGATCCGCACCCCGTTCCTCGGAGGCTGCCTCGTGCCGTTGACCGTCGTCCGCCGTGAGCACATGCACCTCTACGCGCGTGAGCCGCGATCTCGGGCCGCGAAGAACGCGGTCGAAGCGCTGCTGCGGCTGCAGCATGCGGAGGAGCAGCAGCTCGAGCAGGCCCGGAAGGAATCCGGTCTGACGAAGAACGAGTTCCACGCGGTCCGGTACATGCTCCAGGCGCACCGCGACGGCCGGGTCATGGGGCCGAAGGACCTCGCCGTGATGCTGAACGTGTCGAACGCGTCGGTGACGAAGATCGTCGACGGACTCGTGGCGAAGGGGGACTTCGTCCGCGCGCAGCACCCCACGGATCGGCGGGCGCAGGTGCTGGAGCCGACGGTGCAGGCGGCGGAGAAGATCGACGACGCCTACGCCCGGTACCACCGGGTCGTGGTCGAGATCATCGACCACCTGCCCAAGGAGGACAACGACGTCCTCGCCCGGGCGCTGGAACAGGTCACCCAGGCCCTCAACGCAGCGGATCAGTCTCCCGCATTCGAGGACGAGTACGTCGTCGAGAACGAAGACACCATCGAGGAAGCGCCACAGCTCCACATCCTCACCTGAGCCAACCGAGTGCCCCCTCGGAGGACTGTTCGTCGCTCTCTGGGCTCGGTCAGGGACGGTTATTCCCCGGCAACGGTCCCGGATCCGGTCGGTTCGGGGATCATCTGGAGCCCACCGTTGCTGTTGACCGATTGCTTCAGGATGTTGAGCCAGGCCTCGTTGACGACCGGGGCTCTGCTGCCTTCGAACTTGAAGCGGAGGCTGACGGTGGGGAAGATCCAGATGGTGCTTCGACCGTCGCCTTTCGACACGGGTTCCTTCCAGGAGAACGCGAAGCTCTCCTGGCGGCGCAGCTTGCTGATGATGACGATCTGGAGGTGCGCGAGGGTGCGGTCATCCATCTGGATCTCGGCGCTTTGACCGTCGTAGATCAGGTACCCCATGTGGCTCTTCCTTCTGGTAGTGGTACGCGGTTGCAGTGACGCCTCGAAAGCGTCAGCGGGATCGCCCGGTGGGTGCAGCTTCCAACAGCGGAGCTGTCTGGAGCGAAGCCGGTGGAGTGAACTGGCTCACTCGTCGGCGTCAACCCACTGAGGGCCTTCGTCGAGGTCGGATTCACTGGCGGCAGGACCGGTCAGAGTCCGTGCGTCGCCTGCCGGGTTGAGTGATCCCGTCGGCCGGGCGGAGTCGAGGAGCCGGACGGCGTCAGCTGAGCTGATGACCCAGGTCATCGTGGCGGTGACCGTCGCGGTCGTGTCGTCGCTGAGGTCGTCGGCGATGAAGTTCACCGCGACCTGGCTGACCTGCTCCGCGTGGACGGTGACGTTCTTGATGCCGTCCACGATCGCTCGGTCGTCGTAGGGAAGGTTGGAGAGAGCCATGCGGATCCGATCGGTTGCAGGTGAGGTGGCGGACAGCCGCGACCGAAAGCTGGGGTGCGTGGCTGTGTGCGTGGAACAGGCGAAGGGGCGCAACCTCGGGTAGCTGCTCAGGCGCTTCAGGCACGTCCTGAGCTGAGCGAGACCGGCATCTCAGTGGGGCGATCCCGCTCAGGGGTGCAAGCGGCGAGCAGAAGGTTCTCACCTGCTTCTGGGAGCCAACACATGTGAATGTGTCGTGTCCGAGAAGGGGCCGTGAACAGCCAGGCAGCCCGCGTGGAGCGTTCTGATTCTGCTGGCACCGAGGCGCCGCCCTCCGGATCAGCTTGTGGACGCAGCGCTGGCCAGCGTCGGGTGTTGTCAGCCGGTTCGGTGCTGGTCGTCTTCGTCGTGACAGAGGTCAACGCGGCGGTCGAGGATCGCTTCGGCGAGGGTGTGGAGCGGTTGAGCGTTCGCGAACGCACGTGCATGGATGATGAGGAGCGCGTTCTCGACCGACACGTCGAGTTGCGCTGCCACCATCCCGGTTGCTTGTTGGACGTGTCGCCCGGACGGGTGCGTGACGGACGCGGCGGTAGGGGTGGCACCGGTGTCCATGTCGCGGACGGCGCCGGCGAGGATCCGTTGCGCGGTGAGGCCGGCCAGATGTGTCGCGTTGGTGATCTCTGCCGATGAGAGCGGTTTCGTGTCAGCCAGGTACAGGGTGACAGCGCCGATGTCGAGTGAGCTGGTGAAGAGGGGGAAGGACAGCACCCCCGACCAGCCCGTTCGTTGCAACATCACGAGGGCCGTCGGCCAGTCTTCCGCGTTGGCAGTGGCGAAGTCGTACACGGTGACGGGGCTCCGATTCCGGAGCGCTGACCAGCCCGGGCCTTCCCCGAGTGCGACCTGCTGTTCGTCGGCGGTTGCAGCGCTCGGGCCGGATGCGGCGACGAGCGCCGTTCCGAAGATCCCTCCGAAGGTGGAGATCGCCGCTGCCGCAACCGGGAGGGAGTTGACGAACGGGCCGGTGAGGTCGCTATCGTCCGGCGGGTGCCGGGTTGCGTCGTTGAACCTGAGCATGAGCACTCCCATCAGGGTGGGGCTGCAGCGCGGGGTCCAGGTACTGAAGCGATTGCGACGAGTGTACGTCTCGAACCTGTCCGCGCCACCCCCGGTGAAGCAGCGGGCGACGGTACCGGCAGCAGTCCCGGCCTGGCCTTGATTCAGTCGGTGACTGCTACGGGGTCGGAATTGGCGGCAGCTGGTTTACGGCCCTCGATCGGACGAGCTCACCTGCGCTGTCTCCTGCTCCGAGCAGCGGCCCGGTCAAGCCGGCGGACAACGGCTCGTTCCGGTCGTTGTCCTGACGGAGCGCCTCGGCGAACCGCGCGGCGAAACGCGCCACCACGGTCGCCTCGGCGTCGGAGAGTTCATTGATGACGGTGATCAACGGTGTGTGGATGTCCCCGTACGCCCGTGTCAGGTCCGCGGTCCCGATCGCGGTGGGCACCAGGGACACACTGCGGCGATCCCGCGGGTTCGGACGGCGTTCCACCCGCTCGGCTCTGCTGAGACGATCGACGAGCTTGGTGACCCCGGCAGTGGTGAGGTGCAGTCTCGCAGCGAGCTCGGTCGCAATCAGGAACCGACCTCCGCGGCTGGCCTCGACCAGGTGCAGCAGTGCCAGCGCGTCGATCGGGCGTATCTGGAGCGCGCGGAGCGCTCGCTCGTCAGCGTCGTGCGCGCTGTCGCTCAGCGACTGCAGGGCCTCGATGGCCGCCGCCCCGGCCTGACTGCGGGGCTCTTCCGCGCAAATGCGATGCGCGTTGCGGGCGTTGTCCTCGCTCGTCATCAGATCCCTGGACGCATTCAGCGGCTTGGGACACGTACGAAGTAGAGCGTCATCGCTGATGCGATGCTGCCAGCGATGATGAGCGCCCACGCAAGCGCCACGATCAGGCCGTCCCACGGACTGATCAGCAGCGCGATCCCGAGCAGGATCACCGCCGCCGCGCCGACGAACGCGACCCGATGCGGCTTCCGCGTCAAGATCTGTGCCACGCGTGAACGCTACGCGGACCGCCGCGGCAAGAACACTCAGGCTCGGCCGCGTGCCGCTAAAAGCGGTTGCTGCAGGTCAGCACCCTGCTGACGGACGGACGGGTGGGCAGCGGTGCTTCTGACGTAACCGAAACCGCGACGTCCGCGCTGCTTCATGCCGGATGGGGCAGCTGAGGTCAGGTGAGGTCGTCGGGGTGAAGCCGGTCGCCTGGATGGGGCGTGCGAAAGACCGGGTCCCCGTTTGGCTGGAGCGCTTCCCGTCGGTCCGCGCCATCGGTTGCGGGCTCCTGGTTGTCGATGCCGGCCTCGACTTGCTCGGCTTGGCCTCGTTCACGATCAATCTCGCTGAGGGACTCGGAGTCCACCGGAGCTCCCTCGGGGTCGGGTTGACCGACAGGGTTGAATGGCGCGCTCATCGACATGCCTTCAGTCTCGTCAGTAGCAGCTGGAGCTCGCCGCAGTTGCGTTTCACGTGCGCTTCAGGGAGTGAGCAGTGCGCCGTCAGACCTGTTCGCCCCAGCTGAGGTGCAACTCGCTGGTTTGACTAGACCGGTGTAGCGATGGGATCCGAGGTGTGAGACCGGTAGCTGGAGCCCCACGCGCCGTAGATGGCAGCGCAGCAGCTAGTCGACTCGGTGCGCTGAAGCGCTTTGGTCGTCGTGACCCGACGGCAGTCAGCCGCTGACAACTTGGCCGTGTCCCACTTGACCTGGGGATTCGTAGAGCTGTCCCGCGAAAATGCCCGGTGAAGGGGCCAAACCCTACGTGGTGGCGCCGTCGCCGGTGACTGCGTCTGCGTCTGCGTGGGAGAGGGGCGTCGCGAGCATCCGGTAGAGGGTGGTGCGATCGATGCCGAAATCGCGGGCAACGGTGGCCTTCGGAACGCCGCTGCCGATGAGCCGACGTGCCTCGGCGACTTGGTCGTCGCTGAGCTTGCGCGCGCGCCCTTTGTACTTGCCGGCGGTTCTCGCGATGCGGATGCCCTCGCGTTGACGTTCGCGGATGAGGGTGCGTTCGAACTCGGCGAAGGCGCCGAGGAGGTTGAGCATGAGTCGGCCGATCGCGTCGTCGGTGTCGCGACTGTAGGTCTGCTGCTCCTTGACGAACTCGACAGAAGCTCCCTTGCCAGTGATCTCGTCCACGATGTCGCGCAGGTCACCAAGCGAACGAGCAAGCCGGTCCATGGAAGCGACCCGGACAGTGTCTCCATCGCGGACATACCGGATGCAGTCGAGCAGCGCTGCCCGGTCCGCCCGTGAGCCACCCGACACCTTCTCCTCGAACACGCGATCAACCTCGCCGATCGCCTCGAGCTGCCGGTCGAGGTTCTGGTCCGCCGAGCTCACCCGCACGTAGGCGACGGTCTGCGTCTTGTGTTGCACCACGTTTAGACCCTCGCACACATCTGTCGCAGAAGGGTCGACACGGACCCCAGAACCACACAGAATCGAAGCTCCCGCAGCCGTTGCGTTGGGGTATACCCCAGAGTTGCGGCCCGAAAACACTTGCACTGTATTGCCCTCTTGCTTGCAAGCCAGCCACCAAGAGGTCTACAGTTGGGGACAAGGAGGAAACATGACAATCACCTGGTCGCCGATCTTGGTACCGACAGAGCACTACGCAGACATCGCTTTGGCAGTGCAGCACCGACTCGCCGAACTGGGCTTCGCCGGCGCAACTGGCGAAGTCCTGAGCCTCGAAGTGGTTGAGGGCGGCACGGCATCGGCATCGAACGATGCGGATGCGATGCTGGCAAACCATGAGCCGTGGGAGGTGTCGAACCTGGTGCTCTTGCTGCAGAACGACACGGTCACCGCCCGGCGGTGGGTGCGGGCGGTCGATGCCTGCGCGAAGGAGCCGGATGCGTTTATGTCGACTGAACAGATCGCGGAGGCGACCGGCATGCGGGTCAACGAGTGGCGATCGGCATGTCGGAAGATGACGGTGCACCAGCGCGCTACGTATCCGTCTGAGACGTCCTGGCCGTTGGCAGTTGCAAGTGGACGCGACATTGGGCGGCCCGTCGGCCCGCTGTACGTCGCGCTCACCAGTGAGCAAAGCCGCCGCTGGTCGGAAGCTAAGGCTGAGGTGAGCGGACGATGAGCGATCGGCGCCGGTACGGAACCCTTGACGCTGCTCTGCTTGCCGAGGGTATCCCGGCATCGAACTGGGACACGATTGCTGGGATCGTCGAAGCCATTCCGATCAGTGACTTCTCCGCCCGCTCCACGCGGGGCATTCGTGCCCGCCGCGCTGATGGCGGCCCAGACCTGCGCATCGAGTACGGCCACACGATCGGGTTTCTTAGCCAGGAAGAAGCAGAACGCGCAGCGCCGAACTGTGCTGCATGGGCCAACAGCGCCTCCGGTAACCGATGGGGGATCACCCATCCCGAGAACGCACACCGGGACACTGAGAACCCGACCCAACCGACATCCGCCACGGAGACCTGCGCTGAGTGTTTCACCGCGAAGTCGGTCGCTGGTACATGCGGATGTCCGTAGCGAACAGGATCGCGGTGCTCCCGCCCACAGCAGATGCCCGGTTCCTCGCTGAGCTCACCAGCCACGCGTCGGATTTGTCGGAGGCTGCGTCAACGGTCGAGGCAGCATTGGAGGCGGGGGAAGAATCGCCGGGGTGGTTGCCGTTGACGATGCACGCGGCGACGGCGTACGTGCGGCCCTTCATCCACTCGAACGTGCGTCGACGTCTCGATCAGATTCCCGAGTTCCCTGGCGTTCTCGATGAGTGGTCGCGGCTGCATCGGATGGTGCGGCAGTACCGGAACACCACGGTCGCGCATTCGCAGTCAGGTCTCGCCACCCCGGTGGTGATGGCGCTGCTGAACGAGGATGCAGCGGTGGGCCGGGTGATGGCGGTGACGGTGTCGCATCCGATGCCTCGAGCGATCGCGGAACAGCTGCAGCAGCTCATCGCCGCCATCTCCGCGCTTGTCGATTCCATCCTTGAACCGGTCGCAGTGCGGCTCGAGCAACAGCTGGCAACGGTCGATGCTGCAACGGTCGCGGCCTGGCCAGCACTGGATGTGAACCACGAGCTGGACGAGGCGTTTAGCGGCGTCCACCGCCGCACACAGCAGCCGCAGGTGCGTCTCTACTGGCACGTCGAGCGTACGCAGCGGTGACGGAACGACTCTCCGACGAGGTCATCAGCGGCGTTCAGTGCGCTGAACGCCGCTGCGCGGCCTCGTTGTGGGGAGCGGCTGTGATTACGTGTCGGTGCTGAGCCCGAAAAACCGGTCGAAGAAGGCTGTCAGCTTCTCGATGACGCGTTGCTTGGTCGCCCCGTGGCCGTTGCTGTCGGCGAACCGGGATACCGGCGGGAGCACGGTCGTGATCGCGGTGCCCGCGGTGCGGAGAGCTCCTTCGCGGAGCGCCTGATCGACGAACGCGTGCGCGGCGTCGGGCCGGAGACGTTCCTCGTCGATGATCCGGGTGAGTTCCGCGTCGCGTTTCGCGGTGACGTAGCGCTGCCACTCGTCGTCGATGGCGCCGTCGACGGAGACGGAATCAACGAAGTCCTCGATGAGGTCTTTCTTGTTCCGCAGGGTCGGGCTGGCGTCGATGGCGCGGGTGATCTCGGCGCGGAGTTCCCGGTCGTCGCCGTCGCCGTGGTCCTGCCGGAACTTGGCAACCAGCATCAGGATGTAGTCGACGTTGATCTCGACCTGTTTGATCAGCTCGATCTCGAACACGACGTCGTCGTTGATGATCTCCTTGTCCGCCGCGGCGGTCTGCCGGTACTGGGCGTGGAGGTCGAGGTAGACGCTGCGGTAGTCCTGCCGTTGCCGGTCGGTGAGGATCTGCGCTCCGGCGAAGTCGTCGAACGAGGTCAGGATGTTCTCCAACCGGAGGATCTGCCCGAACAGCTGAATGAACGCCTTCTCCGCACCCTCCCCAACGATCTGCTGCCCGAGCGGGAACCCGGCCAGCAGCTCCTGCGTTTGCTCGGCGTACTGGGCGTAGTAGTCCGCGTAGGGCTTGAGGAGCACGACACCGCGGGCGTCCTTGTTCCCGAACAGCTCCAACGCTTCGTTGGTGGCGTCCTCGAGGTCCCGAAACGCGACGACATTGCCGTACGTCTTCACCGAGTTCAAGATCCGGTTCGTGCGGGAGTACGCCTGAATGAGGCCGTGGGCGCGGAGGTTCTTGTCCACGAAGAGGGTGTTCAGGGTGGTGGCGTCGAAGCCGGTGAGGAACATGTTGACCACGATCACGAGGTCAAGGTCCCGGTTCTTCAACCGTTGGGAGAGGTCCTTGTAGTAGTTCTGGAACTTGTCGGCACTGGTGTCGTAGCTGGTCCCGAACAGGCGGTTGTAGTCCCGGATCGCGTCCTCGAGGAACCCCCGCGCGTCACCGGAGAGCGCGTCCGTGTCAAACGCCTCATCGTCGAGCAGCCCATCATCGGCGCTGTCGGTGACGGCGTCGTTCGCGCCGTAGGAGTAGATCAGCCCGATCTTCAACCGCTTCGCGGGCGTCAGGTCCTGCTGTTGGCGTTGGAACTCGGCGTAGTAGCTGCGGGCAGCATCGATCGACGCGGTCGCGAACAACGCGTTGAACCCCCGCACTCGCTTGCGCTGGCGCACTGCTTCGGCTTGCCGGCGAGTGCGGGTCGCGTCAGCGACGTTCGTCACGACGGAGTGCTCGTACCCGGCCTCGCGGCGGGTCTTTTGGTCGAAGTGCTCCAGCGTGTACCCGACGACGTCGGACACGCGTTCCGGGGCGAGGAGGACCCGCTCAGTGTCGATGGAAGACACCTGCTTGTCCACCACCGTGCCGACGCGGAGGGTGTTGACGTAGTCGATGCGGAACGGCAGCACGTTCCGGTCGGTGATCGCGTCGACGATTGTGTACGTGTGCAGCTTCTCCCCGAACGCCTGTTCCGTGGTCTTCAGCAGCGGGTTCCCGCCGGAGCCGGAGTTCGCGGCGAAGATCGGGGTGCCGGTGAACCCGAACAGGTTGAACTTCTTGAACGCCTTCGTGATCTGGGTGTGCATGTCCCCGAACTGGGACCGGTGGCACTCGTCGAAGATCAACACCGTGTGCGAGTCATACACCGGGTGGGTCTTGTTGCCGGTGATGAAGTTCGACAGCTTCTGGATCGTGGTGATGATTATCCGCGCGGACGGGTCCTCGAGCTGGGTCTTCAGGACAGCGGTAGAGGTGTTGGAATTCGCGGCGCCCTTTTGGAACCGGTCGTACTCTCGCATCGTCTGGTAGTCGAGGTCTTTCCGGTCCACCACGAACACCACCCGATCCACCCCCGGCAACTGCGAGGCGAGCTGCGCGGTCTTGAACGACGTCAACGTCTTCCCAGACCCCGTCGTATGCCACACGTACCCGCCGGCACCGGTGGTACCGAGCTGCTTGTACGTGGTCGCGATGCCAATGCGCTGCAGGATCCGTTCCGTGGCGACGATCTGGTACGGCCGCATCACCAGCAGCAGCCGGTCCGCGGTCATGACGCAATACCGGGTGAGAATGTTCAGCAGGGTGTGCTTGGCAAAGAACGTCCGCGCGAACGAGGTCAGATCCTGAATCGGCTTGTTCTGCGCGTCCGCCCACCAGGACGTGAACTCGAAACTGTTCGACGTTCTCCGTCCCCGGCCCGGCTTCTGCCCGTCCTTCAGATGCTGACTGCGGGTGGTGTTCGAGTAGTACTTCGTCAGCGTCCCGTTGCTGATCACGAACAACTGCACGTACTCAAACAGGCCACTGCCGGCCCAGAAGCTGTCCCGCTGGTACCGGTCAATCTGGTTGAACGCCTCCCGGATATCGACACCCCGGCGCTTCAGCTCGATGTGCACCATCGGCAACCCATTCACTAGCACCGTCACGTCATACCGGTTCGCGTAGCGGCTCCCCGCACCACCCTCGGAGGCCGAGTCGGCCTGGTCGACCTCATACTGGTTAATTACTTGGAGGCGGTTGTTGTGGATGTGCTGCTTGTCGAGCAGCCTCACGTTCTTCGTTGAACCGTCATCCCGCCGCAGCACCTGCACATGGTCTTCCTGCACCCGGATCGTCTTCTCAACGATGCCGTCGTTTTTCCCGGCAACGCAGGTGTCGAAGAACTGTGCCCACTCCCCATCCGAGAACACGATCCCGTTCAGCGCCTCGAGCTGGGTACGGAGGTTGTCGACGAGCTGGGCCTCGGACATGATCGGCAGGTACTCGTACGCCTGCGACCTGAGCAGGCGAATTAGTTCAGACTCGAGCGCCGCCTCCGACTGGTAGTCAGCCGCCTGCACCGGATCGGCCACGTACTCAGCGACGACCGTGCTTTCGGCCGACACGGCAATCGGATCGTACTTCCGCGCCACAGCGTCGCTCACGCTCACGCCGACGCCTCCTCGAAAGTCAGGAGCCGGTCGCGGTAGTACTCGTACTGCTTGCGGCGCGCTTCCAGCTCTGCTTCCAGCTCTGCTTCCAGCTCTGTGAACTGGTCCAGGATCCGCACGATCTCCCGCTGCACCTCAAGCGGCGGTATCGGAATTGGCAGGGTATCAGTGTCCTTGACTCCGAGTTGTGGCAGCTTTACTGAGGTTGCCCGCGCGACCTCTTGTAGGCGACCGGCCTGAGTGAGTAGGTAGTAGTAGACGAACTTCTGCTCCACTTCGGGGTCCGTGAGGGTGTATGACCACAGCTCGGTCTTGTGGGTAAAGGGGCCCTCGTAGTAGCTGAAGCCGATATGACCACGCGACTTCACGACGATGCTAGGCTCGCGAACGACATGTTCCACCGGGATCGCGCTCTCGGAAACGTCAGCAATTGTTTGGCCGCCGGCGAACACTCGGATGGGCCCGGGGACCTCAGCGAGAATCTTCATTCTCGCGGCTGTAATTGACGTGCCCTTGTTGCGGCGTCCAAGCGTCGATAACGGCCGATAGGCAACTCCGTTAGGGGCGAGTTGGGCGAGTAATTTATCGATTCTGCTCACCGGGCGCCCTCCAGATCAGCGACGACGGCGTCGATCGAGGTGCGAAGCTCGGCCTGGCGAGTGACGATGCGGGCGATCTCGGCGTTGAGCGCGGTGATGTCGACGATCTCGCGGGTGTCTTCCGCTTCGACGTAGGAGGATACGGCGATGTTGTAGTCGTTGCCTCCGATGGTCTCGTTGGGGACGAGGGCGGCGTAGTGGTCGACGTTCTGCCGGTTTTGGAGGGCGGTGAGAATGTTTTGCTGGTGGTCGGGACTGAGCTTGTTCTTGTTCCCGACGCGGGTGAACTCCGCTGACGCGTTGACGAACAAGACCTGGTTGTCGGGTTTCGACTTCTTGAGGACCATGATGCAGGTGGCGATGGTGGTGCCGAAGAACAGGTCTGGTGGGAGCTGGATGACGGCGTCGACGTAGTTGTTGTCGATCAGGTACTGGCGGATCTTCCGTTCCGCACCGCCTCGGTAGAGCACGCCGGGGAATTGTACGATCGCGGCGGTGCCGTTCACGGCGAGCCAGGACAGCATGTGCATCGTGAACGCGAGGTCGGCTTTCGACTTCGGTGCGAGCACGCCGGCGGGGGAGAAGCGTTCGTCGTTGATCAGGAGCGGGTTCGCGTCCCCGTCCCACTTGATGGAGTAGGGCGGGTTCGACACGATCGCTTCGAAGGGTTCCTCGTCCCAGAAATACGGGTCGATGAGGGTGTCGCCGTGGGCGATGTCGAATCGTTCGTAGTCGAGTTCGTGGAGGAACATGTTGATCCGGGCGAGGTTGTAGGTGGTCAGGTTGATTTCCTGCCCGTAGAACCCGCCGACGTTGTCCTTCCCGAGGACCTTCGCGAACTTCAGCAGCAGCGACCCTGACCCCGCAGCCGGGTCGTAGACCTTGTTGACACGGGTCTTGCCCATCACAGTGGTGCGGGCGAGGACCTCGGACACTTCCTGCGGCGTGTAGTACTCGCCGCCGGACTTCCCGGCTTGGGATGCGTACATCTGCATCAGGTACTCGTACGCGTCACCGAACAGGTCGATGGAGTTGTCCTGGAAGTTCCCCAGCGGCAGGTCCCCGATTGCGTCGAGGAGCTTGACGAGCTTCTCGTTCCGCTTCGCGACGGTGTTGCCGAGGCGGGTGCTGTTGACGTCGAGGTCGTCGAAGAGGCCCTTGAGGTCGTGCTCACTGTCCGTGCCGAGCGCGGAGCCTTCAATGTTCTTGAACACACGCTCAAGCGTCTCGTTGAGGTTGACGTCCCGGCTGCCACGGCGGCGGACGTTGACGAAGAGCTCCGAGGGGAGGATGAAGAACCCCTTCTCCGACACGGTGTCGCGGCGGATAGGTTCCGCTTGCTCGTCGGGGAGGACGGCGTAGGAGAAGCTCGTGTCGCCAGCGTCGTGTTCGCCCTTGTCGATGAACGCGGCGAGGTTTTCAGAGATGAACCGGTAGAACAGCGTCCCGAGGACGTAGGACTTGAAGTCCCACCCGTCCACCGACCCGCGGAGATCGTTCGCGATCCGCCAGATCGTCTTGTGCAGCTCAGCGCGCTGCGCTTCTTTCGTGGTCGGTGCCATGTACTTCGGTCTCCTACGCCAGGGGTGGGCCCTCTGAACGGGGCAACACCGCTCATAGTCTCGCAGCCCGTCTCCCCGCGCCACGTCGCCGTCGGATGCACTGCGTCGGGCTCGTCCATGGCTCCTCGGATGCGGCGGTATGCGGCAGAGTAGGGCGAGTGAGCACCCTCAACGACGACTCGGTCTCAGCTGTCCCGATCTGGCCTGCGTTCGTCATCCCGGTCCTGCGGGTGCTCGAAGACGGGCAAACCCTGCACCGCAAGGACGTCTTCGATGCAGCTGCTCGGATCGCGGGACTCACCGCGGAAGCTCGCGAGGAAACCCTCCGCTCAGGCGGCTACCGGTACGAGCAGCGCTTGGGCTGGGCACTGAGTCACCTAGCGAAGGCGAGCTGGATCGATCGCCCAAGCCGCGGCCACTACGTCATCAACGACCGCGGCCGCAACGCACTCGTGCAGTATCCCGACGGGTTCGACTACGCCCACGCGCGAGAGATCTTCGCCCCGTTCTGGCCCAACGAGACCCGCAAAAGCGCCGATTCTCAAGCCGTGCAGGCCGAGCTCCTCCCGGCTGATGCCGGGATCCTTGACCCGATCGAGCAGATCGAGGACGGTATCAGCCGCATCGAAGCCGAAGTCGGGGAAGAACTGCTGCACCGTCTTCGTGAGAGTCACCCGGACTTTTTCGAGCAAGCGGTCGTCGATCTGCTCCTTGCCATGGGCTACGGCGGTGCCGAGCAACGCGGCAAGCGCATCGGTGGCACCGGTGACGAAGGTATCGACGGCGTGATCGACCAGGACGCCCTCGGCCTTGACCGCGTCTACATCCAAGCCAAGCGGTACAAGGCCGGCAACAACATCAGCCGTGAAACCATCCAAGCGTTCGTCGGCGCCCTCCATGGCTTCGGCGCCACCCGAGGCGTGTTTCTCACCACCTCCGCGTTCACGCCCGCCGCGATCAGCTACACCAGCAACGTGCAGTCACGCGTCGTCCTCATCGACGGCGAACGACTCATCGCTCTCATGATCAAGTATCGAGTGGGCGTCCAGGTCCGCAGCACCTACACCGCCGTGGAAGTCGACGCCGACTTCTTCGACTGACCAAGCGGACGAGCGACGCCGCCTCCGGAGGCCGGTTTACCTTGAACCGTGACGGAACGTCACCACCGCATCGAAGAGAGGATGTCAGCGATGACCCGGGAAATCGAGCTCGTTCGCGACGGAGATGGATTGGCGATCATCGGCGACGACGCCGACATCGACCGGTTCCTGACCGCGGCCAAGCTCAACCACGCGGTGACGAAGCCGCTTCCGCTGCATCGCATGTGGTCCGCGTCGACGACCGCCGCCGCGGCGACACAGGTCGGGGCGGACCTGGCAGCGAACTCGGGCCGGTGGGTGAAGCTCACGGCGGAGTCTGCCGAGGCGATCAAGACGTACGGGTTGATGCCGACAAAGGTTCCCGGGGTGAGTCATGCCATGGTCGGGAACCCCGGAGACATCAAGCAGTGGCTACAAATCGCACAGGCCCCTACCGCGCTGCTGAGTGGACCGTTCGCCGTGAGCGCGCTTGCGACGATGATGCAGCAGCGGGCGATGCAGCAGCAGATGGACGAGATCGTCGAGTACCTCGAGGACATCAGCGAGAAAGTCGATGACATCCTCCGCTCGCAGACTGACTCGGTGCTCGCAGACATGATCGGCGTGGACCTGATCATCGAAGACGCAATGACCGTCCGCGAACACACCGGCCGCGTGTCCGAGGTCACCTGGTCAAAGGTGCAAGGCGCATCATTCGCGATCGCTCGGACCCAGGCGTACGCGATCCGCCAGCTCGACACCATCGCCGAGAAACTGCAGAACAAGGCCGACATCGGCGAGGTAGCGAAAGCCACTCGCGATGCTGACCCGCCCGTGCGGGAATGGCTCGCGGTCCTCGCCCGCACCATGCAGCTCCAGGACGCTGTGTCCGTGCTCGAACTCGACCGGGTTCTTGACGGGGCAGGAGAACAACTGGAACAGCACCGGTCCGGTCTGGCATCGGCGCGTGCGAACCGGATCGGCCTCATCAACCGGATCACCGTGCGGCTGCTCGAGCAGATGGACGAAACGATCATTCGGGCGAACGCGAAGGTCCTGACGAACCCCTTCGACTCACCCGCCGCCGTCCGATCAAGCAACACGCTCTCCGAGGGGCTCGCACAGTTCCGCGACCGCGTCGGCATCGAAGCGGACTACGAGCACGCCGAGACGCGACGCTGGAAGCAAGCCGTTATCGACACTAGAGACAAGGTCGTGACCTCCGGCGTGAGCGGTATTCGAACTGCGGGCCGGGTCGGCGCGAAAGGATTCGAACACGCCACGGAACCCTTCCGAGCCGTGGACCTAGATGGTGACGGAATCACCGACCGGCCGCGCGCAGCCGCGGCTGCTGAAGAAGCCAGCGAAGCCCTGAAAGGCGCCGCCGCCGGTGTCTTTGGCGCACTCGGCACCCTGTTCAAGCGGGGACGGCGGCAGCCGGAACGCCCGGAGGTAGAAGACGGACAGTCGTCGTAAGCGGATCCGCTGGCTCCACCTGACGTAAGAGACCGATATCGGCGCGATCAGCAACGGCCGGCGACCCCGAGGGATGGCCGGCCGTTGCTACGTGTGGAGTGGCGTCAGTGTGCGGCGTCGTACGCGTCACGGACGGCCTGGCTGATCCGGCCACGGGAGGACACTTCGTGGCCGTTGGCTGCTGCCCACTCGCGGATCTTGCCAAGCTCTTCCGAGTTGCCACGCTTGGGGGCACTGCCAGAGGAGGCGCGGCCGCTGCGGTTGCCGGTCTTGCGGGCGGCTGCGATGTAGTCGGAGAGCGCTTCGCGGAGCTGGTCTGCGTTGTCGTCGGTGAGGTCGATCTCGTAGTTGGCGCCGTCGAAGCCGAAGGACACGGTGCGACCCTTGCCGTCTTCAATGTTTTCGCCGGTCAGGTCGTCGACGAGCTGCGTGGTGACTTTCTGCGCCATGGGTACTGCTGCCTTTCGTAGTGGGGGAGGTACGCCTCTACTGTGACATATCCAGAGCAGATCGGGTCGATGCGTGCCGATTGTTGGTCGCGCAAAGTGCTGGTGCAGAATGGTTACCGATGACCCAAAGAGCACCAGTTCCGTCCGGGTACGCCATGGCATTGGCAGAACTCAAGCGGCAAGTGAAGGAAGCGCGTATCACTGCGCAGCGACGCGTCAACACTGAACTGGTGCGTCTGTACTGGGGGATCGGCTCCACGATCTTGCAGCGGCAGGAGCAGGAGGGGTGGGGGACCAACGTCATCGGTCGGCTCGCAGAAGATCTCCGTGCTGAGTTTCCGGAGATGAAGGGCTTCTCGCGCGCGAACCTCTTCTATATGCGTCGTGTCGCTGCAGCGTGGCCGGACGAGGAAGTTGTCCAACAGCTTGTTGGACAACTTCCCTGGGGGCACATCACCGTGCTCCTCGACCGACTCGACGACCAGGAAATCCGCGAGTGGTACGCCGCACAGGCCGTGCATCACGGCTGGTCTCGGAACGTCCTCGAGCACCACATCCGTACTGACGCGCACGCACGGCTCGAGGCGGCGCCGTCGAACTTCGCTGCGACGTTGCCGGCAGGGGAGTCGGACCTAGCGCAGCAGCTCACAAAGGATCCGTACGTCCTGGACTTCCTCGCGCTCGAGGGCGATGCGAAGGAGCGGCAGCTTGAGCAGGCACTCGTCGATCGCATCATCGACACACTGCGCGAGCTGGGGGAGGGGTTCGCGTTCGTGGGCCGGCAGGTGCACTTCGATGTCGACGGGGACGACTTCTTCGTCGACCTGCTGTTCTTCCACGTCGAGCAGCTCCGGTACGTCGTCATCGAGTTGAAGACCGGCAAGTTCAAGCCGGAGTACCTCGGACAACTCGGCTTCTACGTCGCCCTCGTCGACGACAAGCTCCGCCGGTCCCAGCACGCCGACACCGTCGGACTGCTCCTCGTCGCAGACAAGAACGACGCCGTCGTCCGGTACTCACTCGGCGCGAACCAAACACCGATCGGCGTCGCCAGCTACGACCTCCTCCCGCCAGCGGTGCAAGCAGCGCTGCCCTCGGAAGCGGACCTCGTGCAAGCCCTCGAGCAGCCACCCACCGACTCCCCGCCGACATAACCAACGCCGCGGACGGGGCCTGCTTAGCAAGCGTGTCTGTCCAGAGCTTCGCCAGCGCTGCGGCCTGCTCGGCGGCTGCCGTCCAGTTGAGCGTCACGCCAGAAGAAGCGGCGTGGAACTTCGCCCGCCCTCGTGCACCGCGCTCAGCATCAGTGAACAGCGGCTTCTCGAGCCCGACGATTGCAGATAAGCAATCCAGCACTATCGCTTGCAATCGGACGCTGGTACCTGTCCTAGGGCGAGTTGCGCGGTGGTGCACGCGCAAGCTTGCATCTAGCTTTCAGAGTGATAGCTAGGTAATAGCAGTGTGCTGGCATTGCCACGTGCCGGGTCTGGACTCGAGCGCCCGTGAGGCGCTTACAGTGGCTGCTGTGGGTGGGATGACGGCTCGGGCAGCTCTTGTGCGCGAACTTGACGTCATCGGGGGAGACCCGGCCGAACGGTTCGACCGTGTTGCTCGGCTGACGCGGGACGTGTTCGGTGCGCCGATGGCGTTCTTGAACCTCGTCGACGACGACACCGTGTACACGCTCACCCCGCAGACATCGACTGGTCCGCGGGAGATACCCGCGAGCGAGAGCTTCTGTGCGGAGACCGTGCTTCACGACGAGCCGACGTTGGTACCGGATGCTCGCGCTGATGACCGGTTCGCGGCGCTGCCGGTGGTGCAGACGCTCGGAGTGCGCTTCTACGCTGGCGCACCCGTCAGCGTGCGGGGCACCCGTGTCGGGTCGTTGTGCGTCGTGGACACGCATCCGCGGGTTCTGTCGGATAGCGACGTCGTCCTGCTGCAGGACCTCGCGACGTGGGCGGGCCGGATCCTCAGCGACGACGGCAGCGACACAGTTTCGGGAACCGAGACCAGCGCTCTCGCACCTGGTCCGCTTCAGCTTCCCGGCTACGACCTCCGCGCCGAAGTGATCCCGTTCAGTGGCGCCAGTGGCGACTTCTACGACTGGATACCCACGATCAATGGTGCGGCGATCACCCTCACCGATGTGATGGGAAAGGGCGTGGAGGCGGCCAAGCACGCCGCCTCCATCCGCGCGGCGTTCCGCGCCCAGGACCAGGAACGTCCCGCCGCCGACGTGATCGGTGCCACGGACCGAGAAATCGGGCCGGCGCTTGTGCGAGCGGATTCGTTCGCCACCGCGTTCCACGCGCACCTCGACACCGCCACGGGTTGGGTGGACTTCGGCGACGCCGGTCACGGCATCGCGATGCACCTCTCAGCGCACGGGCAACCGATACGGCTGCTCCGATCACGAGACCTGCCACTCGGGCTGCATCCCGGCGCGATGCGCCACTCCTCTGGATTCCTGGTCCTGCAGCCCGGCGATGCGCTGATCGTCTGCAGCGACGGCGTCCTCGACCTGTTCGACGGGACACTCGCCGCGCTCGATCAACTCGCCGAGGTGTACTGGGCTGCTCCGGACGACTTCCTTCCTCGAGTCCGTGCCCTCGTTGCCGAACGCAGCCCTGACGACGATGTCACCACCCTCGTTCTCGCGCGGCACAACTTGGCGCCAAAACAAGACGCGTTGAGCTGACAAGGACAACGAGGCATCTCACGGCTGGTCGGCTGGTCGGCTGGTCGGCTGGATCCAACCCGGCGGCGTCCTGCTGCTTTCCTGCCTGTCCTCGAGCGATCCTGACAATTTCTTGAGGACCTCTCGCGCGCTTGGCCGACGAGGCGTACCGTGCCGCTCAACCACTCTACGTGCGCAGCCGAGATCAGGAGGTGAGCGCATGGACGCGTCGATGCGTCGACCCCTGCGGGCAGTGATCCGGTGGGCCCTTCTGGGTTCCGGGATCGCTGCGGCGGTCGTGCTGCTCTCGCTGCTCCTGGGCGCCCGCCCGGCCGCAGCGGCGGAGGGCAAGCTCCTCGGGGTCTCGCCGAGTGGCGTCACGTCAAGTGTCGGTGGGGCCGTGCAGGGTGTCACGGGCGGTGTCGGCCAGGTGCTCGACAGCGCCGTCGCACCGGTCCGGAGCGTCGTCGCGCCAGCCCCGGCAGCGCCCGCTCCGGCGGCTCCCGCGCCCGTCGTCGCCCCGGCGGCCCCCGCAGCGCCAGCCCCGGCGGCCCCCGTAGCACCCGCCCCGGTGACGGCGACGCCCACTCCTGCGGCGCCCGCTCCTGCGGCGCCGGCCGCCGCCGCGCCGAGCCACCCGGCCCCCGCCCAGCACGCGCCGACCCCGGCCCAGAGCGCTCCGACCCACAGCACGCCGTCGCAGAGCGGCCCGACCTCGAGCAGCCCGGCGCACAGCAAGCCGACCCACTCCGCACCGGCGGCTCACGCCCCGGTGACGTCCGCGACCCCCGCCGGCACGCACGCCCCGAATGGCACCCGCTCGACCACGTCGGTCACCGACGGCATCGTGGCGGCCGCGAGCGGAGCCTCCCGTCCGGTGACCGACACTGTCGGTGCGATCCTCAGCCCGGTGACCGACACCGCCTCCTCCGTCCTCGAGCCCGTGACGGGGGCCGTCGGGACCGTCGCCGACGGCGGGCCCGTCACCGCAGTGGTCGACACCGTCGACCGGGTGGTCGGGAGCCTCCCGGTCGTCGGTTCGGTCCTGGGCGACGACACGCTCGGTGGTGTCACCGCCCCGGTGACCGGTGTCGTCGATGACATGCTCGGCACCGTTGGGGGCGTCGTGACGCAGATCCCCGGCGTCGTCGCCGAGCTGCCGACCGTCGTCGATCAAGTCCCGGGAGTCGTCGGCGTGCTTCCGACCGGTCCGGTCCTGCCTGGCGGGCCGCTCCTGCCGGGAGGCTCGCTCCCCGGCGTCGACGTTCCCTCGCTTCCGGTGGTCCCGGGCTCTGGCACCGGTCCGGCCGCGGGTCCCGCGCCCGTGGCGACCACGAACCCGATCGCGGACCGGCCTGTCCGCACGACGGACGGCAGCACCGGCTCCGCCGCCGAGGCGCCTGCCGCGTCGGCCACCGCTGATGTGACGTCGACCCGCGGCACCGCCGGCCCCCGCACCGTCGCCCTCGGTCACGTCGCCACCGGCCCCGTTGCCGCCGCGACCGTCACGGACGCACCTGCCACGGTCACCGTCGACGGTGCGGCGCTCGTCCTCCCGCTCGGTGGCGCACCGGTGCACACGCCCTTCGATGGCGGCACCGCGGGCACCACGGGCGGCAGCACCTCCGGCGGCTCCGTCGGCGCGAACATCCTGGGCACCGTCGGTGCCTCGGCTCTCACCTCCCCCCTCGCCGCGGGCCTCCGCGGCTCGGTCTCCGACGACGCCGTCCCGGCATCGCTCGTCGGCGACCACGACGTCGCTCCCGATTGAGATCGGCGCACCTGCCCGTCACGGCAGGACGCGCCTCCGACCGCCTCTGTGTGCGGTCGACCATCCATCTCGACCAGGAGTGAACGACCATGAACAAGAACGTCTCCCGAGGGCTGTGGTTCGCCCTCTGTGTGGGCGGGCTGACCTTCGGTGGAGCTGTCGCGGCGAACGCGGCGACGACCACCGGTGAGGACGGCACCGTCTCCGGAACCCAGGTCGCGCCGACCGTCGACGCGCCCGTGTCTGTCACCCGCAACGCCTTCGGCATCGTCGGCGACGCGGTATCCACCGCTGCCGCACCGGCAGCTCCGGCTCCGGCTCCGGCGGCACCGGCGCCCTCGGCACCGGCGCCTGCGGAACCAGCACCCGCAGCACCGGCAACTGCTCCCGCAACGAGCGGGGCCGACGGCATCGCGTCCGGCACGCAGGTCGTACCCGACGTCAGCGCTCCCGTCGACGTGACCGGCAACGCGGTCGCCGTCGTCGGGGACGCGGTGGCGGCACCGGCCCCAGCGCCGGCTGCCCCGGCTCCCGCGCCGGCTGCTCCCGCTCCCGCGCCGGCTGCTCCGGTGGCCTCCTCGCCCACCACGTCCGGCGAGGACGGCGTGCTCTCGGGCACCCAGGTCGCCGGTGCGGTGGACGTGCCGGTCACGGCGACCGGCAACGCCGTCGGTGTCCTCGGTGACGCTGCCGCCACGAGCTCGCGCTCCGGGTCGTCCTCGGCTCCGGCAGCTCCGGCCGGTGACACGACGACCGCCTCGACCTCCGGGGAGGACGGCGTGCTCTCGGGCACCCAGGTCCTGCCGGACATCACGGTCCCCGTCACGGTCTCGGGCAACGGGATCGGCGTGCTCGGGGACGGATCGGCCACCGGGACCTCCGCGGCCCCGGCAGCTCCGACCGGTGGCACGACGAGCGGCTCGACCTCCGGGTCGGACGGGCTCATCTCCGGCACGCAGCTGCTCGGTACCGTCTCCGTCCCGATCACGGTGGCGGGCAACGGTGTCGGTGTCCTCGGCGACGGATCGAGCTCGGCCACGGGCTCGACCCCGACGGCCGACACGGGTACGACGCCGGCTGCAGGTGGTACGACCTCGGGTGACGGCGGCATCGGCTCCGGCACGCAGGTGTCGCCGGTGGTCTCGGTCCCGGTCACGGTCGGTGGCAACGGGATCGGCGTCGTCGGCGACGGCACCAGCACCGGCGGCTCGACGACCGGTTCGACCCCGTCGACCGGTACTGCTCCGGCGGCCGGTGGGACGACGTCCGGTGAGGACGGCATCGGCTCCGGCACCCAGGTGTCGCCGGTGGTCTCGGTCCCGGTGACGGTCGGTGGCAACGGGATCGGCGTCATCGGTGACGGCACGAGCACCGGCGGGACGACGGGGTCGACCCCGACGGCCGGCACGGGTACGACCCCGGCTGCCGGTGGCACGACCTCGGGTGAGGACGGCGTCGGCTCCGGCACCCAGCTGTCGCCCGTGGTGAACGTCCCGGTCACCGTCGGTGGCAATGGCATCGGCATCGTCGGAGACGGCACCAGCACCGGCGGCACCACGACCGGCACGACCCCCACCACCGGTACGGGCACCGCTCCGGCGGCCGGTGGCACCACCTCCGGCGAGGACGGCATCGGTTCCGGCACCCAGGTCACCCCGGTGGTCTCGATCCCAGTCACGATCGGTGGCAACGGGATCGGCATCGTCGGAGACGGCACCAGCACCGGCGGCACCACCACCGGCACGACCCCCACCACCGGTACGGGCACCGCTCCGGCGGCCGGTGGCACCACCTCCGGCGAGGACGGCATCGGCTCCGGCACCCAGGTCACCCCGGTGGTCTCGGTCCCGGTGACGGCCGGCGGCAACGGCGTCGGTGTCATCGGTGACGGATCGGCCTCGGGCACGACCCCCACGACCGGCACTGCTCCGGCGGCTGGTGGTACGACGTCGGGTGAGGACGGCATCGGCTCCGGCACCCAAGTCACCCCGGTCGTCTCGATCCCGGTGACGGTCGGTGGCAACGGCATCGGCATCGTCGGTGACGGCACCAGTACCGGTGGCACCACGACCACCCCCACCACCAGTGCGGGCACTGTTCCGGCTACCGGTGGTACGACGTCGGGTGAGGACGGCATCGGCTCCGGCACCCAGGTCACCCCGGTCGTCTCGATCCCGGTGACGGTCGGTGGCAACGGCATCGGCATCGTCGGTGACGGCACCAGTACCGGTGGCACCACGACCACCCCCACCACCAGTGCGGGCACTGTTCCGGCTACCGGTGGCACGACCTCGGGCGAGGACGGCATCGGCTCCGGCACCCAGGTCACCCCGGTCGTCTCGATCCCGGTGACGGTCGGTGGCAACGGCATCGGTGTCATCGGTGACGGCACCAGCACCGGTGGCACCGCCACCGGTACCACCCCCACGACCGGTACCGCCCCGGCCGCTGGTGGCACCACCTCGGGTGATGGCGGTGTCGGCTCGGGGACGCAGATCATCCCCGTCGTGAACATCCCGATCACGGTCGGTGACAACGGCATCGGCATCATCGGAGACGGCACCACGACCCCGGCCACCGGCACCACGCCCGGAACCACGCCGGGTACCGACCCCGGCACCACCCCGGGTACCGACCCCGGCACCACCCCGGGTACCGACCCCGGCACCACGCCCGGCACCACCCCGGGCTCGACGCCGAACACCGGGACCACTCCCGGTGACACGGGCAACACCCCCGACACCGGTACGACCCCGGTCGTCGACACCATCCCGAACACCGGCACCACGCCGCTCGTCGACACCGACACAGCCCCGGTCGTTACGGCAGACGTAGTCCGGTCGACCCCGACCCTCGTGTCCTTCGCTCCGGCAGCAGCTGCAGCGACCGGGGCAGAGGCGACGGCGAACACCGCCGGCACCCTCGCCTACACGGGCGCGAGCAACCCGGCGTCCCCGGCACTGGCAGCGGTCCTGCTGCTGCTCGCCGGACTCGGGACACTGACCCTGCAACGCCGTCACTGAAGGGCAACCATAGTGGAAAGGGTGCGGAGCACCGGGAGACCGGTGCTCCGCACCCGCCTGCCCGAACGGGTCAGCGCGACCACCGGCCTCGAGAAGTTTGAGGCGCCTTTGGGGGCAGCGAGAAACTTGCGCTGGCCTCAAAGGGTGACGGCACCGGCCGAATGAGTTGAGTGCTGCTCCCCCGTTTGAGCCGGAGATGCGCCGATAATGTATGTTATGTCAGGTAGCGGCTCGCTCAACTGCTTGCGCCACCCCCACCGTTCAGGCCGAGCTGATACTCGGCTCGCCAGCTGCGATCGCCTCCAAAGCACCAGAGCACACCTTGCGATGCCGACGCACATCCCTATCTACCGTGCGTATTCCCACGCGTGCCGGTGGCTAACGCGTCAGCCGTCGAAGATGCCGCAGCACTGTTCACCCTCACTGCCACAAACCTAGCTACACCACCCGCCGTAGCGCGTCGACCTCGCGTACGACGACGCAGTCCTTGGCGGCAACAACAAAGCCCCGGTTCGGATAACGAGCCAGGGCTTGCTGTAGAACAATTGCAGTTTCGCGATCAGTGAAGACGCTTACTTACGCTTATTCCGATTCTTTCCTAAAACTTTCCCTAGTGCGAAAGGAGCGATGATGATCATCAACACCAGTCCGACAATGAACCCAATCGTACCCTCGTCCATTACCAGTCCAACCCAAGGAACGACAACACAACCAGAACTACGCCAAATACCATGAACATAATTCCTCCGATTATTACATTTCTCGGAGTACTAGATTTTTTCGCAAACTTATCGGACGAAATCAATCTTTGCTGCTGCTGCATAGCCGGACCGATCCGACCAGCGTTTATCACAATTGCTACTCCAGCAATGGCGAGAACAATACCACCGATGAGTGCGGGGAGAAATATGGTCATGGCTCATCCTAGAAGGTGTAGCTGACGCCGACGTTGCATCCGCCGCCAGCGCCTCCCCCGACGCCACCGCCACCGGACAAGTCGCCGCCTTCGCCGACGCCAACTTCGCCGTAGACGCCGACGCCGAGGTCTGCTGAGCAGGATGCGTTAACCGAAGGTCCCTCGTTGGTGCCGGCGCCTCCACCGACAGAGCCATTCACTCCGACGTCGGGGCCGACTGCGGCGCCGATTGTGAAGTCCCAGTCGCCGTCGTAGCCGCCACCAACCTGAAGGCAGACGAACGCGCACAGTTCCCCAACGCCTCCAACATAAGCTCGCCCTGACGGGTCGCTTGCATTGATCGGGTCGTCACCTGCATAGGCGTATCGGTTAGCGTTATTGGGATCGAGGGGCGCGTCGAGAGTGTCGCGTGAGATCCACCCACCCGTCTCAGCGGATTGCCAGCGATAGCCAAACTTGGTGAGGCCGATGTTCGTACCGCTTGAGCGCAGACCGCCCTTGAACCCGTAGGGGTTCTGCTGCCACTGCGAGCTGTTGTCACCGTAGGTAACGGTCTCCCCGCCGTACGGGGAGTACGACACGACGTAAGCCTTTTCACCCTTGTCGGTAATGGCGGCGGCCGGATTTCCAATGCCGTCGATGACCCACATGCTGGTCGATCCGTCCGCGGTTCGGAGATCCAACGGGCGTCCACTGGACGGGTCGCTCAGCACTGACGCGGTGCCTTCACTCACGACAGTCCGGGCTGTGAGTGCGCCGCTCCTGCCGTAGGTGTATTGGTATGCCTTGCTCCCGGCGGTTGATTGCGACAACAACGTCACCATCGAGGCGCCGGCGTACGTGTAGCTGCTCTTGATCCCATCCTTCGTAGAAGACGTCATTTGCTGCGCACCGTTGTAGGTGAACGTCTTCCCTGGTGCGGCGATGAGGTTGCCGGTGCCGTCGTACTGGTACCCGGCGGTGGTGATCTGCCCGACCGCGTTGAAGCTGAGCTGCGTGTCGGAGATGACGCGCTTGGTGTCCGTGTCGACTGCCTTGGCTCCGGTTCGGTCGCCCGCCTTGTCGTAGGTGAACGTCCAGGTCGTGTTCTGGGCGCCACCGGTTTGCTTGACCTTCTGCAGTCGTGTGGAGCTCTTCCCGTCACTGGCCTTGTAGTCGTACTCGGTGATCTGACCGGTCATGTCCTTGGACCACTGCAGCTGGTCGCGGTCATTGCCCTTGTCGGGATCACAGCTGCCGCCGGCGGCCGTGCCGGCGACGTAGCAGTACTTTGTGTCGACGACGGAGGACGGGTTGCTGCTGTCGCGGGATCCGAGCACGCGGGTGACCTTGCCGGAGGCGTCGTACTCGAGCTTCTGGTGCGCCTTCCATACCGTCGGATCTTCTTCGCCGTTGGGGGTGGCGTTGAGCCAGGTGTCCGTACGGCGGCCGTGGTCGTCAGGGACTGCTGCAGGTTTGGTTGACTCCTGACGGGTAGGAGCGTTGGCTCCTGCTGGAAGGATGTGCGCCATGGTGAAGGCGTATCCGGAAGAGTTCCGCCGTGACGTGAT
>NZ_QKTS01000016.1:0-62121 GCF_003234525.1 Curtobacterium sp. MCBD17_021 | reverse complement strand
GGGCGACTCCGGCTGCGCGGCGGGCGCGCCCGCGCTCCCCCGCCGGTCGACCGAGTCCCCCGCTGAACGCGCCGCCGAGCGCTTCGAGCCGAAGACCTCGGCTCCGGGCGAGGACCTGCCGGGCGCGCCCGCCGCGCAGCCGGAGTCGCCCTCGCGCGACGTGCCGGAGTCGGCGACGCTCGCCGGCGGCCTGGCCGCGGATGCGCCGACCGGGGCGGAGGCGACCAGCGCCTCCCGGACGGCCGTGGCCCCCGCGCCGACCACGGCGGGCACCACCAGCACCACCGAGCCGGTCCCCGCACCGGTCGACGAGTGGATCCGCCAGCAGGTCGCCGAGGGCCGCTGGTCCCAGCCGCACGACGTCCTCGGCCCGCACGCCGTCGACGGCGGCACGAGCGTCCGCGTGGTCCGCCACCTGGCGACCGCGGTCCGTGTCGTCCGTCCCGACGGCGACGACGTCGAACTGCGCCACGAGGGCGAGGGCGTCTGGGCCGGAGCGACCGCCGGCGAGCTCGGCCGCTACCGCGTCGAGGCCGACTACGAGGGTGGCGACACCTGGACCACCGACGACGCCTACCGTTTCCCGCCCACGCTCGGCGAACTCGACCTGCACCTCTTCGGCGAGGGCCGTGACGAGCAGCTCTGGCACCACCTCGGCGCCCACGTGCGGACCGTGGACGACGTCGAGGGCGTCGCGTTCGCCGTCTGGGCACCGCGCGCCACCGCCGTCCGCGTGATCGGCGACTTCGAGGGCTGGGAGGGCCGCACCACCGCGATGCGCCGCCTCAACGACCTCGGCGTCTGGGAGCTGTTCTGGCCGGGTGCCCTCGAGGGCCAGCGGTACAAGTTCCAGATCCTCACCGACAGCGGCTGGGTGGAGCGGGCCGACCCGTTCGCCCGCCGCACCGAGGTGCCGCCGCTCACCGCGTCCGTGATCACGAGTGCGCACCACACGTGGTCCGAGGGCGACGACCGATGGATGGCCGAACGCGCCGCCACGACCACCCACGACCGCCCGATGAGCATCTACGAGGTGCACCTCGGCTCGTGGCGTCCGGGCCTCAGCTACCGGGAGGTCGCGGACGACCTCATCGGGCACATGCAGTACACGGGCTTCACGCACGTGGAGTTCCTGCCGCTCGCCGAGCACCCGTTCGGCGGCTCGTGGGGCTACCAGGTCACCGGCTACTACTCGCCGACGGCGCGCTTCGGCTCCCCCGACGACCTGCGGTACCTCATCGACCGGCTGCACTCCGCCGGCATCGGCGTCATCATGGACTGGGTCCCCGGGCACTTCCCGAAGGACGAGTGGGCACTGGCGAAGTTCGACGGCTACGCGCTGTTCGAGCACCCGGACCCCCGCCGCGGCGAACAGCTCGACTGGGGCACCCACGTGTTCGACTTCGGGCAGCCGCAGGTGCGCAACTTCCTCGTGGCCAACGCGCTGTACTGGCTCGAGGAGTTCCACATCGACGGCCTCCGCGTCGACGCCGTGGCCTCGATGCTCTACCTCGACTACTCCCGCACCGAGTGGCTGCCGAACATCCACGGCGGCCGCGAGAACCTCGAGGCGATCTCGCTCCTGCAGGAGACCAACGCGACCGCCTACAAGCGCTACCCCGGCATCGTGATGATCGCCGAGGAGTCGACCTCGTGGCCGGGCGTCACGCAGCCGACGAGTGCCGGCGGTCTCGGCTTCGGCCAGAAGTGGAACATGGGGTGGATGCACGACACGCTCCAGTACGTCGAGCGTGACCCCGCCTACCGCTCGTACCACCACGACGAGATCACGTTCTCGTTCGTCTACGCCTTCAGCGAGCAGTTCACCCTGCCGATCAGCCACGACGAGGTCGTGCACGGCAAGGGCTCGCTCTACGGCAAGATGCCCGGCGACGAGTGGCAGAAGCTCGCGAACGTCCGCGCCTACCTGGCCTTCATGTGGGCGCACCCCGGCAAGCAGCTGCTCTTCATGGGCCAGGAGTTCGCGCAGCCGTCCGAGTGGAGCGAGGCGAACGGCCTCGACTGGTGGCTCCTCGACGACCCGGGGCACCGCGGCGTGCAGGACCTCGTCGCCGAGCTGAACCGCGTCTACAAGGACAACCCGGCGCTCTGGACGCACGACGCGACGCAGGACGGCTTCGAGTGGCTCGAGGGCGGGGACGCACCGCACTCGACGCTCGGGTTCCTGCGCAAGGCGGGCGACGAGCGCATCGCCGTGTTCGTCAACTTCTCCGGCGTCCCCGTGGAGCACCGCTTCGGCCTCCCGACCGCAGGCACCTGGAACGAGGTGCTCAACACCGACGCCTCGGCGTACGGCGGGTCCGGTGTGGGCAACCTCGGTGCGGTGCAGGCCGAGGACGTCCCGTGGGCCGGCCGTCCGGCCTCGGCGAACCTCGTGGTGCCCCCGCTGGGTGCCGTCTGGCTGCGCCTGGCCGAGTAGCGCCCTGCAGAGCGAGACGGGAGGCCCGGTACCAGCTGGTACCGGGCCTCCCGTCTCGCTCGTGTCGCGTCGCGCGCGGTCCGGCTCAGTAAAGCGCGTTGGCGAGCCGCCGCCTGGCGGCGACGACGCGCGGGTCCTCGGCACCGATGAGCTCGAAGTACTCGACCAGCCGCACGCGGAGCGCTTCACGGTCGTCGCCGAACACCGTCGGGACGAGGTCGAGGAGCCGTCCGAACGCGTCCTCGACGTGCCCACCGCTGATGTCCAGGTCGGCGACCGCGAGCTGCGCTGCGACGTCCGACGGACCGGCACCGGCCGCTGCGCGGATCTCGTCGGCGGTCTTGCCGGAGAGCCGGTCGAGCAGCGACACCTGCGCCAGACCGGCCACGGCCATCTGGTCGTGCGGGTCCTGCAGGATCGCGGTGCGGTACTCGGCGATCGCGGTGGCGTAGTCGCCGGCCTCGATCGCGTCGTACGCGGCCTGGTGGTGCGGCGGCAGCGGTTCGGGTTCCGGTTCGCCCTGCTCGGCGTCGGCGGCGGGGTCCGCGGCGCCGTCGACCTGTACACGGCCGGCGATGCCGTTCTGCTCGGCGGCCTGGAGCACCTGCTCGAGGACGTCACGGACCTCGGCCTCCGGCAGCGCGCCGACGAACAGGCCGAGCGGACGACCACCGATGACGGCGGCCACGGTCGGGATCGACTGCGCCTGGAACGCCTGCACGAGCTGGGGGTTCGTGTCCGCGTCGACCTTGGCCAGCACGAGTCGGCCCGCGTACTCCTCCGTCAGACGTTCGAGGACCGGGGAGAGCTGCTTGCACGGACCGCACCACTCGGCCCAGATGTCCACGATGACGGGGACGACGGTGGAGAGCTGGACGATGTCCTGGAAGCTCTGGTCCGTCACGTCCATCACGAGGGACGGGACGCTCACGACGCCGTCGTCCGCGGGACCGGCACCGGCGGCCGGGACACCGGCTGCGGATCCGGACGGCGCACCGGCGGACGGGGCGCCGGCACCCTGCGGCGGCCGCTGCGCCCGGTCGACGAGGGACGAGAGGTCGACCGCTCCACGCAAGCTGGACGGGGTCGGGGGGACGTTGGTCATTGCACCTCACTCGCTGCGATCAGGCCCTGGGTGAACCCGAGGAGTTCTATCTTGTCGTCCGAGCCCACCGGGGGCACGGAGAAGAGCAACTGCACGCCGTAGGTCGCCGTCACGCCCTTCGTGCTCGAGTCGACGCCGGACAGCGCCTTCACGGCACCCTCGGTGTTGACCTTCGCGCCGTCGGCCGTCGGCGTGACCTTCTCGATCTCGTTGAGGTCGACCGACACCAGGGCGCCCGCGGTGTTCGTCGCGAGTGCGAGTGGCGTGCCGGCCGGCACCTCGGAGGAGTACTCGATGTCGGCCGTGTCCGGGAGCGACTTCGCCTTCTCGTCCTTGTAGGACTTCCCGATCCGGGTGCGGAGGTCGTCGCCCTCGCCGGCGAACAGGTCGGCGGAGGCGCTCTCGGAGTCCTTCGACAGGATGTCACCGTACGCCGCTGCGACCTGGTCCGGTGCGAGCGCGAGGAGCTTCGAGTCCGGGGCGAGCTGCGCGGCGCCGACGGAGGTCGGAGCGAGCGACGGCAGCTGCGCGTCGGCCTCGAGTGAGACGGCGTACTCAACCTTGTAGTCGGAGCGCGCGTCCTGCTGCACGAGCGTCAACGCCTGCGGTGCCGTCTCGGCGTCGGAGCAGTCCGCCGCCACGACCGTGAAGACCGTCCGGGGCCAGGTGTCCGTCTGCTCCGGCAGCGCCACGCAGACGTCGTCCGCCGCGATCGCCGGCAGCGCCTTGGCCTCGGCGTCGGCGTTGCGGATGGCGTAGTTCGCCTTCCGGAGTTCGAGGGCCGGCCCGGCGAACCGCGACCCGGCGAGGTCGGCGTCCTTGTCGGCGTCGGCCTGCTCCGCCACCTCGGCGACGCGGGAGACGATGCGGGAGATCTGCTGCTTCGTCGCTGCGGTCGCCGGCGTCGCTGCCGCGGCACCGGTGGCTGAAGCGGTGGGCGTGGGGGTCGTCCCGGCATCACCACCGCCCTGCGGCCAGTACTCGGATGAGCAACCGCTCAGCACGAGCGCACCGGCGACGAGCACGGGCACGGCGACGAACGACCGGCGCCCGCGCCGGCTCCGGGCGGGCACCTGTGCGCCGGCGGCAGCGGCACGACGGGAGGCGCGGACGCGCGGCGGTCGCCCACCCCCGCTCCGACGACGCGGACCACGCGAACGGCGCTGGTGCAGGAACGCCCAGATGAGGAGGACGACACCGCCGAGGACGAACAGGCCGCCGATGGTGAGGAGCGGACCCACCGAGGGCGTGGCGGTGTCCCGCGGCCAGGTCACCGAGATGTCCGACGGCGCCGGGTCCGACCCGTCGGACGCGAGGACGAGCGACACGTCGGCGGGCAGCCGCACGGTGAACTGGGTGGCGTCGTCGTACTCCTGGTACCAGAGGTCGCTGCCCTTCGGGTCCGGCACCTCGGTCGCGCTGCCCGTCGTGCGTCCGACGAGGGAGCTGTCGTCGGCGTCGTACCGCAGGGTGGTGTGCGCGGCGTCACCGACCCAGGCGTCGACGTCGGACGTCTTCCCGTACGCGGCGAAGACCTCGTCCGCGCCGGAGACGTTGATGCGCTGGTACCCGGGGTTGGCGTTGAGCACGCTGCCGGGGATGACGGTGACCGGCGCGGACGCGGTCCCGCTCGTCGCGGCGACGATCGAGGACGGGGGCGCAAACACGGTCCGCTGCCCGACGCCGAGGCCGACGAGGAGCACCCCGATGACGAAGCTGACGATCGCCAGGACGAATCGCACGGAACTCTCTCCCTCCGCGCCGGGGTGGGGGGATCGGCGCGCGAAACAACGGCCCAGGTTACCCAGGACAGCTGTGAGGCGCATCCCCGCGCTCTGCCCGACGCCTCAGGGGCCCACGTGGGCGCACCACTACAATCGGGGTCCGGACTGCACGGGGCGGTCCGGGACGACCACAGGGAGCGACACGTGGCGAACGACGAGGCAGAGTTCGGGACCGAGCTGCGGGGGTACCGCAAGGACGAGGTCGAACGGGCTCTGAACGACCTCCGCCGCGAACTCATCAAATCGAACACCGACCGCGCCGAAGCGGCGAAGGAGATCCGTCTCCTGCAGTCCCGCGTCTCCGACCTGCAGGGCGAGCTCGACGAGGCCGGCACCCCGACCTACAGCGGTCTCGGTACCCGACTCGAGTCGACCCTGCGTGTCGCCGAGGAACAGTCCACCCGACTGATCAGCCAGGCGGACATCGACGCGCAGCGCCTGCGTGCCACGAGCCGCACCGAGGCCGAGCGCACGCTCCGCGAAGCCCGTGACGAAGCGCACGACACCCTGGAGGACGCCCGCACGCGCGCGGCGAACGAACTGGCCCGTGCGCGCGCCGAGTCCGCCGACACCGTGGAGCGCGCCCGAGCCGAAGCCGGCATCCTCGTCCAGGACGCCCGGAACGAAGCGGCCGCCCTGCGCGGTGCGGCGGTCACCGAGGCCGCCGAGGTCCGATCGGTCGCCATCCGCGAGACGAACGCGCTCCGCGCCCAGGTCGAGCACGAGGTCGCCGAGCTGCGCGAGGCCGCACAGCGCGAATCCGCCGAGGCCCGTCGCGCCGCCGCCGATCTCGACCGCGAGACCGAGCACCGTCGCAGCGTCTTCGAGGCCGACCAGACCCGCCGCCTCGACGACCTCGACCGCGAGGAGCGCACGCGCCGCGACGCCCTCGACCGCACGCTGACCGAGGCCCGCACCGCGTGGGAACGCGAGCACGGCGAAGCCCGCCGGGCCCTCGAACTCGAACTCGAGACCGGACGCGCCGACCTGGCCGCCGAGGTCGAGCGCCGACGCGCCGAGCTCACCGCGGAGATCGACGACCGCCGCCGCGACCTCGACGAGGACCTCGCAGCTGCCCGAGCCGCCTGGGAGCGCGAACTCGCAGGCGCCCGGACCGCCCTCGAGCAGGAGCTCGAAGCGGCCCGCGCCCAGCTCCGCGTCGACACCGAGCAGACCGCGGCCGAGAACGCCCGTCGTGTCCAGGAGACGACGGACCGGATCGAGCGCGAGACCGCCGAGCACCTCGCCCGCATCGAACGGGAGCGCGCGGCAGCCGAGGCCGCTGCCGAGCGGGCCGCCCGCGAGCACGAGAACGAGCTCGCCGCTCGTCGGGAGCGCGAGCACGCCGAGGTCGACACCGAGATCGCCGACCGTCGCAGCGCCGAGCTCGACGAGCTGTTCGCCGAGCGCACGGCACTGCGACAGGAGATCGACACCGCGCGCGCCGCGCTCGCCCAGGAGCGCGACGAGGTCCGGGCGACGGTGGAGCGCGAGCGCGACGAGGCCCGGGCAGCACTCGAGACAGAGCTGGCAGCACGCCGCGACGACGCCGAGCAGGAGTACCTGGAGCGACACCGTGCGACGGTGACCGAGACGCAGAAGTACCTCGACGAAGCGAACCTGCAGCTCGCCGACGCGACCCGCCGCGCCACCGCCGCACGCGAGACCGCCGACCGCCTCGAGCGGGAAGCCGCCGACCTCGCTCGGCAGCAGGAGAGCGATGCGCAGGAGCGCGCGGCGGACCTCGTCCGCGACGCCCAGGAGCGCGCACACCGACTGGTTGCCGATGCCGAGGAGCGCACCGCGGTCCTGCTGGCAGAGGCCGAGGACCGCCTCGGCGCCATCCGCACCGAACGGGAGGCGGTGGCCGGCTACCTCGAGAACCTCCGCGGCGTCCTCACCCACGCGGCCGGTGTGATCGACGAGCAGGGCGTCGCCGGACGACCCGTCCCGGCCGGAGACGACGCCGAGCGCTGAGCGCCCCGCACCGGGTCGGCTGGCCGGCAGGTGTCCGGTGTGCACCGCGAGCGTCCTCGTGGTGGGCACCACGCTCGAGCCCGGTCCGACGACGTCAGGGCGTCCGGCTCAGGACGGATCGCCCGACGCCGCCCAGTGCGTCGGCAGCGGAGCAGTGCCGGGCACGACGAGGTCGGCGACGGCGTCGAGGACGGTCCGCACGTACTTCTCCCCCACCCACAGGTGCTTCGCGCCCGCGACCGGGACGACCCGGACCGTCGGTGCGATGGCGAACCGGCGGGCAGCTGCGTCGGGCACGAGGAAGTCGTCGTGCTCCGGCACGAGTGCGACCACCGGCACGGTGACGTCCGCCCAACGTGCGAGCTCGTCGTCGGTCGTGCGGTGCAGCGGTGGCGAGAGCAGGACCACGCCGGCCACGTGACCGGCTCCGACGTGCTCGAGAGCGTGCTTGAGGATGACTTCCGTCCCGAAGGACCACCCGACGAGCCACGGTGTCGGCAGGCCCCGGTCGACGACCTCGGTCACGGCTGCTCGCAGGTCGAAGCCTTCGGACACCCCGTCACCGAAGCTGCCCTCGGAGGTCCCCCTCGGTGAGGTGACCGAGCGGAAGTTGAAGCGCAGGACCGCGATGTCAGCCAGCTCCGGCAGGCGAGCCGCAGCCTTCTTGAGCACGTGCGAGTCCATGAAGCCGTGCGCGGTCGGCAGCGGGTGCAGTGTGACGACGGTCCCTCGCGCCGGACGATCGAGCGGTTCGGCGAGCTCCCCCACGAGGGTGAGGTGGTCGTCGGTGACGAGCTCGACGTCGGACCGTCGGGCCGGCAGTACCGTCCCGGACCGGATCTCGTCGACGGTCGTCGAGTCGTCGTCAGTGTGCTCGGTCGTCATGCGATGCTCCAGCAGTGGTGGTGCCAGTGCCGACGGGCAGCGAGGTCGGCGGCGTCACCGAGGACGCCGTCCGCTCGCCACACGACGACGTGTGCGGTACCGGGCTCGATCGTTAGCCCGCAGCCGGGGCACAGGTACTCCTTCTGCGCCGACGCTGCCGAGATCGGCTGCACGGACCACTCACGGCCGCGCCGGAACTCCGTCCGGCGCCAGCCGCCCATCAGCCGTTCGAGACCCGCGCCCTCCGGCACGTCCTCGTGACCGCGGCCACGCGGGCGACGCGGCCGGTTGCTCCGCGGCACCGCGACCGCCGATCAATACCAGTTGTAGGAGACGCTGTGCGCCCAGGCACCGCAGGGCGTGCCGTAGACGCCGGTGATGTAGTTGAGGCCCCACGTGATCTGCGTGGCCGGGTTCGTCTGCCAGTCGGCTCCGGCGCTGGCCATCTTGCTGCCCGGGAGCGACTGCGGGATGCCGTACGCACCGCTCGGGTTGTAGGCGTTGACCCGCCAGCCGGACTCCTTGTTCCACAGGGACACCAGGCAGCTGTACTGGTCGTTGCCCCAGCCACGGGCCGTCACCATCTGCTGCGCGATGGCCTGGGCACTGCCCGGGTCCGGGGTCGCGGCGGTGGCGGCGAGCGGCGTGCTCGCTGCAGGCTGGGCGTCGTCGGTCGACTCGGTGTCCGCCGTGGCCGTGGCAGCCGTGTCGTCCGCGTCGGGCGTCGCGCTGGCCGAGGGGGTCGGCGTCGGCTTCGGCGCTGGCTTGACGACGTCGAACCCGTCGCGAGCGGCGTCGAAGTCACCGTAGGTGCCGTGCGCGGAGAACTGCTGCGGGGTGGCGATCGGCGCCGGAGCCAGCACCGGTGCGGCCGTGGCGGCGTCGGTCTGCATCGGGTTGAACAGCGAGCCACCGACGAACGCCGACACCGCGAAGAACGACAGGGCCGGGATCGTGGAGCGCTGGCGGACGAAGCCGTTGAACGACCGCGGGGTGGTCGGCTTCGACGGCGCGAGCGACCGGGCACGCGAACGACGGACGATCCGAGCAGACGGCGCAGCGACCGCGGCCGCGGCGTTCGCGGCATCGGCGTCGGACACGCGGTTCGCGGCGACCGACACCGGGGCGATGACGGGAGCGACGCGCTGCTCCGCCTGCGGGGTCGGGGTGGGACGGACGACCGTGGTCTCCGCCGTGCGAGGTCGGTTCATCGCCGCTCGGCGCTCGCTGACGATCGCGTGATCGTGCAGCTCGCGGGTTCCGCGGTCGGATCGAGTGTCTGCCGTGTGCCTGCCCATGAGTCCGTCCAGGATAACGGAACGATCACGGAAAGCGAAGCACCCGGGCACGGTGATTCTCGACGGGCGACGCGGACGCCTCGCCGGGCGAGGTCCGGCGACCGTGAGCGGTCAGCGCACCGCCAGCATGACCTCGACGACCGCGTCGAGGAGCGCATCGACCTGCGCTTCGCGGTACCCGCCGTGCTTCGGGCGGAACACGATCGAACGGACCTCGGTCAGGCTCAGTGGCTTGCCGTCCTTGAAGTACCCGTGCAGCCGACGCGAGAATGCGTCGACGTCCTTCGGGTGGTACCCGGTCGTCAGGAAGTTGACCCGCTGGAACCGCTGGCCGTCGGGGCGTCCGAGTCGGGCGACGACGTCGGACGCCTTGCCACGGGCCTCCGCGTACCAGGCCTTCTGCCCGATGTCGGCGATCTCGCGCTCCCGCTCGCGCGCCGCGAACGCGTCCTCGAGCCGCTCCAGCGCGGCGTCGACGTGCTGCGTCGAGTAGCCGCCCTTCTTCATCGAGAAGGCGGTCCGGCGGATCTTGGCCGCTTCGATCCCCGGGGCGCTGTCGTTGGCCGTGTAGGCACGGCGAGCGTCCTCGAGGAAACGCTCGACCTCGTCGGCGTCGTAGCCGAGGACCGAGCGGGGGGCAGTCGGGAACGTCGAAGGCACGGCGCCATTGTGCCAGTCCTGTGCCAGAGCACTTCCTGGACGCGCGGGACAGGACCTCAGGCTCGCGTCACCGGACGACGACGAGGTACATCAGGTACGCGATCGCCGCGGACGGCAGGATGCTGTCGATCCGGTCGAGCAGACCGCCGTGCCCCGGCAGGAACGACGAGATGTCCTTGATGCCGAGGTCGCGCTTGATCATCGACTCCGTCAGGTCGCCGAGCGTCGCGGACCCGGAGATGAGCACACCGAGGATGATGCCCGTCCACCAGGGCAGGCCGAGCATCAGCCAGGTCACGAGGATGCCGACGACGATGCTCGCCGCGACCGATCCCCCGAAGCCCTCCCAGGTCTTCTTCGGGCTGATGCGCGGAGCCATCGGGTGCTTGCCCAGGTTGATCCCGGTGGCGTAGGCACCGGTGTCGACCGCGACCACCACGAGGATGAACGCGATCACCCAGAGTTCGCCCCGGTCCTGCGCCGACAGGAGCACCACGCAGGCACCGAGCAGCGTCACGTACGCCTGGACGAACAACCCGTTCGTGAGGTCGCGGAACACGTTCCGTGCCGACGGCCTCGACCGCGAGAGCGCGACCTCGACGAGCCGCCACACCGAGATGACCACCACGCCGCCGAGCAGCGTGGACAGCGCCCAGTCCTGACCGCCGAGGAACGCAGCCGGGACCGTCCCCACCGCGACCGCGACACTCGGGATGCGCGGGACGTCACGCCCGGCGAAGCGCATCGCACTCGCGAGTTCGTAGACGCCGAGCCCGAGCAGGAACGCAGCGACCAGCATGAACACCGGCTTGAACACCAAGAGCGAGCCGAGCATGACCACCGCGAACGCGAGTGCGATCGCGATGGCCGCCGGGAGGTTCCGACCGGTCCGCGCGGTGAGCGCTTCGTTCCGCGCTCCGAACTCCGCACGGCGCTGACGGATCTGCGCCTCGAAGTCGCTCCGCGCCGCCCTCGCCCGCGCATCGAAGTCCTGTCGGAACCCCGTCATGCGGCGGTCATCTGATGTGGGGCGGTCGTCGCCCTGGTCCGGACGGCGCATCAGACCTCGAGGAGTTCGGCTTCCTTCTTCTTCAGCGCGTCGTCGATCTGGTCGACGTGCTTCTTCGTGAGCGCGTCGAGCTCCTTGTCGCTGCGGGCGATGTCGTCGTCGGACACCTCGCCCTTCAGCGCATCGAGGTCGTCCTTCGCCCGGCGGCGGATGTTGCGCAGCACGACCTTGTGGTCCTCGCCCTTGCCACGGACGATCTTCACGAACTCCTTGCGGCGTTCCGCCGAGAGCTCCGGGATCGTCACGCGGACGATCTCGCCGTCGTTCGTCGGGCTCGCCCCGAGGTTCGGGAACGTGGCGATCGCACGCTCGATCTCCTTGAGCGCCGTCTTGTCGTAGGGCGTCACGATGAGCGTGCGTGCCTCGGGCGTCTGGAGCGAGGCCAGCTGCGCGAGGGGCGTCGGCGAACCGTAGTACTCCACCGGGATCTTCTGGAAGAGCGCGGCGTTGATGCGGCCGGTGCGGACGGTGGCGAAGTCGTCCTTCGCGACGTCGACGGCCTTCGCCATCTTCTCGGTCGCCTCGGTCATGACGTCACTGATCACGGTGGTTCTCCTTCGGTACGGGTCGAGTCTAGTCAGTCGGCGGTCGTGCGCCGGTCAGTTGCTCACGACGGTGCCGATGCGCTCGCCCTGGATCGCGGCGCGGACGTTGCCCTCGCCCTCCATGCCGAACACGTGCATCGGCATGCCGTTGTCCATGCACAGCGAGAACGCGGTGGCGTCGACGACCTTGAGGCCCCGGAGCAGCGCGTCCTGGTACGTGACGTGGTGCAGCTTCTCGGCGGTGGGGTCCTTCTTCGGATCGGCGGAGTAGACGCCGTCGACGCCGTTCTTCGCGACGAGGACCTCGTCCGCGCCGATCTCGAGCGCCCGCTGGGCGGCGACGGTGTCGGTCGAGAAGTACGGCAGGCCCGCACCGGCGCCGAAGATGACGACACGGCCCTTCTCGAGGTGACGCTCGGCGCGACGCGGGATGTACTGCTCGGCGACCTGCGTCATGCTGATCGCCGACTGCACGCGGGTGGCGGCACCGGCCTGCTCGAGGAAGTCCTGGAGCGCCAGGGCGTTCATGACGGTTCCGAGCATGCCCATGTAGTCCGCTCGACCCCGGTCCATCCCCCGCTGCGAGAGCTCGGCGCCGCGGAAGAAGTTGCCACCGCCGACCACCACGGCCACCTCGACCGCTCGGGCGGCGACGGCGATCTCCTTGGCGATGGTGCTGATGACGTCGGGGTTCACGCCCAGGGAACCGGCGCCGAACGCCTCTCCCGAGAGCTTCAGCAGGACCCGTCGGCGTCCGGTCTTCTCGTCGGTCATGTGTCAAGCACCCTTCGTCGTGGTCTCGTGGAAATGTACTCGGTGCGCCGGGGCGCACGACAACGGGGCCAGGAACCGGTTGGTTCCTGGCCCCGTCATGGGTTCGTTACGCGCCGACCTTGACGCGGGCGAAGCCCTGGATCGTGATGCCGGCGTTCTCGGCGGCCTTCGCGACGGAGATCTTGTTGTCCTTCGCGTAGTCCTGGTCGAGGAGCGAGATGCCCTTGATGAAGGCGTTGACGCGGCCCTCGACGATCTTCGGGAGCGCAGCCTCGGGCTTGCCCTCCTCGCGCGTGATCGCCTCGACGGTGGCGCGCTCCTTCTCGATCGCGTCGGCCGGGACCTCGTCGCGCGTGAGGTACGACGGGTTCGCGAACGCGACGTGCTGCGCGATCGAACGGGCCTCGGCGGCGTTGTCACCCTCGTAGGCGACGACGACGGCGATCTGCGGCGGCAGGTCCTGGCTCGTCTTGTGCAGGTAGATCTCGAAGGACGAGCCCTCGACACGGCGGACCGTGCGGACCTCGAGCTTCTCGCCGAGCGCGGCCGCGCTCTCGTTGACGACCTCGAGGACCGTCTTGCCGTCGAGCGGAGCCGCGTTGGCGGACGCCACGTCGGTGGCACCGGCGGCGGCGACCGCGCCGAGCACCTTGTCGGCGAGGGTGGTGAACTTCTCGTTCTTCGCGACGAAGTCGGTCTCGCTCGCGAGCTCGACGACGGTGGCGGCACCGTTGTCGGCCGAAGCGACCACGACGCCTTCGGAGGTCGCGCGGTCATCGCGCTTGGCGACGGCCTTCGCACCCTTGATGCGGAGCAGTTCGACGGCCTTCTCGTAGTCGCCGTCAGCCTCGACGAGGGCGTTCTTGGCGTCCATCATGCCGGCGCCGAGGTCCTCGCGGAGCTTCTTCACGTCAGCAGCGGTGAAGTTTGCCATTGACTGGAGTCCTTTCTGGACTGTGCGTGTGTGGAGAGTGGAGAGCGAGGCAGGGGCGCCGGACCGTGTCGGCCCGGCGCCCCTGGTGCTCACTCGGCGGGGGTGGTCTCCGCGGCCGTCGCGGCCTCGGCCGTCGGCTCGGCGTTCTTGTCGGCGTCGGCGATCGGCTCGCCGATCTCCTTCGCTGCGACCTGCGCGTCGGCGTCGTTCTCCTGGACGGTGGCGCCCTCGCCCTGCGTCTGGCCAGCGGCGTCACCGGACAGGAGCTCCTGCTCCCACTCGGCGAGCGGCTCGGCCTCGGCCTCGTCGCCACCGTTGTGGCGGGTCTTCAGGCCCTCCGCCGCGGCGTCAGCGACGATGCGGGTGAGGAGACCGACGGAGCGGATCGCGTCGTCGTTGCCCGGGATCGGGTAGGTGATCTCGTCCGGGTCGCAGTTGGTGTCGAGGATGCCGATGATCGGGATCCCGAGCTTCTGCGCCTCGTCGACGGCGAGGTGCTCCTTCTTGGTGTCGACGATCCAGAGCGCGCTCGGGGTCCGCGTGAGGTTGCGGATACCACCGAGGGTCTTGTGGAGCTTGTCCAGCTCGCGCTTCTTGATGAGGAGCTCCTTCTTGGTGAAGCCCTTCGTCGTGTCGTCGAAGTCGATCTCCTCGAGCTCCTTCATGCGCGCGAGGCGCTTGGAGACCGTCTGGAAGTTCGTGAGCAGACCGCCGAGCCAACGCTGGTTGACGTACGGCTGGCCGACGCGGGTCGCCTGCTCGGCGATGGAGCCCTGGGCCTGCTTCTTGGTGCCCACGAAGAGGATCGTGCCACCGTGCGCGACCGTCTCCTTGACGAAGTCGTACGCGCGGTCGATGAAGGCCAGCGACTGCTGCAGGTCGATGATGTGGATGCCGGAGCGCTCGGCGAGGATGAAGCGCTTCACCTTCGGGTTCCACCGACGGGTCTGGTGTCCGAAGTGGACGCCGCTGTCGAGCAGCTGGCGGATGGTGACGACGGCCATGCCGTCCCTCCTTGTTCTCGGCGCACAGGACTGGAGCCGTGCGCACGGTTGCGGTTGTGTCGATCACGACCGGTGGTCGTGGTCCCTGGTGTCCTGCCCGTGCGACCGCCCGCTCGCGAGAGCGGGACCGATGGTCGCAGGACGCGCCGGAGGCCGGCGGTGGTGGACACGCGAAGTCAGCGCGACCAGCGCGCTGCTGAGGAGAGCGTAACAGAAAGGAGGCCCGGACCACGCGAGCCGATCGGCTGACGTGGTCCGGGCCTCCAGGACGCGGTCGGGCGGTCAGGACCGGGCGCTGACCGTGTCCCCCTCGGCGCTGATGCCCATCTCCTCGAGGGAGCGGCCCTTGGTCTCCGGGATCTTCGCGATGACGAAGAACAGCGACAGCAGTGCGAACAGGGCGTAGATGCCGTACGTGACCGTCAGGTTGAAGCCGGACAGGACCGGGAAGGAGATCGTGACGATGAAGTTCGCGATCCAGTTGGCGGCCGATCCGACACCCAGTGCCGTCGCGCGGATGCGGTTCGGGAACATCTCGCCGAGCAGCACCCACATGAGCGGACCCCAGGTGGCGCCGAACGACACGACGAACAGGTTCGCGAAGACGAGGGCGATGATGCCCCACGCGCCCGGCAGCGAGGGCTCGCCGTCGACGATGCGGGCCTGCGAGAACGCGATGGCGACCATCGTCAGCGAGACGAACATGCCCGCGGAACCGGCGACCAGCAGCGGCTTCCGGCCGACCTTGTCGACGAGGAAGATCGCGATGAACGTGACCGCGACGTTGACGACCGAGGTGATCGTGGAGATGAGGAACGAGTCCTCCTCCTTGAACCCGACGGCCTGCCAGAGCGTGGTCGAGTAGTAGAAGATCACGTTGATGCCGACGAACTGCTGCAGCACGGCCAGGATGATGCCCACCCAGACGATGGGCTGGAGGCCGAAGCGGTTGCCGCGGATGGAACCCTTCTTCTCGTTGGCTTCCTGCTTGATGCCGTCCTGGATCTCCTCCAGGCTCGTGTTCACGGTGTCACGGGGGACGATCTTGCCCATCACCTCGCGAGCGTCGTCGTTCCGGCCCTTGGTGAGCAGGTACCGCGGCGACTCCGGCAGGGTGATCGCGAGGATGCCGTAGACGACCGACGGCAGCACACCGACCAGGAACATCCAGCGCCAGGCCGGCAGGCCGAGGACGACCTCGGACGCGCCGCCCGCCGTCACCGCGAAGAACTGGTCGGAGAGCAGGGCGGCGAAGATGCCGAGCGTGATGGCGAGCTGCTGGAAGGACGCGAGACGCCCGCGGATCGCCTTCGGGGAGACCTCGGAGATGTAGGCCGGCGCGATGACCGACGCGGTGCCGATGCCGAGACCGCCCACGAGACGCCAGATGACGAAGTCCCACGTGGCGAAGGCGAAGCCGGAGCCGATCGACGAGACGAAGAACAGCACGGCGGCCCAGAACATGATGCGCGTCCGGCCGAAGCGGTCCGCCAGGCGGCCGGCGAAGTACGCGCCGAACGCGCAGCCGATGAGGGCTGAGGCGACCGCGAAGCCGCTGGCTCCGTCGGAGAGGTCGAACTCCCCCTTGATCGCGTCGACCGCGCCGTTGATGACCGACGAGTCGAATCCGAAGAGGAAGCCACCGACCGCCGCCGCGATGGCGAACAGGGTGACCTTCCCCTTGAAGGCACGGTCTTCGCCGTGCTCGGTTGTCCTGGTCGACACGATGCTCCTGGGTTCCCGCCGCCGTGCCGGGTGGTGCACGGTGCCCCGGCGGTCGGCTGGATCGCCGTCCGAGCGGCGTTGCGGTGTCCGGAGCGGGGCCGACAGTACCCCTTCACGGGCGGCTGAGCACATCGACGGGGTGGTGGTGCCCGTCTCTCCACCGGCCGGGAGGCTCGGAGTGGCATCCACAGGACGGCGCTCGGCCGCCTCGTGGCCGTGCCGGGAACGGCAGTGTCGGGACCATGGTGACGGTGGTGCGTGGGGCGGCGATCGCTCCGGACGACGGGATGTGGGTCGGCGCGGGAGGGCGCGGGTTCGTCCGCGCCCTGGCGACGTGGTGCGGGGTGGTCGTGCTGGTGGCCCTCGCGGTCGTGAGTCCGGTGGTCGGGGTGGTGTCGGGTGCGCCGAGCACGGCTGCCGCAGCGACCTCCGGTGCTCCCGCCGGGGCACCGTCGGCGACACACGGCTCGCACCCGACGTCGCCGGCGGTCACCGCCGCGGCCTCGCGGTGGTCGTGGCCGACCAGCCGACACGTCGTGTGGCGGCCGTGGGACGCCCCCGCGACGGACTACGGACCCGGTCACCGCGGCGTCGACGTCGTCGCCGCCCCTGGCACCGCCGTGTCCGCCCCTGGCGCGGGGACCGTGGCGTTCGCCGGATCGGTCGGTGGTCGGCAGGTCGTGACCATCGACCACGGCGGCGGGCTGGTGAGCGCGCTCGACCCGGTGCGCCCATCGGTCCGGAAGGGTGACCAGGTCGACCGCGGCGATCCGGTCGGGGTCGTCTCCGCCGGGCACTGCCCGCCGGAGACTCCGTGCCTGCACCTCGGTGCTCGCGTCGACGGGCGGTACGTCGATCCGCTTCCGTTCCTCCCACCGCCCCGCTGGCCGGTCCTGCTCCCCGAGGGCGTGCTGCCCGAGGGCGTGCTGCCCGGGGCAGCTCATCCGCGGCCGGCTCGCTGACGGTCCGGTCAGGCGCGGGGGTGCGCTGTCCGGTAGACCTCCCGCAGCCGGGCGGACGACACGTGCGTGTAGATCTGCGTGGTCCCGAGGCTCGCGTGCCCGAGCATCTCCTGCACGGCACGGAGGTCGGCTCCCCCGTCCAACAGGTGCGTGGCCGCCGTGTGTCGGAAGGTGTGCGGTCCGCTCGGTCCCTCGCCCGGGAGCGACCCGAGGACCCTGGCCACGAGTCGGTAGGCGCTCCGCGTGCCGAGACGGGATCCCCGGTCGCCGAGGAACAGGGCGTCCGTGGCCGAGGGACACCGAGCGGCGTCGGGAGGGGTCTGCGCCGCGCCCGTAACGAGGAGCGCCGGCCGACCGCGCTCGAGCCACGCCTCGATCGCGTCGCGTGCCGGCACCCCGAACGGCACCACGCGCTCCTTCCCACCCTTGCCCGACACGCGCACGGTCAAGCGCGTCTGGTCGACGTCCGCCACGTCCAAGCCGACGAGCTCGCTCACCCGGACTCCGGCGGCGTAGAGCAGTTCGACGGCCGCTCGGTCGCGGAGGGCACCGGGGTCGTCCCCGACGGCCCGGGCAGCCAGTCCGTCGAGCAGGACCCGGACCTGGTCCTGCGCGACCACACGCGGCAGGTGCGCGGCGCCCTTCGGTGCTCGGAGCCGCACCCCGGGATCCGCCGCGAGCACGCCGGACTCACTCGCCCACCGCGTGAACGCGCGGACCGAAGCACTCCGACGGGCGATCGTCGACCGAGCGAGGCCTCGCTCGTTCGCCGCCCAGAGCCAGTCACGGAGCAGCTCGAGGGTGATGCCGTCGACCCGCTCGACCTGCCGTCCAGCTGCGAAGGCGACGAGGTCCTCGAGGTCGGCGCGGTACGCCCGGACGGTCTGCTCGCTGAGCCGCCGAGCATGTCGCACGTGGTCGAGGAACACCACGACGACCCGGTCGAACCGGTCGCTCCCCGGCAGGTGTCCCTCGTCGTCTGGCACATCCGACAGGGTACGGCCGGTACCGACGGTGCGTTCCGCGCAACCCGCCCCGAGGTGCCGAGGCCACGCCGAGGTGCCGGGCCTGCCCCGAGCCCACGCACGTCCCCCGTCCGCATCGGGCTCCGAGCGGGGACCGCCGACCACGTCGCGTCACCCGGCCGTCCAGCCGGTCGGACCCCGTTGCGCCAGGCCCTGCAGCTCTGCCAGCGCGAGAGCGTCGGTGGTGTCCGCCAGGGACAGCCCCGACCGCAGGGCGACCTCGTCGAGGGTCACCGCACGCCGCCGACTCAGGGCATCGACGACGCGGAGCACGTCCGGGTCCGTCCGCGCTCCTGCGATCGGCACCACGGGCTCAGCGAACACGTTGCCCGATCGGGCACGGAGCGCCGCGTGGGCCGGGTCCTTCGGGTGGACGACGATCTCGGCCCGTCGATCGGCGATGAGACGGTGACATCCGACGGACGCCGAGGACGAGTACGGCCCCGGCACGGCGAACACCGGCCGCCCGAGTTGCCCCGCGTGGTGCGCCGTGTTCAGTGCACCGGACCGAGCACCCGCCTCGACGATGACGGAGACGGTCCCCAGTGCCGCGATCAGGCGGTTGCGCGCCAGGAACCGCCAGCGCGACGGTCTGGTCCCCGGCGGACACTCGGCGAGGAGGGCTCCGTGCTCGGCGACGGCACGGAGCATCGCGCTGTTCGCCGCCGGGTAGAGCTGGTCCACGCCGCCGGCGAGCACCGCCACGGTCGGCACCCCCGCCGCGAGGGCGACCCGGTGCGCGGTGGCGTCGATGCCGTACGCCCCGCCGGACACCACGAGGCACCCCGCATCGGCAGCCGACGAGGTGATCTCCGCAGCCGCCTCGGCGCCGAGGACCGTGTTCGCTCGCGCCCCCACCACCGCCAGGCCCGGGCGGTCCTCGAGCCGCCCGGTCGCCCGGCGCCACAACACCAGGGGTGCGTGCGGCCCCAGGTCGTCGAGCCCGCTCGGCCAGTCGTCGTCCCCCGGGACGAGCAGCGTGCTGCCCACCGCCGATGCCGCTCTGAGGACGGCGGGTACGTCGAGGCGCACCAATCGCTGCCGCCATCGGTCGAGTGCCGGCACGAGTGCGTCCGCCGCCGTCTGGGCGAGTTCGAGGTGGACCTCGTCCTGCTCCGCGTGCGAAGCCGCTCCCAGGAGCATCCTGCCGAGCACCGCCGGACCGTCCTCGAGTGCCGCGGAGGCTGCACGCATGGAACGGGCGGCCCCGAGACGACCGACCAACTCCCCCGCGGTCCTGTCCCCCGGCTCGGCGACGGTCGACCACGCCACCCGTGCGAGGAGCTCGTCGTCGTCCGACTCGCTGGTACCGCCCACTCCGGCACGCAACCGCGCCAGCGATCCGCGGCCGTCGCTCCCGGCGTGGGCGGTCACAGCGCGGTCCGCAACGCGAGTGCCCGCTCGACGTGACCGCGCTCGGGCCGGTCATCGCCCGCGAGGTCCGCCATCGTCCACGCCAGGCGCATGACGCGGTCCCAGCCGCGCATCGTCAGCGTGCCGAGGTCGAGTCCGCGGTCGAGCAGGTCGGAGGCCCCCGGAGCCGCTCGGCCGTCCGTGCGCAACCACGGACCGGTGACCTCGGCGTTCCTGGTCCATCCGGTCCCGCGGAGCCTCGCCCGCATGCGTTCCCGGGCGTCGGCGATCGTCCGCCTGGCTGCCTCGGTGCTCGGGGCCGTCCCGTCGCTCGCACGGAGTGTCCCGGTCGTCACCCGAGGTACTGCCACACGGATGTCGATGCGGTCGAGCAACGGCCCGGACAACCGGCCGAGGTACCTCCGGACAGCACTGGGCGGACAGGTGCACGGTGGCCCGCCGATCGACCCGGCGTTCCCGCACGGGCAGGGGTTGGCAGCGAGCACGAGCTGACACCGGGCGGGGAAGTCAGCCGATCCACCGGCGCGGTGGACGGTGATCCGCCCGGCTTCCAGCGGCTGCCGGAGCGCGTCGAGGACGACCCGCGGGAACTCCGTGGCCTCGTCGAGGAACAGCACGCCCCGGGTCGCCCGCGACACTGCTCCGGGTCGGAGCTGCCCGGTCCCGCCTCCGATGAGCGCTGCAGCGGATGCTGAGTGGTGCGGAGCTTCCCACGGCGGGCGGCGGGTCCACGAGCGTGCTCCGTGGCCGGCGACGGACCGGACCGCAGCGACCTCGAGCGCGGCGTCGTCGTCGAGGTCGGGCAGCAGGGCCGGGAGCCGCTCGGCGAGCATCGTCTTGCCGGCACCCGGCGGTCCGAGCAGCAGGACGTGGTGTCCCCCGGCCGCTGCTGCGATGACGGCTCGGACGCCGACGGCGTTGCCGACCACGTCGGCGAGTTCGAGCGGGGGTGGGTCGTCGCCGCCGGGGACCGGCGTCAGGACCGGGTCGACGAACCCGGCCGGGAGGTCTGCTCCCGCGTCGATGGCTGCGGAGCGCAGCGAATCGACACCGCTCAACGCCACACCCGGGACGGCCTGCGCCTCCGCGAGGTTCCCGACGGGCAGGACCACTCGGTCCATGCCGGCTTCCCGCGCTGCCAGCACGACCGGGATGATGCCGGGCACCGGGCGGACCCGGCCGTCGAGGCCGAGCTCACCGACGTACACGATGCGTCGGTCGGCACCGGGAGCGGTCCCGGCGGCGGCGAGCACGGCCATCGCGATCGCCAGGTCGAACCCGGATCCGCGCTTCGGAACGCTGGCCGGGGTGAGGTTGACCGTGATCCGACGGGCCGGCAGCGGGCAGTCCGCCACGGCTGCTGCGGACCGGACGCGCTCGCGGGCTTCTCCGAGCGACGTGTCGGGGAGACCGATGATGCTGAAGGTCGGCAGCTGGCTGGTCAGGTGGGCTTCGACCTCGACCAGGCTCCCCTGCACCCCCACCAGAGCGACGGCGGACGTCCGCCCGATGTCGCTCATCCGACTGCCTCGACGTGTTCGATCGCGACGTGGCCCGCCACGATCGTCACCGCGATGCAGTCGATGCGGATCGCGCGCGCTGTCTGCTCGCGGTGCGCGTGGAACCAGGCGGGGACGAGCCCTCGGATGCGTCCGAGTTTCCGTGGCGTGACGGCTTCGAGCGGGTGCCCGGTCGTCTGTCCGGTCCGGGTCTTCACCTCGACGAAGACGATGGTGTCGCCGTCCCGGGCAACGATGTCGAGTTCGCCGCGGGCACATCGCCAGTTCCGGTCGATGATCGCGAACCCGTGCCGGACGAGCCATTCCACGGCATGGTCTTCACCGGTGTTCCCCGTCGTCTTCCGGGGATGGGTTGCGTCTCGGAGATCTACGCGATTCGTCATGGAGCCACCATGATCTGCGTCAGGATTCGACGGAGCAGCTGCAGCCGATCTGTGGACGGAAGAGCAGAACGACCGTCCTGTGCAGGAATGCATTGCACAGCCATGCACCCTGATGCGACAAAAGCCGGACAATTCCTCACGGAATGTCCGGCTCTTGCGGCGACCGACGACGAACGTCGGTCGGGATGTTCAGTGTGCGGCTGCGTACGCTTCCTGCACCTGCGTCGAGATACGACCACGAGAAGAGACCTCGTACCCGTTCTCCTTCGCCCACTCGCGGATCTTGCCGAGTTCCTCGGAGTTCCCACGCTTCGGAGCCGACGAGCTCTTGCCCGTCGTGCCGGTGCGACGACCGGCTGTCTTCCGCGCCGCGGCGATGTAGTCCGAGATCGCGTCCCGGAACTTGTCGACGTTGTCGTTGGACAGGTCGATCTCGTAGGACGAACCGTCGAATGCGAACTCGACCGTACGGCCATCGCCAGCGGCGATCGGCGAATCGTCGAGATCGTCGACGAGCTGGACAGTGACCTTCTGCGCCATTTCTCACTCCTTCAGAGTCGTATCACGGCCCAGAGTATCGCAGGACATTGCAGCACGGCCGAATTCAACGGCGATCCCTACTCGTCGAGCGCGAGTTCCTTCGGGAGTTCGAGTTCACGCGCGGTGAGTTCTTCGACGTTGACGTCCTTGAACGTGAGGACACGAACGGACTTCACGAACCGGTCCGAACGGTAGACGTCCCAGACCCAGACGTCGTTCATCGTCAATTCGAAGTAGAAGTCGTGCTCGGTGTCCCGGCGCACGAGTTCGACCTCGTTCGCCAGGTAGAAACGCCGCTCGGTCTCGACCACGTACCGGAACTGCCCCACGACGTCGCGGTACTCGCGGTACAGGGCCAGCTCGACCTCGCGGTCGTAGTCGTCGAATTCTTCGTCATCCATCGCGCGACCAGTCTAGAGCGCCGTCCGCCGTGTGCACCGCCCGGGCCACCGAACCGCGCACGACCGTTCAGCCGACGACCCGGTCCAGTTCGTCGAAGCCGTCCAGGGCGACGCTCGACGCCGCGTGCAACCACGTCTTCCGGTGCAGCGCGTGCGGTCCGACCGCTCGGATCGCGTCGTAGTGGGCCGTCGAGCCGTAGCCCTTGTTCGACGCCCAGGCGTAGTGCGGAGCATCGTCGTGCGCGGCGGTCATCAGGCCGTCCCGGGCCACCTTGGCGACGACGGAGGCCGCGGCGACGGATGCGCAGTCGCGATCCGCCTTGATCCGCACCTGCACGTCCAACGGGCGGTGTTCCGGCGGCAGTGCTCGCGAGAGCCAGTCGAACGACCCGTCGAGCACCACCACGGCCCCCTCGAGCGAGACACCGTCGTCGACGAGGGTCGTGAGGGCTCGGGCGCCGGCCAGCCCGAGCGCCGCCACGATGCCCTGGTCGTCCACGACCTCGGCCGACGCCATCCCGACCGCGGTCCGGGCCCAGCGGGTGACCGCCGGGACGAGCGCCGTGCGCCTCGCCTGCGTCAGGAGCTTCGAGTCCGCGAGCCCCGGTGGCACGCGCCGGACGTCGACGGTCACTGCTGCCACCCCGACGCCGACCGGGCCCGCGATCGCTCCGCGGCCGACCTCGTCGACACCGATCACGGTGACCCGACCGGCGGCGAACAACGACTTCTCGACCCGCAGGGACGGACGGACCGGGGTCACTCGTCCCGCTCCTCCACGCCGGCGAAGACCTCGGGGTGGTCGTCGAGCCACGTCCAGCGACTCATCGGCCAGGAGATGACGAACGCCCGACCAGTCACGTCGGAGAGCGGCACGAAGCCCTTCGAGGGGGTGTCCCCGTTGTAGCGGGAGTCCCGCGAGTTGTTCCGGTTGTCGCCCATCACCCAGATCGTGCCCTTCGGCACGGTGACCGAGAAGTCCGTCGACGACGCGCGGGTGTCGCCGGCAGGGAGCTTCAGGTACGGCTCCGTGATCGGCACGCCGTTGACCGACATCTGACCGAGGTCGTTGCAGCACGCCACCGTGTCGCCGGGCAACCCGATGACACGCTTGATGAGGTGGTCGTCACTGTCACCGGTGCCCAGACCGACCTGGGTGAGGAGCCAGTCGGCGGCTTCGCCGATGGGGGACGTCGGGGTGACGTTCGGCAGCTGCTCGCCGTCGAGCCAACCGCCCGGGTCCTTGAACACGACGACGTCGCCGCGTTTCAGGCCGACGGCGTCCGGGACGAGTTCGTTGACGATGACGCGGTCGTTGATCTGCAGCGTGTCCTGCATCGATGCCGAGGGGATGTAGAAGGACCGGATCAGGAAGGTCTTCACCAGGAAGGACACCAGGAGCGCGGCGATGAAGATGATGACGAGGTCCCGCAGGAAGGTCAGCACCCCGTTGCGCGGCTTCTTCGCGGTGCGGGGCCGACGGGCCTCTCCCTCTGTCGTGTCCGTCATTTCCACTCTCGTCGACCAGTCCCTGCGGTGTCGCATCGGGACGCTTGACCCCGGGGCGGAAGCGGCTCCGGGAACGGGCGAGCCCCCCGCCGATGCACAACCGTACATGGACGAGGGGCTCGCAGCGGGCCCGGCGTTCCGGGCTTCGCTGTGAAGGCGATCAGTTGTCGCGCTTCTCCTTGATCTTGCGGCGGGCCGCCTTGCCGCGGAGTTCCCGGAGGTAGTAGAGCTTCGCGCGACGCACGTCACCGCGGGTGACGATCTCGACGTGGTCGATGATCGGGGAGTGCACGGGGAACATGCGCTCGACGCCGACCTGGAAGCTCACCTTGCGGACCGTGAAGGTCTCGCCGATGCCGTGACCCTGGCGGCCGATGACGACGCCCTGGAAGACCTGGATACGCGAGCGCGTGCCTTCGACGATGTTGACGTGGACCTTGACGGTGTCGCCGGGGCGGAAGTCAGGGTGGTCGGTGCGCAGGGCACCGGCGGTCACGTGGTCGAGGAGCTGCATGATGGTGTCACTTCCTGCGGACGCACACGGGTCGCCGCGGATCGAATTCGGAAAGAACGAGACGTGCCCGGTGTCGGCGACTCCCCCGTGGCAGAGTCCAGCCAGGGCACGATCGATCATCATGCCACAACGAGGGCACTGCAGCCAACCGGCAGGATGGTCCCATGATCGAACTCCGCACCCCCGCCGAACTCGACGGACTGCGTGTCGCCGGCCGTTTCGTCGCTGATGTCCTCGACGCCCTCCTCGAGACCGTCGACGTCGGCGTGAACCTGCTCGACCTCGACCGTGTCGCCGCCCGGATGATCGCCGACCGTGGTGCGGAGAGCTGCTACGTCGACTACCACCCGTCGTTCGGCAAGTCGCCGTTCGGCAGGAACCTCTGCACGTCGGTGAACGACGCCGCGCTGCACGGACTGCCGCACGACCTCGTGCTGCAGGACGGGGACCTCGTCAGTCTCGACTTCGCCGCGAGCGTCGACGGCTGGGTCGCCGACTCGGCCGTCACCGTGCAGGTCGGGACGCCGCGTGACGAGGACCAGCGCCTCATCGCCACGGTGGAGCAGTGCCTCGCCGCCGGGATCGCCCAGGCCGCCCCCGGCAACAAGCTCGGTGACGTCTCGGCCGCGATCGGGTCGGTCGCGCGCGGGGCCGGCTACGACGTCAACCTGCAGTTCGGCGGGCACGGGGTCGGCCGCACCATGCACGGCGACCCGCACGTGCCGAACGACGGGCGCCCCGGACGCGGGATGAAGCTCCGCGCGGGGCTGGTCGTCGCGATCGAACCGTGGCTGATGCAGGGCACGGACGAGCTGTTCCAGGACGACGACGGGTGGACTCTCCGGAGCGTCGACGGCTCGCGCGCCGCGCACGTCGAACACACGGTCGCCGTCACCGACCAGGGCCCCGAGGTCCTCACCCTCCGACGCGCCCAGCGGGACGCCTGACGGGACCGTCGCAGCGGCCGTCGGATGCGACGACACGTCACGGACGGACGGGAGGCCCGCCACCAGCTGGTGGCGGGCCTCCCGTCCGTTCGTTGGTCGCGCTGACCCGGTCAGTCCGGCAGCAGGTCCGGCCGGACGCGCCGCGTCCGCTCCACCTGCTGCTCGTGCCGCCAGGAGGCGACGCGCGCGTGGTGTCCGCTGAGCAGCACGTCGGGCACGTCGAGGCCACGCCACGATGCCGGCTTCGTGTACGAGGGGTACTCGAGCAGGCCGTCCTCGTGGGACTCCTCGACGAGTGACTCGGGGTTGCCGACGACGCCCGGGACGAGCCGTCCGACGGCCTCGATCATGGCCATCGCGGCGACCTCGCCGCCGTTCAGCACGTAGTCCCCGAGGGAGAGCTCGACGACGGTGCTGCGCGTCGCGGCCCACTCGAACACGCGGGCGTCGATCCCCTCGTACCGGCCGCAGGCGAACACGAGGTGCTCGTGCTCGGCGAGGGACCGCGCGATGGTCTGCCGGAACGGGGTCCCGGCGGGCGTCGGGACGACGAGGGTCGACGACCCGTCGGGACGGAGCAGGGCATCGAGGGCCTGGGCCCACGGTTCCGGCTTCATCACCATGCCGGCACCACCACCGTACGGGGTGTCGTCGACGGTGCGGTGCCGGTCGGTCGTCCACGAACGGAGGTCGTGCACGTGCAGGTCCAGCAGGCCACCCTGCCGTGCCTTGCCGAGCAGGGAGACGTCGAGCACCCCGAAGAACTCCGGGAAGATCGTGACGATGTCGATCCGCACGGTCAGCCCTCGGGAGCGGGAGGCGTGACGGTCTCGGGACGGCTCGTGTCCTCCGGGTCCTCGAACAGACCCGTGGGCGGCGTCACCGTGACGGTGCCCGCGTCCAGGTCGACCGCGGGCACGATCGCCGAGACGAACGGCACGAGGACCTCGCCGCGGTCGGCCGTGTCCACGGCGAGCAGGTCCTGCGCCGGCAGGTGGTCGACGCGCGCGACCGTACCGACCGCGACGCCGTCGCGGAGGACCGTGAGGCCGACCAGCTGGTGGTCGTACCAGGCGTCGTCCTCGCCGGTGCCTTCCTCGGTGTCCTGCTCGACCCAGAGGATCGCCCGCGCGAGAGTCTCGGCGACGCTCCGGTCGGCGACTCCGGCGAAGAACGCGACGGGATGACCGTTGTACCAGCGCAACTCGTCGAGCGCGATGGTCTTGCCCGACCACGGAGAGTCGTCGGGGACCTGGAGCGTGAAGACCGCTCCCGGCGTGAACCGACGATCCGGGTCGTCGGTGTAGAGCTCGAGCTTGATACCGCCCTTGAGCCCGTGCGCCTTCGTGATGCGACCCACCCGGAGCTGGGTCGTCTCCCTAGGAATCGCTGTCCACCACGTCGACCCGCACGCGCTTGCCGTCGGCCAGGGCCGTGACGAGCGTGCGGAGCGCCTTCGCGGTGCGTCCGGCGCGACCGATCACGCGGCCGAGGTCCTCGGGGTGCACACGCACCTCGAGGACCTCGCCCCGCGCGGAGGTGGAGCTGGCGACGCGCACGTCGTCAGGGTGATCGACGATCCCCTTGACGAGGTGCGTCAGCGCGGATTCGAGCAAGGACTACGCCTCGGTCGTCTCGTCGGCGGTCTCGTCCGCGGCCGGAGCGGCGGGAGCCGTCTTCTCCGACTTCGGCTTGAGGACGGCCTTCTTCGAGCTGTCGACCGTGAAGGCCGGCTTCGGCTCGCGGACCTTGACCTTGGACTCGGTGTCCTTCTCGCCCTTGAACTTGGCCCAGTCACCGGTCAGCTTGAGCAGCGCGGCGACCTGCTCGGTCGGCTGCGCGCCGACGCTGAGCCAGTACTGCGCACGCTCGGACTGGACCTCGATGAACGAGGGCTCCTCGGTGGGGTGGTACTTGCCGATCTCCTCGATCACACGACCGTCGCGCTTGGTGCGCGAGTCGGCGACGACGATGCGGTAGTACGGCGCTCGGATCTTGCCGAGACGCTTGAGACGGATCTTGACAGCCACAATGACTCCTGTTGCGTACGTGTTGTGGTTGAACCGGAACCGCGGGCGTGGGGGCACACACGGTGGAAGCTCTGAGAGACTCGTGATCCGCTGGATAGAGGGTCGAGCGGACACGATTCGACCGTTCATTCTTGCAGATTCCCGGGCGGGAAGCGAGCCGTGACGCGCGGCGCGCCCGCAGGTCACCACCGCGGGGGGTCAGGGCGCCAGCGCGCGGACCGCCTCCAGGGCCTCACTCGTGGCGCGGACGGCGTCGACGCCACGGGCGTCCCGAGCGCCGCCGACGACCGCGAACGGCACGTCGGCCGACCGGAGGCCCGCGACCAGGTCGTCCCGCGCCTCCTGTCCGGCGCAGAGCACGACCACGTCCGCGGGCACGGCGACCTCGGTGCCCGACTCGTCGCGGATCCACACCGCTCCCGGCTCGATCCGCAGGTACTCCTGCACGCCGCCGACCATCCGCACCCCGGCGTCGCGGAGCCGGCCGAGCGCCACCCACCGCGAGGTGAGCCCGACACCCTGCGCGAACTTGCCGTTCCGCCGGAGCACCGTGACCTGATGTCCGGGGCGGGTCGTCCGGTGCACCGTCGCCTGGCGTTGCGGCAGGTCCCCGACCAGCGCGTCGGACACCGGTACGTCCCAGCGGGCGGCGAACTCCGCTGCACGGACGGCCTCGTCGGGTGACTCGGTGAGGAACGCGGCGGTGTCGACACCGATCCCCCCACCGCCGATGACCGCGACGCTGCCCTCCGGCGCTCCGTCCCGGAGCGCCTGCTCGTAGGTGAGGACGTGCGGCAGGTCGGCACCGGGCAGGGGCACCTCCCGCGGCAGCACGCCGGACGCGAGCACCACGGCGTCGCTGTCGGCCAGGTCCTCGACCCGTGCCGCGCGTCCGAGGTGCACGGTCGCGCCGCGCTCCGCCAGCTCCGCGCGCGCCGCCTGCACCGGACCCGCGTAGTCCTCCTTGCCGGGGACGGCCGCCGCGAGACCGAACTGCCCGCCGAGCACGTCCGAGGCCTCCCAGAGCCGGACGTCGTGCCCACGTCGGGCTGCGTCGACCGCTGCCGCCAGTCCCGCCGGTCCCCCACCCACGACGTCCACGCGCTTCGGCCGAGCGGTCGGCCGGAGCGGGAACAGCAGCTCCCGTGCGGCACGGGGGTTGACGAGGCACGACACCGGGGCGCCGACCACCGACCGGTCGAGACACGCCTGGTTGCAGCCGATGCAGGTGTTCACGAGGTCGAAGCGGCCGGCGAGGGACCGTTCGACGATCCCGGCGTCGGCGAGGAACGGTCGGGCCAGCGCGACGGCGTCGATCCGGCCGTCGGCGAGCACGGCCTCACCGTCGCGGAGGTCCGTCATGCGGTTCGAGGCGATCACCCGGACCTGCGGGTGATCGGAGGCGCGCACGACGTCCGCGATCCGGACCGCCTGGTCGATCCACGCGCCGTGCGGCACCGCGGCCTGGATGGTCGGGGTGCGCGACTCGTGCCAGCCGATGCCGACGGAGATCGCGTCGAGCCCGAGCGGCAGCAGTTCGAGGACGAGGGCGTCGACGTCCTCGTCGGTCGACGACCCCGGCATGAGGTCCGTACCGGACAGCCGGATGGTGACCGCGAGGTCCGGCACGGCGGCTCGGACCGCGCGCACCACCTCGACCGCGAAGCGACGGCGCTTCTCCGGGGTCCCGCCCCACTCGTCGTCGCGCAGGTTCGTCAGCGGCGACTGGAACTGGTTGACGAGGTACCCCTCCGACGCCATGATCTCGACGCCGTCGAAGCCGATGTCGGCGGCGGCCCTGGCCGCGGTGGCGAAGTCGTCGACGGTGCGCCGGACCTCGTCCGCGGTGAGTTCCTCCGGCACCACGCCGCGCGCGGCCGCCCAGGGCAGTGCGGACGGCGCGACCGCCCGCTGGGGTCGACCGTGCCGGTCCCGCAGCCCACCGACCAGGGCGTAGCGGCCGGCGTGGAACAACTGTGCGAGGACCGTGCCGCCCTCCTCGTGGACGGCCTCGACCGCCGTGCGGAACCGCTCGTCGGAGTCGCCGACACCGAACACCGCGAAGTCCGGACCACCCCGCGCCTCGTCGCTCACGGCGATCCCACCGGTGATGATGCACGCCGCTCCCCCCGCGGCACGCTCGCGGTAGAACGCGGCCATCGCGACCCCGCCGTCGTCGAGCACCTCGAGCCCGGTGTGCATCGACCCCATCACCACGCGGTTCGACAGGTGCAGGGGGCCGAGCGTCCAGGGCGAGGCGACGGTGCGGAGGTCGGCGGGCACGTCGGCAACAGGCGGAACGACAGCGGTCACGCAACGAAGACTAGGCGAACCGGCCGCGCGCCGGTGCGGGTGGACACGCCGGGGCTCCGTCGATCCCGCGGGTGGACGGGCAGGATGGGCCCATGGACATCCGGTTCTCCGAATCCGCTCCGTCGACGATCGGTGTCGAGTGGGAGCTGCCCCTCGTCGACCGTGCGACGGGTGACCTCGCTCCGCGGGCACCGGCCGTGCTCGCCGCGGTCCGGGAACGACTCGGCGATGCGGACCGGGTGACCGAGGAGCTCCTCACGAACACCGTCGAGGTCGTCTCCGGCGTGCACCGCTCCGTCGGGAGCGCGACCCGCGAGCTGTCCGGCATCATCGGCGAGGTCATCGACGCCGCCGCACCGCTCGACGCGCAGGTGATGTGCTCCGGCACACACCCGTTCGCCCTCTGGGACCAGCAGGAGATCACCCCCGACAGCGAGCACTACACGACCCTCATCGACCGGACCCGGTGGTGGGGCCGGCAGATGCTCATCTGGGGCGTCCACGTGCACGTCGGGATCGACGACCGCGACAAGGCCGTCCCGATCATGAACGCGATGCTCGGTCACGTGCCGCACCTGCAGGCGTTCACCGCCTCGAGCCCGTTCTGGGCCGGCACCGACACCGGCTACGCCTCGAACCGGGCGCTCATGTTCCAACAGCTCCCGACGGGCGGGCTCCCGCCACAGCTCGGCGCGTGGGCGAACTTCGAGGAGGTCGTCGGCGACCTCGTCCACACCGGTGTGATCGACGGTGTGAAGGACCTGCGGTGGGACATCCGCCCCTCACCGGGCTGGGGCACCCTGGAGAACCGCGTCTCGGACGGGATCTCGACGCTCGACGAGGTCGGCGCCGTCACCGCCCTCGTGCAGTGCCTGGTCACCGAGAGCTCGGACCGGCTCGACGCCGGCGAGACGCTGCAGGCGATGCAGCCCTGGTTCGTGCGCGAGAACAAGTGGCGCGCAGCCCGCTACGGCATGGAGGCCGAGATCATCACGAACGTCGCGGGCGACGAACGTCTCGTCACGGACGAGGTGCACGACCTCGTGACCCGACTCGATCCGGTCGCCGAACGCCTCGGCTGCCAGGACGAGCTGCACCACCTCGACACGATGATCGAGCGGGGCGCGTCCTACCAGCGCCAGCTCGCGGTGGCACGGGAGAACGGCGGGGACCTCCGCGCGGTGGTCCAGCACCTGGTGACGGAGCTCAGCGACTCGCTCTGACGGGCGGCGACGGACGGGAGGCCCGGTACCAGCTGGTACCGGGCCTCCCGTCGGTCGCGTCAGCGGCCGAGGAACTTCTGCAGCGACGCGAGTTCTTCCTCGGTCGGCGCCTTCCCGTTCTTCCCTGCTCCGGCACCGAGACCGAGACCGGCGCCCTTCGGAGCCTGCTGCGGCGCTGCGGCGGCGCCAGCGGCCAGGGCCGCGCGCTTGGCGGGGTTGCCGACCTTCTTCTTCTTGGTCTGCGGCTGCTGCTTCTTGCCACCGTGCATGCCCGGGATCGGCCCCATGCCCGGCATCTGGGGCACACCACCGCGTGCGACCGTCTTCATCATCTTCGCGGCCTGCTCGAACCGGTTGACGAGGGCGTTGACCTCGGTCACGGTCGAGCCGGCACCGCGCGCGATGCGGAGGCGACGGGAACCGTTGAGCAGCTTCGGCAGTTCGCGCTCCTGCGGCGTCATCGACTGGATGATCGCCTCGGTGCGGATGATCTCGCGCTCGTCGAAGTTGTCGAGCGCCTCGCGCATGCCCTTCGCGCCGGGGAGCATGCCGAGCATGCCCTTGATCGAGCCGGCTTTGCGCAACTGCTGCATCTGCTGCAGGAAGTCGTTCAGCGTGAAGTTGTCGGTCGCGATCTTGTCGGCGACCTTGCGGGCCTCTTCCTCGTCGAACGCACCCTGCGCCTGCTCGATGAGGGAGAGGATGTCGCCGAGGTCGAGGATGCGGCTCGCCATGCGGTCCGGGTGGAACGGCTCGAAGTCGTCGAGCGACTCGCCCGTCGAGGCGAACATGATCGGGCGTCCGGTGACCGAGGCGACGGACAGGGCCGCACCACCGCGCGCGTCACCGTCGAGCTTCGAGAGCACGACACCGGTGAAGTCGACGCCTTCCTGGAAGGCACGCGCGGTGTTCACGGCGTCCTGACCGATCATCGCGTCGATGACGAACAGGACCTCGTCCGGGTCGACGGCCTTGCGGATGTTCGCGGCCTGCTTCATCAGCTCGGCGTCCACACCGAGTCGACCGGCGGTGTCCACGATGACGGTGTCGTACTGCTGGTCGACCGCGGCCTTGATGGCGTTCTTGGCGACCTTCACCGGGTCGCCGACGCCGTTGCCGGGCTCCGGTGCGAAGACGTGCACGCCGGCCTGCTCGCCGACGACCTGCAGCTGCTGCACCGCGTTGGGACGCTGGAGGTCCGCCGCGACGAGCATCGGGGTGTGGCCGTCCTTCTTGAGCCACTTGCCGAGCTTGCCCGCGAGGGTCGTCTTGCCGGCGCCCTGCAGGCCGGCGAGCATGATGACCGTCGGGGGTCGCTTGGCGAACTCGAGCCGGCGCTGCTGCCCGCCCAGGATCCCGACGAGCTCCTCGTTGACGATCTGGACGACCTGCTGCGCCGGGTTGAGCGCCTTGTTGACCTCGTCGGAGAGGGCGCGCTCGCGCACCGCGGCGGTGAACGACTTCACCACCTCGAGCGCGACGTCCGCATCGAGCAGCGCCCGCCGGATCTCGCGGACGGTGCCGTCCACGTCGGACGGGGTCAGCCGTCCCTTGCTCCGCAGGTTGCGGAAGGTCTCGGTGAGCCGATCGGAGAGTGAACCGAATTGCGCCATGATCCGACCATCCTACCGTCCACGGTCGTCGGCCCGGGAGGCGCGGCAGGGAGCGAGATCGAGGAACGTCTCCGTGGGCCGCCAGGAGGTCTGGCCGCCATGACGACGAACGGGAGGCCCGTCACCAGCTGGTGACGGGCCTCCCGTTCGTCGTCCGGTCCGGTCGTCAGACCCGCGAACCACCACCACGCACGAGGCGGAGGATCCAACCGACGACGGCGAGCACGATGAGCACGATGCCGATGAAGAGCAGCGCCTTGAGCGCGGCGCTGACGATGCCGGTCACGAGCAGGACGATCCCGACGATGATGGCGATGATGAGCAGTGCGGGCATGGTGGGGTCCTCTCCCGGTCGATCAGGGTCGCCCGGGACGGTACACGTCAGGCGGCGCTCATGCCCGCCGACCCGGTTCGTCGCATGTCGTCGGTGCGGTCTGGCCCGCCTGCGTGGACCTCCGACCAGCGGTCACCCGACGAGGTTCTGGACGAAGACGTGCGGCGTGAACCCGGTGAGGTCGTTGATGCCCTCGCCCTGCCCGATGAGCTTGATCGGGATGCCGGTCTTCTCCTGCACGCTGAGCACGAAGCCGGCTTTGGCGGAGCCGTCGAGCTTCGTGATGACGAGTCCGGTGACTCCGGCTCCCTCGATGAACGCCTGCGCCTGCGCGAGTCCGTTCTGCCCGGTCGTCGCATCGAGCACGAGCAGGACCTCGGCGATCTCGGTCTGCTTCTCGACGACGCGCTTGATCTTGCCGAGCTCGTCCATCAGCCCGGCCTTGGTGTGGAGTCGGCCGGCGGTGTCGATGACGACGATCTCGGTGCCCTCGCGGATGGCCCGTTCGACGGTCTGGTACGCGACCGACGCCGGGTCCTGTCCGGGCTGGGCGGGACGGACCACGTCGACGCCGGCGCGCTGGGCCCAGGTCGCGACCTGCTCCACCGCTGCCGCGCGGAACGTGTCCGCCGCGCCGACCAGGACGGTGCGGTCGTAGGTGCGGAGGAACTTGGCGAACTTGCCGATGGTGGTGGTCTTGCCGACGCCGTTCACGCCGACGACGAGGACGACCGCCGGACGGTTGCTGAGCTTCAGGGTCGTGTCGAGCTTCGACAGCCGCTCCTCGAGCACCTCGCGCAGCATGCGGTTGAGGTCGGCGGGGTCCGTCGTCTCGTACCGTGCGACGCGGGCACGGAGGTCCTCGATGATCTCCTCGGTGATGTCGGGCCCGAAGTCAGCGCCGATCAGCGCGGTCTCGAGGTCCTCCCACGTCGTCTCGTCGATGGTCTTCCGCTGGAAGAGACCCCGGAGCCGGGAGGACAGTGACCAACTACTCGCCATGTTCCCAGCTTACGGGTGACCGAGTGGGCGGGACCTTCGCTAGAGTCGGAGTCGCGAAGGGGAGTATTCCCTCTCGGCGACCCCGTCAGTACGGCCCGGAACGACCCGGACCCGGGGCGTCGGTCGCGGCCCCGATCAGCAGCACCGGACGGGACCGCGGCGGAAGAGACCTTCAGGCTCTGGCGTACCCGTTTTCCGTCCACCTCGGGGTGTGGCGGGATCCGTCGACTGACGGTGCGGTACGCCCCTGACCTGGAGACTCCAGTGGACGTTCCCCTGTACGTATGGCTCATCACGATCGCCGGCATCCTCGCCCTGCTCGTGTTCGACTTCTTCTCGCACGTGCGCACCCCGCACGTGCCGCACATCCGTGAATCGGCCTTCTGGTCGGTCGTCTACATCGCCCTCGCGATCCTGTTCGGTGTCGGCGTCTGGGTGTTCGGCGGCGGACAGGCCGGTGGCGAGTACTTCGCCGGCTGGCTGACGGAGAAGGCGTTGTCCGTCGACAACCTCTTCGTCTTCCTCATCATCATGACGACCTTCGCGGTGCCGAAGGAGTACCAGCAGAAGGTCCTGCTGGTCGGCGTCGCGATCGCCCTCATCGCCCGAGGCATCTTCATCGCCCTCGGCGTCACCATCATCGAGAACTTCTCGTGGGTCTTCTACCTGTTCGGGCTCCTGCTGTTCTGGCTCGCCTGGTCGCAGGCACGTGGTGGTGACGAGCACGGCGCGGAAGAGGGCGACTCGAAGCTCATCCGCCTGCTCCGCCGCATCATCCCGACCTCGGAGCACTACGACGGCGACCGCATGACCACGCGGGTGAACGGCAAGCGCCTCTTCACCCCGATGCTGCTCGTCATGGTCTCCATCGGCCTGACGGACGTGCTGTTCGCGCTCGACTCGATCCCCGCGATCTTCGGCCTCACGCAGGACGCCTTCATCGTGTTCACCGCGAACGCGTTCTCGCTGCTCGGTCTGCGCCAGCTGTACTTCCTCATCGCCGGACTGCTCGAACGACTCATCTACCTGGGTCAGGGGCTGGCCGTCATCCTCGGCTTCATCGGTGTGAAGCTCGTCTTCCACGCACTGCACGTCAACGAGGTCCCGTTCATCAACGGCGGTGAGCACGTCGAGTGGGCGCCGGAGATCCCGATCTGGTTCTCGCTCGGGTTCATCCTGCTGACGATCACCGTCGCGACGGTGGCCAGCCTGGTCGTGTCGAAGCGCCGGCAGGAGCGCGGACTCACCCCGACGGGCGAGAAGCCGTCAGAGGTCCAGGCGGACGCGAAGTAAGCATCCCCACGCATCACGACGGGAGGCCCGGTACCAGCTGGTACCGGGCCTCCCGTCGCGTCCGGGTGCGGTCGCGACCGGCCGCTACGCCACCGCGGGTTCAGCCGTCGGGTCCGCGGCCGGCTCGGGCCGCTGCACCCGCTGCCCGACGACCGCCGAGACGCCGTCCTGCCGCATCGACACCCCGTAGAGCGCGTCCGCGATCTCCATCGTCCGTTTCTGGTGCGTGATGACGATGAGCTGCGACGATTCGCGCAGTCGGCCGAACACGGTCAGCAGCCGGCCGAGGTTGGCGTCGTCGAGCGCCGCCTCGACCTCGTCCATGATGTAGAACGGGCTCGGCCGCGCGGTGAAGATCGCCACGAGCAGGGCCACAGCAGCCAGGGACCGCTCGCCGCCGGACAGCAGGGTCAGCCGGTCGATCTTCTTGCCCGCCGGCTTCACCTGCACGTCGATGCCGGTGGTGAGCAGGTCGTCGGGGTTCGTCAGCGCGATGGACCCGGAGCCGCCCGGGAACAGGATCGGGAACACGACGTCGAACGCCGCCCGCGTGTCCTCGAACGCCGAGGCGAAGATCGTCCGCATCTTGCCGTCGAGCTCCTCGATGATCGTCAGGAGGTCGGTGCGGGTCCGCTGCAGGTCGTCGAGCTGCTCCGAGAGGAACGCGTGCCGCTGCTCGAGCGCCTGGAACTCCTCGAGCGCCAGCGGGTTCACCTTGCCGAGCCGCCCGAGGTCGCGTTCGGCGTCGGCGAGGCGGCGCTCCTGTTCGGCTCGGACGTACGGCGTGGTCGGGACGCTGGCGGGGTCGACGTCAGGCGCTTCGAACTCGGGCAGGGCGGGACCGCCGGGCAGGGTCGACTCGGCGTCGACGAGCGGGACGTCGGTGTCGTCCCCCGCGTCCACGGCGGTCCCGGCGGACCCGTCCGAGTCCCCGTCGGTCTCGGGCTGCGCGTCCGCCGGGGCATCCGGATCCGTGACGGCGTCCGTGACGCGGCCCGCCTCAGCGGCCGCTCGTGCCGCCTCCCGGTGGCGGCGCGCGAGCACCCGGGGGTCGACGAGCACGTCGACCGGCACCGGGACGTCGGGGCCGTACTCGGCGACGAGCACCGCCTCGCCGAGTCCGAGTTCGCTCTGCGCCCGGTCGAGGACCCCCGACACGTGCAGACGCTTCTCGTAGATCTCCATCTCGAGCGAGTGCACGCCGTCGGTGATGGTCTGCAACCGGTCGCGGAGTTCACGCTCCTCGTTCCGGATGGTCTGGAGCTCCGTGTTGCGTCTCGAGCGCTCGGACTCCTCGGTCGCGAGCTGCACGCGCGCCTCGGCCAGCGACCGGTCGACGGCGGCCAGCACGACCGGCAGGTCGGCGAGCACCCCCTCGGCGGACGCGATCTGCCCTCGGCGGATGACGGCCAACCGTGCCGCTTCCTCGGCCGCCGCCCGCTCCGCCTCCAGCTGCCGCTCGAGCTGGTCGGCGCGACGCCGCTCGGCCCGGGCACGCTCCCTGGCGGTCTCGACCTGGATGCGGTGTTCGATCTCCGCGGCTCGCGCGGCGTCGACGGCCTCCTGCGCCGCCGGGCGGGCCGACGCGTCGACGACCGGCTTCGGCCGATCCGAGAACGCCCCGAGTGCCGCCTCCGCCTCCGCCAGCGCCGCCTCGGTGGTCGCCGTCGCCCCGTCCGTCTCGGCCAGGGCAGCGCGCAGGCGTTCGACCTCGGCCGCGGTGTTCTCGGCCCGGGCACGCGCGGAAGCGCTCGTCCGGTCGTACTCCGCGGTCGCGCGGGCGTGCGCGCGAGCAGCCCGGTCCGCCTCGTCCACCGCCCGTCGGGCCGCCTCGGCCGCGGCCCTGGCGGCCTGGAGGCGCGTGGCCGCGTCCTCCGCCTCGGTCACGACGGTCTCCCGTCGGGTCGCAGCCGCATCACGGTCGGCGACGAGCTCGATGCGGGACGTCGTGCGCTCCCCGCCGCCGGTCACCCGGGCAGCGCGGACGAGGTCACCGGACCGCGTCACGACGGTCGCGTCCGGGGCAGCCGCGAGCACCGCCTCCAGGTCGACGTCGTCGGTGTCCGCCACGAGCGTGTCGGACAGGATCGCGGTGAGTGCGGGCGGGCCGTCGACCAGGTCGAGCGCGCGGCGGACGGACGCCGGCAGGACGGCGGGGAGTCGGGAACCTCTCCCGGTGACGTCGGCGACCACCACGTCGATGCGGCCGAGGTCGGCCGTCCGCGCGTGCTCGACCGCGTCGAGTGCGACCGCCCGGTCCGCCGCGAGCACGGCGTCGGCGAGGCCGTCGAGTGCCGCCGCGACGGCGGCCTCGAAGCCCGACGTGACGGTGAGACGGTCCGCCAGTCGACCGACGACGCCGGCGTGGCCCGCGTCGATGAGCGCCTGCGAACCGTCGCGGACGTCGATCGACAGGGCGAGCGCGGCGATGCGGGCGTCCAGGGCGTCGCGTTCCCGCTCGAGCGTGTGCAGCCGGTCGCGGTGCGTGTCCCGGTCCGTCTGGGCCTGGTCGAGCTGCGCCGTGGCAGCGGCCAGCGTCGCCGTCAGGGCGGCCTCGTCGGTGTCGAGCGCCGGGTCCCGTCCGAGGTCCTCGAGCGCCGACGCGGCCTGCTCGGCACGGGCGACCGCCTCGGCCAGGGCGCGCTCTCGGCGTTCCCGGTCCGCCGAGGCGGACGAGCGCCTCGACCGGGCCACCTCCACCGCACCGGCGAGCCGCTGGCCCTCGAGGTCGTGCTGCGCGACCAGGGCGGCCTGGGCCGCGATCTGCTCGTCGAGGGCGTCGAGCGCGGCACGGGCGGCCTGCACCCGTTCGCCGACGGCGGTCGTGCCGCCCTGCATCTCGCGGGCGCGGTCGTCGAGGCGGTCGGCCTCGGCCCGCGCGCCGGCCACCCGCTCGGGCGTGATCGTGGGGCCCTGCTGCGGGGCCTCGGCCTGCTGCGCCAGGAACATGAGGCGCTGGTTCGCGAGCATCGACAGGCTGCGCAAGCGCTCCTGCACGCTCTCGAGGCGGTGCACGACGGTGCGCGCCCGGTCGACGTCATCGCCGACCATGCTCTGCTCGACCTGCTGCTGCCGCTGCCTGGTCTGCTCGAGACGCTCCTGCAGGACGATCCGCTCGGACTTCCGACCCGTCTCGACCTCGAGGTGGTCGCGCAGTTCCCGGCGCAGACGCACGACGTCGTCGGCGAGCAGGCGGGCCTTCGCGTCACGGGCCACCGCGGCGACCGACTGCGCCTTGCGGGCGACCTCTGCCTGGCGGCCCAGCGGCTTCAGCTGACGCCGGATCTCCCCAGCCAGGTCGGACAGACGCGTCAGGTTGGTCTGCATCGCGTCGAGCTTGCGGAGCGTCTTCTCCTTGCGGCGACGGTGCTTGAGGATGCCCGCGGCTTCCTCGATGAAGCCGCGACGGTCCTCCGGGGTTGCGTGCAGGACCTTGTCCAGCTGCCCCTGACCGACGATGACGTGCATCTCACGGCCGAGGCCCGTGTCGCTCAGCAGCTCCTGGACGTCGAGCAGTCGGCAGTTCTCACCGTTGATGGCGTACTCGCTGCCGCCGTTGCGGAACAGCGTGCGGGAGATCGTCACCTCGGCGTACTCGATCGGCAGCAGGCCGTCGGAGTTGTCGATCGTCAGCGTCACCTGCGCTCGACCGAGCGGGCCGCGGGTGGCGGTGCCGGCGAAGATGACGTCCTCCATCTTGCCGCCGCGGAGGGTCTTCGCCCCCTGCTCCCCCATCACCCAGGCCAGGGCGTCGACGACGTTCGACTTGCCGGAGCCGTTCGGACCGACGATGCACGTGACGCCGGGTTCGAACGCGAACGTCGTCGGCTGCGCGAAGGACTTGAACCCCTTGAGGGTCAGGCTCTTCAGGTACATGTGGTCTCCGGGTGCTCGGCTGGCGTCAGGCTAACGCCTGCGCTGCCGCGGAGCGGGCTGGCACACGGGGCAGCGGTGGCTCGACCGGTTCATCCAGGGCTCGCGCACGATCGGCGTGCCGCACCGCGGACACGGTTCACCCTGCCGCCCGTACACGGCCAGGCGCTGCGAGAAGTACCCGGACTGCCCGTTGACGTTGACGTACTGCGCGTCGAAGCTCGTCCCACCGTCCTCCAGCGCACGGCGGAGCACCGCCCGGACCTCGTCGAGGAGCAGGTGGAGCGTCGCCCGGGGCAGCCGGCCCGCCGGTCGGTCGAAGTGCAGACGCGCCGCCCACAGCGACTCGTCGGCGTAGATGTTCCCGATCCCGCTGATGACGCCCTGGTCGAGCAGCACGCGCTTGATGCCGCTGGCGCGCTTCCGCGCCGCCGCGATGAAGCGCTCGTCGTCGAACGCGGGGTCGAGCGGGTCCCGCGCGATGTGTGAGACCTGGAACGGGATCCGCCGACGCCAGGAGGCGTCCGGGTCGAGGGTGTCCACCGCGCCGGCGACGCCGGCGGGAGCGCCGTCGACCGTCGGCAGCATCCGGTCGATCGCCATCGACCCGAAGGTGCGCTGGTCGACGAACTCCAGCTGCACGGGGACCTCCGCGGCACCGTCGCGGTCCGTGCCCTGCGGCTGCACGTCCAGCACGATGCGACGGTGACGGGCCGCGGGCCGGTCGCGCCCGAGCAGGATCTGGCCGCTCATGCCGAGGTGGGCCACGAGGGCCTCGGGGCGCTCGGCGTCCGGGTCCAGCGGGAACCACATGAACTTGCCACGCCGGACGGCGGCGGCGATGGTCCGCCCGGTCAGGCGGGAGGCGAAGTCCTCGCCCGGGCCGTCGTGTCGGGTCAGCGCCCGTTCGTCGAGCACCTGGACTCCGAGGACCCGGGCGCCGGTGACGGCGGGTTCGAGGCCGGCACGGACGACCTCGACCTCGGGGAGTTCGGGCACCCGGTCAGCCCTCGGTGGTGCGTCCGGACAGTCGCGTCCAGGCGTCCAGCGCCGCGGACATCTCCGCGGTCTTCTTGCTCGTGCCGGTGCCGGTGGCGACGTCCTCGCCCTGCAGCACGACCGTCGCGTGGAAGGTCTTGTCGTGGTCCGGGCCCTCTTCGGTGATCCGGTACGCCGGGTTGCCGAGGGCGAGCGCGGACGCGAGTTCCTGCAGGCTCGTCTTCGGGTCCATGGCGGCGCCGAACCGGGCGGGGTCGACCAGCAACGGTGCGACGAGTCGCAGCACCAGGTCGGTGGCGGCGTCGGCCCCGGCCGACAGGTAGGTCGCACCGATCACGGCCTCGACGGTGTCCGCGAGGATCGAGGACTTGTCGCGACCACCGGTCTGCTCTTCGCCCTTGCCGAGACGCAGGTACGCGCCGAGCCCGATGTGCCGGCCGATCTCGGCGAGGGCGACCGTCGAGACGAGGCTCGCGCGGCGCTTGGCGAGCTCACCCTCGTCGAGTTCCGGGTAGTCGCGGAAGAGCTTGACCGTGACGGCCTGCCCGAGGATGGAGTCGCCGAGGAACTCGAGCCGCTCGTTGTGCCGGATCCCGCCGTGCTCGTACGCGTACGAGCGGTGGGTGAGGGCGAGCTGCAGGAGTTCCGGGTCCACCGGGACATCGAGGAGTTCGCGCAGACGAAGGACGTCCGGCCCCACGGGGCGGGACCCCGCGGCGCCGGACGTCGCAGTCATGGGAGGAGTCCGATCAGACGTCGGCGACCTTGCGGCCCTTGTACTCCATGTACAGGGGCGTGCCGGCCGAGTCCTCGACGACCTTCGCGCGGTGCGGGAGGCTGTAGGTGACCTTGCCGTTCTCGATCGTCTTCACGAGCTGGACCGGTGCGGCCTTCCACTGCGATCGACGGGCGTGCGTGTTCGCACGGGACTGCTTGCGCTTGGGGACGGCCATGGTGGTTCTCTTTCGCTTGGTCGGTGGTCAGTCGTGGATGTGGCGGTCACTCGGCCTGGTCAGCCTGCGTCCGCTCCTCGTCCACGGTGGTCTGGTGCGGGGTGCTGTCGTCGAACTGGATCCCGCTGAGCGCAGCCCACCGGGGGTCGGTGGCCGACGTCGTCGGTCGCTCGCCGACGTCCGCCAGACGCTCACCCGTCTCCGGGTCGAGTCCTGGGCAGTCCGGTCGGCAGACCGGCTGGAACGGCAGCGACAGCACCACCGCGTCTCGGACGACCGGTTCACAATCCACGTGGTCGTCGTGAACCTGGTAGTCGAATTCCTCCGAGGCATCATACGCGAACAGTTCCGCGAATTCGACCTCGACGAGTTCACTGATGTCGATGAGGCAGCGCGAGCACTCCCCCGTCGCCTCGGCCCGGGCGGTGCCCGAGACGAGGACACCCTCGTGCAGGCCCTCGAGCTTGACGTCGAGGTGCATCTGGTCGCCCTCGCGCACGGCGATGAGACCGGCACCGAGGGTGCTCGGCACCGTGATGTCGAGCGACACCTCGCGCATGTCGCCCGGCCGGTGCGCGAGGTCACGCACACGCAGGGCGTAGGGGCTGTTCACGGAGGAAGACACGATCAACCAGCCTAGCGCGCCCGGGCCGACGAGTCGAGCACCCGACGCGTGTCGCGGACCGGTGTCGGTCCGCTGCCGGAGGTCAGCCCCGTCCGGCGAGCGCCCTGGCCACCGCGTCGGTCACGTACGGCGTCACGTCGCCCCCCAGCGACGAGACCTGCCGGATGAGCGAACTCGACACGTGCGCACGGGCCGCGTCCGGCAGGAGGAAGACCGTCTCGACCCCGGCCAGGTGCCGGTTCATGATCGCCATCGGCGTCTCGTACGCGACGTCCGCGCCCGACCGGACGCCCTTCACCAGGATCGTCGACCCGACCTGCCGGCAGTAGTCGACGAGGAGCCCCGCGGTCCACTCGCCCACGACGATCCGTCCCGGGACGCCGAGCTCGGCGAGCGAGGCCTCGATGAGCCGGACGCGGTCGCCGGCGTCGAACAGTGCCCCCGTCTTCTCGGGGTTGTGCACGACGAGCACGTGGACCTCGTCGAACAGCTCCGCCGCGCGCGTGATCACGTCGAGGTGCCCCAGGGTCACGGGGTCGAACGAACCGGGCACCACGGCGATCTTCGTCATGCCGGCGACGATACCGGCCGGGTGCTGGTCAGTTCTTGCCGAGGAAGGCTGCGTCGGACTCGTCGAGGCGACGCGCGAGGGCGTCGCGGAGGGCCGGGCTGCCGCTCAGGTCCGGGTCGTGCTCGAGGACGCGCTCGGCCTCAGCACGTGCGTCGACGATGAGGTCGGCGTGCTGCACGACCCGCAGCAGGGTGAGCGAGGACCGGCCGCCGGACTGCCGCTCGCCGAGCACGTCCCCCTCGCGCCGGAGCTCGAGGTCGACCCGGGCCAGTTCGAAGCCGTCGTCGGACGCGGCGACGGCGTCCACGCGCTCGCGTGACACCGTCTCGGCCTCGGCGGAGGTGACGAGCAGGCAGACGCCGGCGTACTGTCCGCGGCCGATGCGCCCGCGGAGCTGGTGCAGCTGCGACACCCCGAACCGGTCCGCGTCGAGCACCGCCATCATCGAGGCGTTCGGCACGTCGACGCCGACCTCGATCACCGTCGTGGCGACGAGCACGTCGACCACGCCGTCGGCGAAGGACGTCATCACGCGGTCCTTCTCCTCCGCGGTCATGCGCCCGTGCAGGACCTCGATCCGTCGACCCTCCAGCACGGGCATCGTCCGCATCCGTTCGGCGGTCGCGAGGACGGTCGCCGGCTTCCGGGCCGGCGCGCCCTCGGTCTCGGTGCCGTCGGCGGCAGGACCGGGCGTGCCGTCGTCCTCGCCGTGGGTGTCGTCGATCGCGGGGCAGACCACGAACGCCTGACGGCCGGCGGACAGCTCCTCGGCCATCCGGGTCCAGATGCGGTGCTCCCACCCCGGGTGCTCGGCCAGTCCGACCGTGAAGGTCTCGACCCCGGCGCGGCCGGACGGCATGCCCTGGATCGTCGACACGTCGAGGTCGCCGAACACCGTCATGGCGACCGTTCGCGGGATCGGCGTCGCGGTGAGCACCAGGACGTGCGGGGGTGTCGCCCCCTTCGTCCGCAGGGCCTCGCGCTGCTCGACGCCGAAACGGTGCTGCTCGTCGACGACCACCAGGCCGAGTTCGGCGAAGTCCACCCGGTCGCCGAGCAGCGCGTGCGTGCCGACGACGAGGCGGGAGCCGCCGGAGGCCGCGGCGAGGAGCGCACGCCGTCGCTCGTCGGTGGACTGTGAGCCGGTGAGGATCACCGGACGGAGTTCGGCGGCCAGGTCGGGCCCGAGGAACTTCACGATCGAGCGCAGGTGCTGCGCCGCCAGGACCTCGGTCGGGGCGATCAGCGCGGATTGTCCGCCCGACTCCGCCACGGTGAGCATCGCCCGGATGGCGACGAGGGTCTTGCCGGAACCGACCTCGCCCTGCACGAGCCGGTGCATCGGCCACGTGCCCGCCATGTCCTGGGCGATCTCGGCCCCGACGGCTCGCTGGTCGTCCGTCAGGGTGAACGGGAGGCTGGCGTCGAAGCGTTCGAGGATCCCTCCCGTTGAGGCCGTCCTCGCCACGGACGCCGTCGCGCGGGCCGCCATCCGGCGCTGCACCAGTGCGGTCTGCAGGACGAACGCCTCGCGGTAGCGCAGGGCGTCCTGTGCCCGCTTGAAGTCGGAGACCTTGTCCGGTCGGTGGAGCAGTTCGAGCGCGCGGCGGAACGGCACGAGGTCGAGCCGGGTCCGCACGGACGCCGGGATCGGGTCCGGGACGTCCGGCAGGGTGTCGAGGACGACCCCCATGGCCTTCGCGATCTGCCAGGACGACAGCGAGGCCGTGGCCGGGTAGATCGGGATGGGCTGGCGGGACCACCGGATCGCCTCGTCCGAGCCGGGGTCCGCGGTGGCCCGCGGGTCGTCACGGTCGAACAGCTCGTAGTCCGGGTGCGCGAGCTGGCGGGCTCCTCGGTAGTCACCGACCTTGCCGGCGAAGATCCCCCTGGCGCCCGGCACGAGGTCCTTCGTCCGCCAGCCCTGGTTGAAGAAGGTCAGGGTCAGCAGGCCCGTGCCGTCGCCGATCTTGGCCTCGAGGATGGAACCGCGCCGCGCCCGCATGGTGCGCTCGCGGACCTCGACCACCTCGGCGACGATCGTGACGGGCTCCCCGATCGCGAGTGAGTCCAGCGCGGTCAGTGCCCCGCGTTCGGCGTACCGACGCGGGGCGTGCTCGAGGAACTCACCGACCGTGCGGTGTCCGAAGGCCTTCTCGATCGCCTTGGCCGTCCGACCGCCGAGGACGTTCGCCAACCGCACGTCGAGCGGCGCCGGACCCCACTGCACCGGGTCCGTGCCGACCGGGGGCGTCGTGCCGTCGGCAGGCGTGTCGGAGGGCGTCGGAGCGGCATCGGTGCTGGAGGTGGCCACACGGCAACGGTACCCGGCACGACCGACCCGTCACGGGCCTCCCGTGCGCCTGTGGACGACTCCGGTGACGGTGCCCCGGCCCGCTACGGTGGCTGCATGACCCGCATCATCGCCGGCGCAGCCGGCTCCACGACGCTCCGGGTGCCGAAGTCCGGCACCCGGCCGACGAGCGACCGTGTGCGCGAAGCGCTCTTCTCGTCGCTCGAGTCGCGCGGGCTGATCGACGACACCTCGGTGGCCGACCTGTACGCAGGGACCGGGGCACTCGGGCTCGAAGCCGCGTCACGGGGCGCGGTCGAGGTGTCCCTGGTGGACCGTGCCGCCCCGGCCGCCGCCGCCTGCCGCGAGAACGCCCGCGCGGTGCAGAAGCGCGCTCCCGGGGTCCGCATCGACGTGCACGCGCAGCCCGCGCTGGGCTACCTGCGCAGCACGGCCAAGACGTTCGACCTCGTGTTCATCGACCCGCCGTACGAGGTCGCCGAGTCCGAGATCACCGACGTCCTCGACGCCCTCGTGTCCCGCCTCACGCCCGACGCCGTCGTGGTCGTCGAGCGCGGCACCCGGTCGCCGGAGCCCACCTGGCCCGCCGGGCTGACGCGGTTCAGCAAGCGCTCCTGGGGCGACACGGTGGCGTGGGAGGCCGTCGCCGACGCCGCCTGAGGCGTGGGACGCCCGGACCGGACGCCACCGGACGGGCGCCGCGGACCGGACACCGTGTGACGGACGCCGGGCCGACGGGTCGCGACGGCCCTCAGGTCAGCAGCCGGTCGTTCCGGTCATCACCCGGTCGTTCCGGCTGCCGCGCACCTCATCCGGCAGCGCCGTCCCAGTCGGCGTACGGGTCCCACCCGGTGGTCGACACGGGGACACCGCCGCGCACGAGGTCGACGGACGTGCGGCCGAGGTCCCCCGAGCCGTCCGACCACCGGTCGCGCACCACGCCGATGCGGCGGAACCCGCCCGGGAGGCGCGCGTCGGCCGGGAACGTGGCCAACAGTCCGTGGTCCTCGCCGCCGTGCAACGCGACGGCGTCGAGTGGTGCCCCGTCCGTCGTGGCGGCGGCGTCGACGTCGATCTCGAGGGTCACCCCGCTCGCCCGGGCGAGCCGCCCTGCGTCGATCGCCAGCCCGTCGGAGAGGTCGAGCATGGCGGTCGCACCGGCGGCAGCAGCCAGCGGACCGTCGGCGATCGGCGGGACCGGGCGACGTTGGCGCGCGACGTCCGGGTCGGCGTCCGCCCCGCTCTCCCGCACCTGCTCGGCGTCGGGCTCGCCCGACGGGTCGACGCCGTCGCGGAACAACCGCGCCAGGCCACGAGCCGCCGGACCGAGTTCGCCGGACACGGCGAGGACGTCACCGACCTGCGCGCCGGACCGGACGACGGGTGCGCGGCCGTCGAGGTCACCGAACGCGGTGACGGTCAGCGAGAACGTCGCCGACGTGGAGAGGTCGCCACCGACGACGCCGCACCCCGGAGCGAGGGCGTCGACCGCGAGACGGAGACCGTCGGCCACCCCCTCGAGCACCGCGACCGGCGTCTCGCGCGGTGCGGCGATCGCCACGACGAGCCCCGAGGGCACAGCGCCCATCGCGGCGACGTCCGACAGGTTCGTCACGGCGACCTTCCACCCGACGTCCTCGGGCGAGGACCACGCCCACCGGAAGTCCGGGCCGTGCACCATCATGTCGGTCGTCACGACGAAGCGACCGTCGGGGGCGGCGACGACGGCACAGTCGTCCCCGGGCCCCAACAGCGGGGAGCCGGCGGGCAGGCGCCCGGTGACGCGCTCGAGCACCGCGAGTTCGCCGAGTTCCCCGACCGTGGGCGCACCGACCTCGGGGACTCCACCGTCCACGCGGTGCTCGTGCTCGTGCTCGTCGTGCGTCGCGTCCACACGAGAACGGTAGCCTGGACGCCGATGGACACCGCGCGCCGACCACCCCGCATCATCGCGACCGTGCTCGCTGCGGCCGCCGTCGTGGCGGGGCTGACCGGGTGCACCAACGCGGTCCGGATGCAGCCCGCCCCGTCGGCGAACGCGGCTGCGTGCGCGAGCGCCCAGGTCCGCCTGCCCGCCGTCGTCAACGACACACTCGCGCTCCGCGAGACCTCGGCGCAGTCCACGGCGGCATGGGGGTCGCCCTCGGCCGTGCTCTACCACTGCGGTGTCGCCGTGCCCACCGTCTCCGACCTGCCGTGCTTCTCGCAGGGGTCGGTCGACTGGATCCGGGACGACCGCGGGCAGCAGGTCGTCTACACGACGTTCGGCCGCTCCCCCGCGGTCCAGGTCGTCGTCGACACCACACGGGCGACGAGTGACGCGTTGCAGGACCTCGGGGACGCGGTGTCGCGGCTGCCGCAGGACGGTCACCGATGCCTCGACCCACAGGACGTCGACTGACGCCGAGCCGGGGACTCGCCCCAGCGCCACCAGTGACGGACGTGCGCCCACGGACCGCGCGGCGTCCGTCAGCGCACCGCTGTACGTCCCAGCTCGATGAGCTCCGCGACGAGCTCCGGGTACGGCAGACCCGACGCGGCCCAGCACCGCGGGTACATCGAGAACGGCGTGAACCCGGGCATCGTGTTGACCTCGTTGACGACGAAGCCGTCGTCGGTCAGGAAGCAGTCCACACGGGCGAGGCCGGCGCCACCGATCGCCTCGAAGGCCCGCGCACCGACGGAGCGGATCTCGTCGGTCTCGGCCTCGGTGAGCGGTGCCGGGCAGAGCAGCTGCTCGTCGCCACCCAGGTACTTGGCGGCGAAGTCGTAGAAGCCGTCCTCCGCCACGACGATCTCGCCGGGGAGGCTCGTGCGCGGTGTCCCGTCGCGGCCCTCGAGCACGGCGACCTCGACCTCGCGGCCGATGACCCGCGGTTCGACGATGACCTTGCCGTCGTGTTCGAACGCCAGGTCCATCGCGGCGCCGAGCTGCGCGGGCTCGTCGACGCGGGAGACGCCCATGCTCGAGCCGGCGCGTGCCGGCTTCACGAACAGCGGGAAGCCGTGCGCGGCGACCGTCTCGGCGACGTCGACGGGATCGGCCTGCCACTGCCGACGGAGCACCGTCGTCCAGGGGGCGACCCGGAGGCCGGCGTGCTCGAGCACCGCCTTCGCGACGTGCTTGTCCATGGCCAGCGCGCTGGCGAGCACGCCGTCGCCGACGTACGGCAGCCCCGCGGTCTCGAGGAGGCCCTGGATGGTGCCGTCCTCGCCGAACGGGCCGTGCAGGATCGGGAACACCACGTCGACGTCGCCGAGGGACTCGACCGAACCATCGGTGAGTTCGACGAACAGCTCGCGGGAGCCGCCAGAGACGGGGAAGCGGACGCGGGTGCCGTTGTCGGGGACCGTCGGCAGCTCCTGGCCGCGCAGCGCCCAGGCGGACGGGTCGTCCGCCTGGAGCGTGAACGCGCCGTCCTTCGTGATGCCCACCGGCAGGAGGTCGTAGCGGTCGCGGTCGACGACGTCCATGATGCCGCCGGCGGTGACGCAGCTGATCTCGTGCTCGCTCGAGCGTCCACCGAAGAGCACGGCGACGGTGGTCCGTGCCGGTGCGGGACGATCGGTGGGTGCGGATGCGGGCGCAGTGCTGCTCATGGACGCTCCAAGCGGTGGGTACCGGGACCGGTCACTCGCCCTGGGGCTCGTCGGTCTCCGTGAGGTGCGGCGCGATGTTGCGCGGATCGAGCCTACCGGCGAGCACCTCGCCGACCTGCCCGACGATGGGCATGTCGACACCGTTGGCGCGGGCGAGCTCGAGGATCGGCGCCACCGAGGCCAGGCCCTCCGCCGTCTGGTTCATCTGCCGGACGACCTCGTCGAAGCGGTACCCCTGGCCGAGCAGCCGCCCGGCGGTGTTGTTGCGCGACAGCGGCGACTGGCACGTGGCGATGAGGTCGCCGAGGCCGGCGAGACCGGACAGCGTCGACGGCTGCGCGCCGAGTGACACCGCGAACTCGGTCATCTCGGCGAGGCCGCGCGTGATGATCGAGGCCTTCGTGTTCTCGCCGTACCCGACCCCGTCGACGATGCCGATGGCGACCGCGATGAGGTTCTTCAGCACGCCGCCGAACTCGGTGCCGATGACGTCGGTGTTGATGAAGGATCGGAAGTAGGGGTTCGTGGCGACGGCGGCGACGGCGGTCGCGGTGTCGGCGCTCGACGACGAGACCACGGCCGCGGTCGGCTGCCGGCGGGCGATCTCGAGCGCCAGGTTCGGCCCGCTCGCGACGGCGATGCGGTCCTGGTCGATGCCGAGGCCGTCGAGGAGCACCTCGCTCATCCGCAGGCCGGTCGCCTTCTCGACGCCCTTCATGAGGCTCACGACGGGCACGTCCGCCGGCAGGAGCTCACGGATGGCGGCGAGGTTCGAGCGCAGCGTCTGCGACGGCACCGACACGTAGACCTGCTCGGCACCGGACAGCACCGATGCCAGCGACGTCGACGCCGTCAGGGTCCGCGGCAGGTTGATGCCGGGCAGGTACTCCGAGTTCCGCTTCGTCTCGGTGATCTCCCGCGCGACCTCGGGTCGACGCGCCCAGAGCACGGTCTCGGCTCCACCCTCGGCGAGGACCTTCGCGAACGTGGTCCCCCAGCTGCCGGCACCGATGACGGCGACCCGTGGCTTGTCGGTCGACTGCATGACGACACGGATCGCGGCCGTGTCGACGGCGCCGCGGGCGGCGACGGAGGGGTCCGGGTGGTCGTCGTGCGGGCGGAGGCCGGGCGCACTGGTCCGGTCGGCTGCGTCACTCAAACCTGCCGGTCTCCTTCTGCTTGTTGGCGGCCGGGTCCCAGCGCTCGGCGGGCGCCTGCTCGCCGCGGAGTCCCTCGAGCAACGCGGTGATCCGGTCCATGAGGAGCGCGGTCACCTCGGTCAGGGCTTGCTGGTCGACGGGCTTCCCCCGCCACCGGGACAGGTCGAGCGGCTCGCCGTAGACGATGTCGACCTTCGCCGGCGGGAACAGGCGGAGCTTCTTGCCGTACCGCGCCATGATCCGCTGTGTGCCCCAGTGCGCCATCGGGATGAGTGGGACGTCGTTCTCGAGGGCGATCCGCGCCGCCCCGGTCTTCCCGCGCATCGGCCACAGGTCCGGGTCACGCGTGAGCGTGCCCTCGGGGTAGACGATGACCGCGCCGCCGGTCGACACGAGTCCCTTGCCGCCCTTCAGCGGGTCGTTCAGCCGCGTCCGGCCGTTGCGCTCGACGGGGATCTGCCCCATGCCGCTCATGAGCTTGCCGAACACCGGCACACGGAAGAGCGAGGCCTTCGCGAGGAACCGCGGCGACCGACGGTGCAGCCACACGGTCGTCCCGACGACGAGCGGGTCGATGTTCGTGTAGTGGTTCGGCGCGAGGACGAACGCGCCCTCCGCCGGCAGCCGGCTCGGGCCGTGCCAGCGGTACCCGGACGCGAACCGGATGGTCGGGATGACGACGGACCCGGTGATCCGGAAGGCCCGGTTCAGCTCGCCGCGTCGCCACCGCCGCCCGGGGACCGGGAGGCCCGTGCGGACCTCTCCTGGTCGTCCCACCTGCGGCAGTTCCAGCGCATCGGGTCCGGTCGTCGGTCGTGCCACGGCGGCACCGTCACCGGTGCCGCCGTGGTCGTGCTGCTCCGTCACGTCAGCCGGCGAAGTCGAAGTCCGCGCCGAGCTTGCGGAGCTTCGGGATGAAGTGCTCGTAGCCGCGGCTGATGATGCCGACGTTCGTGATGTGCGACTCGCCTTCGGCGGTCAGTGCCGCGATGAGGTGGCTGAAGCCGCCGCGGAGGTCGGGGACGCGGACGTTGGCACCGTGCAGCTTGGTCGGGCCGGTGATGACCGCGGCCTGCTCGAAGGGACGACGGGCGACCCGACGGTCGTGACCGGGCAGGCCCTCCTTGTGCACGACGATGTCGGCGCCCATCTCGTTGAGCGCGTCGGTGAAACCGAAGCGGTTCTCGTAGACGGTCTCGTGCACGACGCTCTGACCCTCGGCCTGCGTGAGCGCGACGACGAGGGGCTGCTGCCAGTCGGTCATGAACCCGGGGTGCACGTCGGTCTCGATGACGACGGGCTTGAGGACGTCGAGCTCGCGGTAGAACCGGATGCCGTCCTCCTGGATGTCGAACCCGCCGCCGACCTTGCGGAAGACGTTGAGGAACGTCATGAGCTCCTGCTGCTTGGCGCCCTCGACGAAGATGTCGCCGTTGGTGGCCAGCGCGGCCGAGGCCCAGCTCGCGGCCTCGTTGCGGTCGTTGATCGCGCGGTGCGTGTATCCCCGGAGCGACTTGACGCCCTCGATGAAGATCGTGCGGCTCGGCTCGACCGTGACGATCGCGCCCATCTTCTGCAGGATCGCGATGAGGTCCATGATCTCGGGCTCGATCGCGGCGTTCCGCAGCTCGGTGGTGCCCTCGGCGAGGACGGACGAGAGCAGGACCTGCTCGGTCGCGCCGACGCTCGGGTAGGGCAGCTCGATGTTCGCGCCCTTGAGGCCGTTCGGGGCGGTGATGTGGATGCCCGAGACCTGCTTGTCGACGACGGCCCCCATGGCGCGCAGTGCGTCGAGGTGGAAGTCGATCGGGCGGTCACCGATGCGGCAGCCGCCGAGGTCGGGGATGAACGCCTCGCCGAGCTTGTGCAGCAGCGGGCCGCAGAACAGGATCGGGATGCGGCTCGAGCCGGCGTGCGCGTCGATCTCGGCGAAGTGTGCCGACTCCACGCGGGAGGGGTCGAGGATGAGCTCGCCGCGGGCGGGGTCCGTCACGCGGACGCCGTGCACCTCGAGGAGGCCGCGTACGACCTTGACGTCGGAGATGTCCGGGACGTCCTTGAGGATCGACGGGGTGTCACCGAGGAGCGCAGCGACCATGGCCTTGGTCGCCAGGTTCTTCGCACCGCGGACCTCGATGCGTCCCACGAGGGGCTTGCCCCCGCGGATGACGATCTCGTCCGACTTCAACCCGACGCGCGCCCCTGCAGCTGCTGCGTCCTGTACGAGAGAGTTCACTACTTCACCGGCAATGTCTTCGGCCGCCAACGGGAGCGGCGGGATTCGAACTCCGTGATCGAGGTCTCGTCACGGAGGGTGAGCCCGATGTCGTCGAGCCCTTCCATCAACCGCCAACGAGTGTAAGCGTCGATCTCGAAAGCCACGTCCATGTCGCCGAGCGACACGCGCTGTGTCGCCAGGTCGACGGTCGCCTCGATGCCCGGCTGAGCCTCGATCGCCGCCCACATCCGCTCGATCTCGGGCTCGGAGACCATCGCGGTGACGAGTCCCTGCTTGCCGGCGTTCCCCTTGAAGATGTCCGCGAAACGGGGTGACACCACGACGCGGAACCCGAAGTCGCGCAGCGCCCACACCGCGTGCTCGCGCGAGGAGCCGGTGCCGAAGTCGGGTCCGGCGACCAGGACCTTCGCGCCCTGGTACGCGGGCTGGTTGAGCACGAAGTCGGGGTCCTGGCGCCAGCCGGAGAACAGCGCGTCCTCGAAGCCGGTCTTCGTGACCCGCTTGAGGTAGACCGCGGGGATGATCTGGTCGGTGTCGACGTTCGACCGCTTCAGCGGCGCGGCGATCCCGGTGACGGTGCCGATCTTCTCCATCAGTTGTTCCCTCCAGCCGTCGCCGGCACGGCCAGGCGGGCGTCGTCCTCTTCCAGATCCCACGGGCTCGACAGCGTTCCGCGGACAGCGGTCGCCGCGGCCACGAGCGGCGAGACCAGATGGGTCCGGCCGCCCTTGCCCTGTCGGCCCTCGAAGTTGCGGTTCGAGGTGGAGGCGCATCGCTCCCCCGGCGCGAGCTGGTCGGGGTTCATGCCGAGGCACATCGAGCAGCCAGCGAAACGCCACTCGGCGCCGAAGTCGGTGAACACCTTGTCCAGCCCCTCGGCCTCGGCCTCGAGCCGGACACGAGCGGAACCGGGCACGACCATGACGCGCACGCCCTCGGCCTTCTGCCGCCCCTGGATCACCGAGGCGAAGGCACGGAGGTCCTCGATGCGCGAGTTCGTGCACGACCCCATGAACACCGCGTCGACGGCGATGTCCTTCATCGGGGTGCCCGCCTCGATGTCCATGTACTCCAGCGCTCGGGACGCGGCGGCCTGGTCGTTCGGGTCCGCGAAGTCCGACGGCGACGGGACCGAGTCGGACAGCGAGACGCCCTGGCCGGGGTTCGTGCCCCAGGTGACGAAGGGCTCGAGGGCGTCGGCGTCGATGAAGACCTCGGCGTCGAACACGGCGTCGTCGTCGGTGGCGAGGGTGTCCCAGTAGGCCACGGCCTCGTCCCAGTCGGCACCGGTCGGGGCGTGGTCGCGGCCCTGCACGTAGTCGTAGGTGGTCTGGTCGGGGGCGACCATGCCCGCACGGGCGCCGGCCTCGATCGACATGTTGCAGATCGTCATGCGGCCCTCCATGGAGAGCGCCCGGATCGCGGAGCCGCGGTACTCGAGCACGTAGCCCTGGCCGCCGCCCGTGCCGATCTGCGCGATCACCGCCAGGATGATGTCCTTCGCCGTGACGCCCGGGCGCAGCGTGCCCTCGACCGTGACGGCCATCGTCCTGAACGGCTTGAGCGGCAGGGTCTGCGTCGCCAGGACGTGCTCGACCTCGCTGGTGCCGATGCCGAACGCCATGGCGCCGAACGCCCCGTGGGTGGAGGTGTGCGAGTCACCGCAGACGACCGTGATGCCGGGCATGGTGAGCCCGAGCTGCGGACCGACCACGTGCACGATCCCCTGCTCCTTGTCGCCCAGCGAGTGCAGGCGGACGCCGAACTCCTCGCAGTTGCGGCGGAGCGTCTCGATCTGGGTGCGGCTGGTCGGGTCCGCGATCGGCCGGTCGATGGCGAGCGTCGGGGTGTTGTGGTCCTCGGTCGCGATGGTCAGGTCGAGACGACGGACGGGGCGGCCGGCCTGTCGCAGCCCGTCGAAGGCCTGCGGGCTCGTGACCTCGTGCACGAGGTGGAGGTCGATGTAGAGGAGGTCCGGGTTGCCGTCCTCGCCCTTGACGACGACGTGGTCGTCCCACACCTTCTCGGCGAGCGTCCTGCCCATGCCCGTGCCTCCTCATCCGCGTTCCGACGCCGCTGTCACGACGTCGTACGAGCACTGTAGCAGGTTGGTATACCAATTGCGGCCGGTGCCCCGGAGGCCCGTCCCGCGTCGGCGGAACCCGTCGCGGTGAGAAGATGGCGGGGACATGACGACGCCCCCGCACTCGACCCGGACCACCAACCTCGAGGGCGCGGCCCGCGCCGCGGTCGCCGGAGGGGTGCCCCTGGCACTGCTCATCGGGCTCGGCCTGCCGGAGTACGCGGCCTTCGCCGTGTTCGCCGGCTTCACCGCGATCTTCGGCGCGACCGAGCCCTACCGGCAGCGTGCCGTCACGACGGGCGTCGCGGGGCTGATGCAGGTCGTGTGCATGGCGGCGGGGATCGGGGTCGCGCTGCTCGGGTCGCCGCTGTGGCTGCAGGCGGTCGGACTGGTGGCCGTCGTCGTCCTCGCGGTCGTGACCCTCACCGCGCTCCGGGCGATCCCCGCGCAGCCGATCTTCCCGGTGTTCGCGTTCGTCGTCTCGGCACTGGTGCCCGTCCGGGCGTCCGACCTGCCCCTCGTGGCGACGATCATCATCGGCTCGGTGCTGTGGGCGTGGTCGGTCGCGATGTCCGGGGCCGGCTTCCGACGCGTCCTGCACCCGCACGCGCCGCACCGCTTCCGCCCCCTCGCCGACCGGAAGCACCGGTCCCTCGCGGTCCTGCGCACGCCGGCGCTCTGGGAGACGGTCGGGCTCAACGTCGTGGGCGCCCTCGTGGCCGGAGGTGTCGCCGAGGTCCTGCCGGGCCTCGGGCACCCGTACTGGGCGGTGATCGCCGTGGTCTCGACACTGCCCGCGCTCCGGCAGCGGCACACGGTCTCACGTGCCGTGCAACGTGTCGTCGGCACCGTGGGCGGCACCGTGATCGCGGTGGGCGTCCTGCTGCTCGAGCCCTCGGCCTGGTGGATCGTCGTGATCGCGGTCGTCGGGCAGTTCGGGGCCGAGGTCTTCGTCGCGCGCAACTACGCCGTGTGCCTGTTGTTCCTCACCCCGCTCGCCCTCGCCGTGTCGTGGCTGAGTGTCCCCGAGGCGCCGGGACTCCTCGCCCTCGACCGCATCGGTCAGACGCTCCTCGGCGCCGTCGTCAGCGTCGCGCTCCTCGCGGTCGGGCGGGCGGTCGAACGGCGTCGCGGCCACCCGCTCGGCGCGACCAGCAGCATCCGGACCGTCTGAGGACCGGCCCCCGGCCTGCCGCGGGCGCGCCGGGCCTCCCGGCAGGCCGTGCGCCGAGCACGGCCGGGAGGCCCGCCACCTGTCGGACGTGTCGGGCAGGCTGGGTGCATGGACGAGACGACCGCGGCGGAGCCGTACACCCTGCTGCCCACCGCTCCGCCGCTCGAGCACTACCTCCGCCTGCGGCGGGACTCCGGTCTGACGCCGGTGACCGCGGAGCAGGGCGCTCCCGCGATCACCGGCGCGTGGTCGGCGTGTCACGTCGTCGACGCGACGGGCACGCCCGTCGCGATGGGACGGGTCATCGGCGACGGCGGCTGGTACTTCCACGTCGTCGACATCGCCACGGACCCTGCACACCAGCGACGGGGACTCGGACGAGCGGTCGTGGAGTGGCTCGTGGCCGACGTCCGCGAGCGGGCACCGGAGGGCGCGTACGTGTCGCTCGTCGGCGACCCGCCCGGGCAGCGGCTCTACCGCTCGCTCGGCTTCGAGGACGTCGCTCCGAGCATCGGCATGGCGATGGTCCTCGGCCCGGGCGACTGATCGCGTCGCCTCGCGCTCAGCGCGGCTCGATGTTCCAGGAGTCGATGACCGGACGCCCGTGCTCGTACCCGAGGGTGCTCACGGTCGCCGTGCCGAGCTTCAGCACCGCGCCGTCCTGCGGGGCGAGGCGGATCCAGGCCGCTCCGAGCGCACGGAGCACGTGTCCGTGGGCGACGACGATCGCGTCGTGTCCCTCGGCCAGGACGGGTCGTGCGCGGTTGATGACCCGCTCGACACGGACCCGCACCTCGGCCGCACTCTCACCCGGGGTCTGCCCCGCGGGGACGCCGTCGGTCCAGAGGTCCCACGGACCGTGCCGCTGCACCTTGATCTGCGGGGTGGTGAGGCCCTCGTAGGCGCCGTAGTCCCACTCGTACAGGTCCTCGTCGAGCTCCGGGTCGACGCCGATGATGCGCGCCGTCTCGCGGGCCCGCGTGAGCGGGCTGGACAGCGCCAGCGCGAACTCGCGGTCGGCGAGGTACCGGGCGGCCCGCTCAGCCTGCGCCTCCCCGTTCTCCGTGAGGGGGATGTCGGTGCGGCCGGTGTGCTGCCCGCTCTTCGACCACTCCGTCTCTCCGTGACGGACGAGGACGAGTTCGCCGGGGCGTTCCGAGGTCATGAGTTCCTTCCGAGCCAGAGGCCGAGCGCTGCGGCGCCGACCGAGACGACGAGCATGCCGAGGCCGTTCAGGACGGCGAGCCGGGTCTTGCCGGTCCGGAGGAGCTGCACGGTCTCGACGCTCGCCGTCGAGAACGTCGTGTACCCGCCCATCATGCCCGTCCCCACCACAGCGACCACCGGGGCAGCGAACGTGCCGCTCTCCCCGAGGCCCGTGACGAGCCCCAGGACGAGGGACCCACTGACGTTGATGACGAGCGTGCCGAGCGGGAACCCGGTCACCCGGGTCCTGACGACACCGTCGAGCACGAAGCGCAGCGCGGCCCCAACGCCGCCGCCGATCGCGACGAGCAGGAGTTCCAGGACGGTCACCGCGCCTCCCCTGGCCCGTCGACTGCCCCTGCCCCGGTCCCCGGATCCGTCATCGGCGCTGCCGGCCGACGTCGACGGAGTGCCGCGGCCAGGGCGATGCCCGCGACGGCCGCGACGAGGCCGAGCAGCACGGTCAGCAGCGCGGTGCCGCTCCCGGCACCCCACCGACCGGCGTCGAGGAGCCGTGCCGTGTCGTCGGCGAGGGTGCTGTACGTCGTGAATCCGCCGAGCACGCCGGTGCCCACGACGAGCCGGACGGTGCGGCGCCGGCCCACGTCCGGTCCGCGCCGGGCGAGGTCCTCGAGCAGCACCCCGAGGCAGAAGGCACCGACGACGTTGATCCCGAGGATGGTCCAGCTGATGCCGTCGACCGCGGGCAGCGCCTCGGCCAGGAGGGCTCGGGCCGCGGTGCCGACCGCTCCCCCGAGGGCGACCAGGGCGACGGCGGCGGGACGGAGGTGCACGGGTCGTCCGGGTGCGGCGGGTTCTGCGTGCGGCATGGGCCTCCGATCAGGGTCGAGCCGTCGCGATCGTACCGCTGCGCGCGGCGCCGGGCGGCGATCTGCACACCGCTTCGGTCGACCTCGAATCGGTGTCGGTCTCGCTCTGACGACCACCGCCAGCCGGCCTCGGCCTGAGGGCGCATCCACCCGCTCCGGCTCACCGAGTCGGGATGCGTGCCCCGTCCGCCCGGAGGAGCGGATCGGGAACGACGAAGGCCCCCACCCGACCGGGTGGGGGCCTTCGTGCTGGTGACCCCAGCGGGATTCGAACCCGCGTTACCGCCGTGAGAGGGCAGCGTACTAGGCCGCTATACGATGGGGCCGCGGCGATGTGTCGGTACGGAGTGTGTCACGCGTGGTGACCCCAGCGGGATTCGAACCCGCGTTACCGCCGTGAGAGGGCGGCGTACTAGGCCACTGTACGATGGGGCCGTTCCGACAACTCGACAAGTATGGCACAGGGTGCGAGCGAGCACCAAAACGGGCCCGGCACTCCCGGTGTGTCGTCGACCCCACCCGGGCATACGGTGGGTCGATGACGGTGCGCATCGGCCTGTCCGGCTGGCAGTACGACTCGTGGCGCGGAGACTTCTACCCCGCGCGCCTGGCGAAGCGTCGGTGGCTCGAGCACGTCGGGGAACGGTTCCCGACCGTGGAGGTCAACGGTTCCTTCTACTCGCTGCAGCGTCCGTCCCGGTACCGCGCGTGGCGAGCGGCGGTCCCGGCGGACTTCCGCTTCGCGCTCAAGGGCGGACGCTACGTCACGCACATGCTCCGCCTCCGGAACGTGGACACCGCCCTGGCGAACTTCTTCGCCTCCGGCCCGCTCGAGCTCGGCCCGACCCTCGGCCCGGTGCTCTGGCAGCTCCCGGAACACGTGGTGCCCACCGCGGAGGTCCTCGACGCCTTCCTGACGGCCCTCCCCCGCACCCACGGCGCGGCAGCGGCACTGGCAGCCGAGCACGACGCGAAGGTCGTCGAACCCGCCACCGTGGCAGCAGACCCAGGCCTGCCCGTCGACCACGCCCTGGAGGTCCGCTCGCCGGACGCCGTCACGCCCGAGCACCTCGCGGTCCTGCGGCGGCACGGTGTCGCGCTCGTCGACTCGCACGCCGGCGACTTCCCCCGCTTCGTCCACGACACCGGTGCACCACTTGCGTACCTCCGGCTGCACGGAGCACCGCACACCTACCACGACGGCTACACGCCCGAAGCACTCTCGGCGTGGGCGGACACCGTCCGGGGGCACGTGGACGCGGGCCGGGACGTGTGGGTCTACTTCGACAACGACGCCGAACGGCACGCTCCCTGGGACGCGCTCGGACTCGCCCGGCTCGTCGACTGACCGGGCCCCGCCCGGCGACCGACGGCAGGCGGGGACGGCGCCGGGTGCTGACCGACGTCCGACGAGGGACGTCAGGCCGTGAGCGACTCCCCCGGCGCGAGCACGACGACCTCGCCCGCGGGTTCGACGACCTGTCGGATGCGGTCGGTGTGGCCCGCGAAGCCGATGTCGGAGAGCGTCGCTTCGTGGATCGGGAACGCCCGTCGGGGTGCGACGGACGCGAGGTGGTCCATGAGGTCGCCGACGCGGAGCCACGGGGCACCCACCGGTGTCGCGAAGACCTCGACCGGCACGCCCGGGTCGATGTAGGCGTCACCCGGGTGGAAGAGCACCCCGTTGACGAACACCCCGGTGTTGTCGACCACCGGGACCGAGGAGTGGATGAGCTGGTGCCGTGTGCCGTGGAAGGTGAGCCGGAACGGCCCGACGCTCCGGGCCTCCCCGTCGGTCACGACGTCGACGTCGACGACCTGGGCGAGCGCCGCGGCGACCCCGGCAGGACCGAAGACGGAGATGCCCGGGTTGCGGTCGAGCAGTCCGGCCACCTGCTCGGCGGTGCCGTGGTCCGGGTGCTCGTGCGTGACGACGACGGCGACCACGCCCGTCGCCTCGACGGGACGGGTGAACGCGCCGGGGTCGATGACCAGACGGGCGCCGTCCTCCTCGACGACGAGGCAGGCGTGCTCGAGCTTCGTGACCAGCATGGCGACGAGCGTACGCCGCCCTACCGGGCGTCGGGCGGCAGGGTCTCCTGCGCGAGGTGCGCGGCCTGGGCGCGCTCGGCATCGGCGATGAAGCGTTCGGCGCCGTCACGGGGCATCGCCGACTGACCCCCGCAGTACGAGCACTGCAGCACGTACCGGCCGTGTCCGAACGGGAACACCGGCACGAAGAAGAGCGTGAACCAGGTGCGCAGGCGGTGCAGGCGCTGCGCGGCGGTCGATCCGCAGAGTGCGCAGGCGAAGAAGAGGACGCCGACGAGGGCGGTCCTGGTGCGGCTGCCGAAGATGATCATGACGTCCCCTGTGGTGGTGCTGCTCGGGTTGCCCGTGCTGCCCTCGTGCTGTCCGGTCCGGGCTCCAGCGCGGCACTCGGGCGTGGCGAGCGTGTTCCACCCCACGCTATCCCCCGCCACCGGTGCTGCCTGCCGGACTGACGCGAGGACCGCCCCGGGAACGACGAAGGCCCTCGGACTCCCGAGGGCCTTCGATCACGTTGCTGGCTGGGGTACCTGGACTCGAACCAAGAACGACGGTACCAGAAACCGCTGTGTTGCCAATTACACCATACCCCAATGGACCTTGCGGTCCTGCGCCCCGTTGTCCGGGGCACGATCAACTACTGTACAGCATCCCGGAGGTCTTCGAGACCACCCACGAGGTCACGGTGCACCGCCGCCGCTGTGGACGCACCGTGACCGGCCGCGACGATGAGCTGTTCGGGTCCGGGCGGGGTGATGTCCCCCACGGCGTACAACCCGGGCGCGCCCGTCCGACCGAGCCGGTCGACCCGCACCAGACCGAGCTCGTCGCGGTCGAGCTCCGCGTCGACCCAGTCCAGGTCGGCGTGCCACACCGGTCGCACGAAGGCACCGGACCGCGGTTCGACGTGTCCGTCGGCGAGACGCACGCCGGTCATCCCGGTGCGGTCCCCCTCGAGGTCGGCGAGGGGACGGTCGTCGAGTCGGATCCCGGCACCGTCGAGCCGCGCTCGTCCGGCATCCGACACCGTTGCCACCCCGTTGGTGTAGACGACCAGGTCGTCCGTCCACGCGCCGACGAGCAGCGCGCGGTCCACGACGTCGTCGGCCTCGCAGATGAAGGCCAGCGGCTGGCCGGCCTTGTCGTACGCATCGCACTCGACGCAGCTGTGCACGTCCGTGCCGTAGAACGCGCGGAGCGACGGCAGGGCCGGGAACACCTCGCGGAGGCCCGTGGCGAGCACGACCGCACGCGCGGTCGCGTCCACCTCGGCTCCACGCCAGGTGCCGTGCACCCGCCACGCTTCCCCGTCGTGCTCCACCCGGTCGACGACGGCCTGGGTCACCGTCGCCTCGGGGTAGCCGGCGACCTCGTCACGGCCGAGCCGGCGCAGTTCGAGCGGCGAGATCCCGTCCCGGGTGATGAACCCGTGCGACCGGAGGGTGGCTGCGTTCCGCGGCCGGTTGGCATCGAGGAGCAGGACCGTCCGTCTGGCGCGCACGAGGTTCAACGCGGCGCTGAGCCCGGCAGGACCCGCGCCGACGACGACGACGTCGTACACGGAGGTCAGCGCGCCGCGAGGGAGCGCAGTCGCGCGAGCGTGGACTCCTTGCCGAGGATCTCCATCGACTCGAAGAGCGGCGGGCTGATCCGACGGCCGGACACCGCGACCCGGAGCGGACCGAACGCGACCCGGGGCTTCAACTCGAGACCGTCGATGAGCGCGACGCGGAGGGTCTGCTCGATCGCGGCCGTCTGCCAGTCGTCGAGCGACTCGAGGGCGGCGATGCCGGCGTGCAGGACCGGGAGCGGGTCGCCCTTGAGCGAGGCGAGGGCGTCGTCCTCCACGACCAGCTCCTGGTCGGAGGTGAACAGGAAACCGAGCATCGACGGCGCCTCGCTGAGGAGCTGCATGCGCTCCTGCACGAGCGGGGCCGCGAGGGCGAGGACGCGATCCTGCTCGGCCGTCACCGGCTCGTCGAGGTACGCGGTCAGGTACGGCTTCAGCCGGCCACGGAAGTCCTCAGGGTCGAGGAGGCGGATGTGGTCTCCGTTGATCGACTCGGCCTTCTTGTGGTCGAACCGCGCCGGGTTGGGGTTGACGTCGGTGATCTCGAAGGCCGCGACCATCTCGTCGACCGAGAACACGTCACGGTCGGGGCCGATCGACCAGCCGAGCAGCGCGAGGTAGTTGACGAGCCCCTCGGGCACCATGCCGTTCGAGCGGTGGTGGAAGAGGTTCGACTCCGGGTCGCGCTTCGAGAGCTTCTTGTTGCCCTCCCCCGTGACGTACGGCAGGTGGCCGAACTGCGGGATGAACTGCGCGAGGCCGATCTCGTACAGGGCCTCGTAGAGGGCGATCTGCCGCGGCGTGGAGGACAACAGGTCCTCGCCTCGGAGCACGTGGGTGATGCCCATCAGAGCGTCGTCGAGTGGGTTCGTGAACGTGTACAGGGGCTTGCCGTTGGGCCGGACCACGACGAAGTCGGGGAAGGAGCCCTGCGGGAAGGTGATCTCGCCACGGACGAGGTCCTGGAACCCGAGGTCCCGGTCGGGCACCCGCAGGCGCAGTGCCGGCACCCGCCCCTGGTCGCGGAAGGCCTGACGCTCGGCCTCGGTCAGGTCGCGCTCGTGGTTGTCGTAGCCCTGCTTCGGGTCACGACCGTTCGCGATGTTCCGGGCTTCCATCTCCTCCGGCGTGACGAAGGACTCGTACACGTGACCGGCGGCCTGGAGCTGCGCGATCGCGTCCGCGTAGACCTCGGTCCGCTCCGACTGGCGGTACGGACCGTGCGGGCCACCGACCTCGACGCCTTCGTCCCAGTCGAGCCGCAACCAGCGCAGCGCCTCGATGATCTGCGCGTAGGACTCCTCGCTGTCACGGGCCGCGTCGGTGTCCTCGATGCGGAACACCAGTTTCCCGCCCGTGTGCCGCGCGTAGGCCCAGTTGAAGAGGGCGGTGCGGACGAGACCGACGTGCGGCGTTCCGGTGGGCGACGGGCAGAACCGGACGCGGACGTCGGTCTCGGTGGCAGAAGAGAATGGCGCAGTCATGACCTCCCGATCCTACCGTGGCGCGGCCCGCCCGCCGGGGACGCAAAAGAGCCCCTGGGCGGGTGAGCATTGCTGCTCGCCCGTCCAGGGGCTCTTTTTGTGAAAAGGAGTCCGGCGGCGTCCTACTCTCCCACAAGGTCCCCCTTGCAGTACCATCGGCGCTGAGAGGCTTAGCTTCCGGGTTCGGAATGTGACCGGGCGTTTCCCT
>NZ_QKTS01000015.1:0-80232 GCF_003234525.1 Curtobacterium sp. MCBD17_021 | reverse complement strand
TCCCCGCACCGTCGGCACCACCCCAGCCGACCCGCACCCGACGGGAGGCTCGTCATCCACCCGTCACGAGCCTCCCGTCCGGCCCCATCCCTGCACCGTCCCCCTCCGACGAAACGGAACCGACATGTCGCAGCAGCACCGCGAGCTCTCCGCGCAGCAGCAGCTCGAGGCCTACGGCTACAAGCAGGAGCTCAAGCGCTCCGTCTCCACCACCGACCTGCTCGTCTACGGGCTCGTCTTCATGGTGCCGATCGCCCCGTGGGCGATCTTCGGCACCGTCTACAACGCCTCCAGCGGCATGGTGCCGCTGGTCTACCTGGTCGGCCTCGTCGCGATGATCTTCACCGCGTTGGCCTACGCGCAGATGGCGAAGTCGATCCCGCTCGCGGGCAGCGTGTTCTCGTACGTCGGCCGTGGCATCCACCCCACCGCCGGGTTCTTCGCCGGCTGGGCGATCCTGCTCGACTACCTGCTCGTCCCGACGCTGCTCTACGTCTTCGCGGCGGAGAGCATGGTCGGCATCTTCCCGGGCACCCCGCGCTGGATGTGGGCGCTCGTGTTCGTCGCGATCAACACGGTCATCAACCTGGCCGGGGTGTCGTCCCTGAAGCTGGCGAACCGCATCTTCCTCCTCATCGAGCTGGTGTTCGTCGTCATCTTCGTCGTCATCGCGATCGTCGCCCTGACCGGCGGCACGGTGCCGGGCGCGTCCTTCAGCACCGACCAGGTGTTCGACCCGGCGAAGGTGTCGGCGCCGCTCATCGCCTCGGCGCTCTCGATCGCGGTGCTGAGCTTCCTCGGCTTCGACGGCATCTCGACGCTCTCCGAGGAGTCCACCGGGCGCCGCGGCGGTGCCGGCCTGGCGATGGTCCTGGCGCTCGTCATCGTCGCGTTCCTGTTCGTCGTGCAGACCTGGCTCGCCAGCGCCCTCGCTGCCGGACGGGACTCGTTCTCGGACAGCGAGGCCGGCAACGCGTTCTTCACGATCGTGGAGCAGGCCTCGTCGAGCGGCTGGGCGACGGCGTTCTTCGCCGTCAACGTCCTGGCCGTCGGCATCGCGAACGCGATGGCCGCGCAGGCCGCACCAGCCGCCTGCTCTTCTCGATGAGCCGCGACCGGCAGCTGCCCGCGTTCCTACACAAGCTCAACGGGCGTCAGGTGCCGCAGAACGCGATCCTGGTCGTGTCGGTGCTCTCCGCGATCCTCGTGCTGTTCTTCGTCGGGCAGATCGACACGATCTCGTCGCTGGTGAACTTCGGTGCCCTGTTCGGCTTCATGCTCCTGCACGTGTCGGTGTTCGTGCACCACATCGTGAAGGGAAAGTCCCGCAACTGGCTGCTGCACCTCGTCGTCCCGCTGATCGGGTTCCTGATCATCGGCTACGTCCTGCTCAACGCCGCGGTCGAGGCGAAGGTCGGCGGCATCATCTGGCTGATCGTCGGCGCGGCCGTGTTCCTGTACTACCGCTCCACGGGACGTTCCACCGAGGTCGGCTCGGAGGAACCGGGCACGCTGGGTGAGGGTGACCCCACCGGCGCCCGGACCGGCAGCGCGACCGCCAGCCCGCTCACGAAGGACGAGGACCACCGATGACCGCGGACCACCACCTCCCGAACACACTCGGCCGCCCCGGGTACGCCGCCGACCGCGAGCCCGTGCTCACCATCGCGCCCGGCACCGGCGAGACGATCGGGTTCGAGACGACCGACGCCGTCTACGCCGAGCTCGACGACCACCACGACATGGCGCAGCTGCAGGCCCCGATCAACCCGGTCACCGGCCCGGTGTACGTCGAGGGCGCGGAGCCGGGCGACACCCTCGCCGTGACGATCCACGACATCGAGCTCACCACCCACGGCTGGTCGGTCTCGCTGCCGGGCTCGGGCGCCCTGCAGCACGTCATGGGCGACCGCGTCTTCACCCGCCGCTGCCCGATCGAGGACGGCGTCGTGCAGGTCACCGACCGGCACGCGTTCCCGGTCCGCCCGATGATCGGCTGCATCGGCACCGCTCCCGCCGACGGCGAGAACTCCACGATCATGCCCGCGTACGCCGAGGGCGGGAACATGGACGTCACCGAGGCCCGCCCCGGCTCGACGGTGTACCTGCCGGTCCGGGTGCCCGGCGCCCTGCTGTCGATCGGCGACATCCACGCGATCATGGCCGAGGGCGAGTCCTCCTTCGTCGCCATCGAGGCGCAGGGCACGGCCGTCGTGTCCGTCGACCTCGTGAAGGGCGTCCCCGGACTCCGTGCCCCGCGGATCGAGACGGCGGACGAGTGGCTGTTCGTCGGGCTCGGCGAGCCGGTGCAGGAGAGCATCCGCCGCGGGTACGAGGACGCGTTCGCGTTCCTGGTCGAGGAGCACGGCTGGTCCGGGGACGACGCCTACGCGGTGCTCAGCGCCGTCGGCGACTCGAAGCTCGGCGGGCCGACCGGATCCGGTGCGCCGGACCCGCTGCACCCGTTCGACGCGGTCGGTGCGGTGACGCTGCACCGGGTGCCGAAGGCGGTGCTGCGGACGACCGGGACGGCGTAACCGCCGTCCGCCGGACGGGAGGCCCGGATCACGTGACCGACGTCGGTCACGCGGTCCGGGCCTCCCGTCCGTGCGCCGCGCTGTCCGCAGTCGAGCCGCCGGTGCGTCCCCGAGGTTCCACGACTCGCCGCACGCGGTCCGTCCCGGTTCCGGAATTCGCGCATTTCGCGGCGCGAAATGCGCGAATTCTGGAACCTCGGGGATCGGGCTCGCGCGCGTTCGCGCCCGTCCCGGACCTCGGGGACGGGGACCGGGCACGTCAGAACGCGTGCGCTCCGAGGAGCGCCCCTGCGGCGTAGGTCGCGGCGAGCGCGAGCGCCCCGCCGAACACCACGCGGAGGGCGGCGCGACCGCGGCGAGCACCACCGAGGGCCGCACCGGTCGTCCCGGTCACGGCGAGGGCGACGAGCACGGCGACGACGGTGACCGCGATCTGGATCGACGTCGGTGCGAGGAGCATCGCGAGGAACGGCAGCGCGGCACCGACGGTGAAGGTCGCGGCCGAGACCCAGGCCGCGCGCCAGGGGCTGACGACCTCTTCCTCGGCGTCGCGGAGGGCGGCGGCGGCGCGGCGGTCCCGGACCTCGGGTCGGACGAGTTCGGCGGCGACGGAGGTCGCGACGTCGTCGGCGACCCCGAGCGCACGGTAGTGGGCGGCGATGGTGACGGCGTCCTCGGACTCGGCCTCGAGCTGGGCCTGGTGGGCGGCCTGCCCGGTGCGCTGGGCATCGCGGGCTCCGCTCACCGACACGTACTCGCCGAGCGCCATCGACACGGCGCCGCCGACGAGTGCTGCGGTGCCGGCGGCGAGGACGGGGCCGGTCGTGGCACCGGCGCCGGCGACCCCGACCAGGACGGCGGCGACGGACACGATGCCGTCGTTCGCGCCGAGGAGTCCGGCGCGCAGCCAGTTGAGCCGGGCGGCGCTGGTGGCGTCGTCGTGCTCGGTGGCGGGGAGCGCGAGGTCAGCTGCGGTCGACATGGGGAGAGCCAAGCACCTGCACGCGGATCACACCAGCAAGGGAAGGCTCCCCTGACCGGGCGTTTCCGCCTCCCGACAGCCCGGTCGCACCGGCAGGCCGGCAGCAGGAGCACGATGGACCCGACCGCACTCCACCGCCGCCGGCATCCCACGAGGAGGACCATGCCCACCGTCCCCGCCCGCACCGACCCCGTCCGCTACGTCGCCATCGGGGACAGCTTCTCCGAGGGGGTCGGCGACGACGGGGACGTCCCCTTCCCCGGGTGGGCCGGTCGGCTGGCCTCCGGGCTCGCGGACAACCTGTCGGGGCCGGTGTCGTACGCGAACCTCGCGATCCGCGGTCGCCTGCTCGCCGGGGTCCTCGACGAACAGGTCGACGCCGCGCTCGCCCTCGACCCGCTGCCGACGCTCATCACGTTGTGCGGTGGTGGGAACGACATGCTCCGTCCGGGCTACGACGTGGACGTGCTGCTCGGCCGACTCGCGACCGCTGCGGACAGGGTGGCCGCGCACGGGGTCCGACTGGCGCTCCTCAGTCCCGCTGACCCCAGCGCCCGGCTGCCGCTCGGGAAGCTCATCAACGCTCGCGGGGACGCCTGGGCGGAGGCGCTGACCGGCTTCGCGCGGGAGCGGGGCCTGCCCTTCGTCGACGTCTCCCGCGACCCGCACCTGCGACGTGCCGAGTTCTGGTCCGAGGACCGGCTGCACATGAACCCGCTCGGGCACCAGCGGGTCGCCGACCTGGCCCTGCACGAGATCGCGGGTGGACCGGCAGCGGCAGTCCCGACCGTCCCGGACGCGGCGCGCACGTCGGTCACCGAGGAGTTGCGCTACTACCGGGACCACGTCGTCCCGTGGGTCCGTCGGCGTGTGACCGGCCGGTCCTCGGGGGACGGTCGGGTCGCGTCCCACGGCGACTGGACGCTCGTGCCGCCCACCGGTCGGCGACACTGATCCAGCAGGACTGCGGCAGGGCAGCTGCGGTCAGACCACGAACGTCCGGGTCGGTCGGCCGCTGAGGGCGTGCGGGAACGGCTCCCCGACCGGGCGGAACCCCGCGCTGCGGTAGAGGCGCACGGCCGTCGCGTTGTCCTCGAGCGCGTGCAGCATGCAGTGGTCGTGTCCGGCGTCCCGTGCAGCGTCGACCGCCGCGACCAGGAGGGCACGGCCGAGACCGCTCCCCTGCGCGGACGGGTGCACCGCCAGCAGGCTGAGGTAGGCGGCGTCCGCCGGTCCCGTTCCGCCGCCGGTGCCCGGCGCGGCCACGAGCGCGAACCCCCGGACGCGGTGCTCGTCGTCCCCGGGGGCGACCACGAGAGCGACCCGTTCGGCTGCGAACTTCTCGGCCGCTCTCGCCCGGACCGCCGGGTCCTCGGGCCGGCCGTCACGCGCGGCGACGGCGGCGGCCCAGAGGTCGATGCACGCGGTGTCCGTGCCGGCGCCCGCCGCCGCGACCCGCACCGCTGCCGTCGACTCGGTCATCGGACCACCCTACGGCCGGGCTCCTGCGTGTGCGGGAGGCCAGGGTAGGGCGTCACGAGGACCACCCGTCACGCGGTGGCCGGCACCCGCACCCGGAACGACGCCCCGCGGTGCTCCTCCGGCAGCCGGTCACCCCGGCCGAGGAGCTTGTGCCGCAGGGACCCTTCCGCGTACCCGTCCGGGTAGGCGTTCCGCGCCCGGAGTTCGGGGACGACGAACTCGATCACGTCCTCCCACGTGCCGGGTGTCACGGCGTACGCCAGGTTGAAGCCGTCGACGTCGGTCTGCTCCTGGATGTCGATGAGCCGCTGCGCGATGGTGGCACCGCTGCCGACCTCGACCGGCCCGAGTCCGCCGATCGCCGTCTGCCGGGCGATGTCGCGGACCGTCCAGCTCGTGCCGTCCTCCCCCGTGGCGGCGGACAGGTTCGCGGCCGCCGACTGGATGGCGTTCGACTCGATGTTGCCGAGCGGCTCGTCCAGGTCGTACTGCGACAGGTCGACGCCCATCCACCCCGAGTTGAGCACGAGCGCGCCCGCCTCGGACGCGTAGGACAGGTAGTCGCGGTACTTCGCCTGCGCGGCCTCGTCGGTCTCGTCCGTGATGACGGTGAGCAGCGTGTAGACCTTGGCGGCGTACCGGTCGCGACCAGCGGCCTCCAGGGCGTCGCGGATCTTCGCCACGGTCGCGGCGAGCTGCGGCAGGGTCGGCGCCCCGACGAAGACGGCCTCGGCGTTCTCGGCGGCGAAGCGGATGCCACGAGGCGACGCACCCGCCTGGTAGATGACGGGCGAGCGCTGCACCGACGGCTCGGACAGGTGGATGCCGGGGACGTCGAAGTGCGCACCGTGGTGCTCGATCGGGTGCACCTTCGAGGGATCCGTGAAGACCCCGGTCTCGCGGTCCTCGACCACGGCGTCGTCCTCCCAGGAGCCCTCCCACAGCTTGTAGAGGACCTCGAGGTACTCGTCGGCGACGTCGTAGCGGTCGTCGTGGCTCAGCTGGTCCGTCTGGCCCATGTTGCGGGCGGCGCTCGGCAGGTACCCGGTGACGACGTTCCAGCCGACCCGGCCCTTCGTCAGGTGGTCGAGCGTGGACATGCGCCGGGCGAACGGGTACGGGTGCTCGTAGGCGGTGCCGGCGGTGATGCCGAAGCCCAGGTGCTCGGTCACCGCGGCCATCGCGGACACGAGCAGGATCGGGTCGTTCACCGGCACCTGCGATCCGGTGCGGAGCGCGGCCTCGTTCGTGCCCCCGTAGACGTCGTAGGTGCCGAGGACGTCGGCGATGAAGATGCCGTCGAACGCCCCGCCCTCGAGGATCTTCGCCAGGTCGGTCCAGTACGACAGGTCGTTGTAGTGCCGGGAACGGTCGCGCGGGTGGCGCCACAGCCCGGAGGACTGGTGGGCGACGCAGTTCATGTCGAACGCGTTGAAGCGGATCTGCCGGGGCTCGCGGTTCGTGGTCACGACGCGACCGTACGTCGGGTGCCGGCGGTGCGTCACGGACGATGACGCCCCGTGACGAACCCCAGCGCGACGACGGTCGCCGCCGGTCGACCCGGGCGCGACGGGGCCGCGCAGTGACGGACGGGAGGCCCGGCCCCCGTCGGCACCGTGCCTCCCGTCCGTCAGCGCGCCGCGACCGCCTGCTGCGCCGCCGTCTCGGCGGCGACCCAGGCGAGCATCCCGCACTTGACCCGCATGACGAACTTCGCGACGCCCTGGAAGGCGACGAGGTCCTCGAGCACGTCCTCGTCCGGCTCCCCGACCCCGCGGGAGCGCATCATCGTGCGGAAGGCCTCGGTCAGGGTCAGGAGCTCCGGCACCGTCCGGCCCACGGCCATGTCGGTGAGCACCGAGGCCGACGCCATCGAGATCGAGCAGCCGTCCCCCTGCCAGGCGACGGCGGCGATGCGGTCGGTACCGGGCTCGAGTCGGAGCCGCACCGTGATCTCGTCGCCGCACGTCGGGTTCCGCTCGAAGTGCTCGGCGTCGGCATCCGGCATCGGACCGTCCCCACGCCGTGCCTTCGCGTGGTCGAGGATCACCTGCTGGTAGAGCCCGTCCAGGCCGTTCACGCGGTCTCCTCCGCCCCGAAGTACCCGCGGATCCCGCCGACCGCGGTCACGAAGCGGTCGACGTCCTCCTCCGTCGTGTAGACGTACGTGCTCGCGCGGCTCGTCGCGGTGAGCCCCAGACGGCGGTGGAGCGGCTGGGCACAGTGGTGGCCGGAGCGGACCGCGATGCCCTGCGCGTCGAGGTACTGCGAGACGTCGTGCGCGTGCACCCCGTCGACGACGAAGGACGCGAGTCCGCTGCGCGGGACACCGGCAGCGGGGCCGACGACGGAGACGCCGGGGACGGTGGCGAGGCCGGTGAGCATCCGCTGCGCGAGGTGTTCCTCGTGCGCCTGCACCCGGTCCATGCCGATGCGCTCGAGGTAGCGGACGGCCTCGGCGAGCGCGACGGCCTGGGAGACCGGCTGCGTGCCGGCCTCGAACCGCTCGGGGGCCGGCATGAAGTCGGTGTGCTCCATCGTCACCGTGGTGATCATCGAGCCGCCGGTGCGGAAGGGCGGCAGTGCGTCGAGCAGGTCCTGACGACCCCAGAGCACGCCGATCCCGTTCGGGCCGAGCATCTTGTGCCCGGAGAACGCGGCGAAGTCGACGTCGAGCGCGCGCACGTCGAGGGGCCGGTGCGGTGCGGACTGGCAGGCGTCGAGCACGACGAGGGCGCCGACGGCGTGGGCGGCCGCGACCACCTCGGCGACGGGGGCGATCATGCCCGTGACGTTCGACACGTGTGCGATCGCGACGACGCGGGTGTGTTCGGTGACGAGCGTGACGGCGTCCTCGGCGCTCCAACACCCGGCGTCGTCGACCGGCACCCAGCGCAGCGTCGCACCGGTGGCGGCGGCGAGCTCCTGCCAGGGCACGAGGTTCGCGTGGTGCTCGGCCTCGGTCACCAGGACCTCGTCCCCCGGGCCGATGCGGAAGCGACCCGCCTCGTGGCCGGCCCGCCCGGCGCTGGCGTTGCGGATGCCGTAGGCGACGAGGTTGAGGGCGTCGGTGGCGTTGGCGGTCCAGACGACCTCGGACGGGCTCGCGGCACCGATGAAGCGGGCGACGGTCGCGCGGGCGTCCTCGTAGGCGTCGGTGCTCACCGCGGCCAGGGTGTGCGCGCCGCGGTGCACGGCCGCGTTGTCCTGCTCGAGGAAGCGCCGTTCGGCGTCGAGGACCTGCACGGGCCGCTCGGCCGTCGCGCCGGAGTCCAGGTACGCCAGCGGCTGCCCGTTCACCTCCTGCTGGAGGATCGGGAAGTCCGCGCGGATGCCGAGGACCTCGTCCTCGGTGAGCGGTCCGACGGAGTCGTCCATCGACGCTGGTGCAATGATCGTCACGGTGCTGGCCCTCCTGTACGTCTCCGGGAGACAACCCGTCAATGGTGGTCGTTCTTCCCGGTGTCGTCCAGTCGGGCCGGCACCGCGCGGGGGCTACTCGTTCCCGACGCGCTTGTCGGCCTGCTCGCGGGCGGAGTCGATCTTGTCGTCGTACTTGCCGCCGGTCGCCTTCTTCACGGCGTCGGCGACCCCCTCGAACACCTTGTCGCTGACGCCTTCGGCCTTCTCGCTCTTCAGCGCGTCCTGCACCTTGCCGTTCTGCAGCAGCGCCTGGGCCTTCTTCGTGATGTCGTCGAACCCTGCCATGACCGGCTCCTCGTGTCTCGGGCGGGACCTCGTGCCCCGCGTCCTGGCGCCGATGCTAACCAGCGCGCGACACCTCGGTCCGGGCCGTCCACCGGATGCCCAGCAGCGGGCGGGTCGACGGCAGTGCGGTCGGGCGGCTCACGCCATCTGCGCGCTCCGCCGGCGCGCCAGGACGTACCCGACCGCGACGGCTCCGCTGACCGCCAGCAGCGAAGGGATGAGGATGTCCGTGCCCTCCTGCGTGAACTCGACGACGAGCACGAGGGCCGTGAACGGCGCACGCATCGTCGTGGCCAGGAACGCGGCCGCGCCGACGAACGCGAAGGCCGCCAGGCTGCCGCCGTCGGTCGGCCAGAGGAGCATCCAGGCCGCCCCGAGGAAGCCGCCGAGCGCCGATCCGACCGCGATCGAGGGGGTGAGCGTGCCACCGACGGCGCCGGCGCCGATCGTCGCAGCGGTCGTCACGGTCTTCAACAGTCCGAGGACGAGGAGTGCGAGCAGGGGTGCCATCCCGAGCAGCGTCGGCCCGTCGAGGTCGGCGTTCATCGCGGCGAGGCCGAGCGCGCGACCGTTGCCCATGACCTCCGGGAAGGGGATCGCGACGAGGCCGACGAGCGCGAAGACCACGGGCAGCACGACGAGCAGCTTCCAGCCGGTCGGGGCGACGGCCTGCAACCGGTTGGTGGCCTTGACGAACCCGACGCCGGCGAACCCGAGCAGCGGTCCGACGACGACCGCCCAGACGAGCAGCGACGGCGAGAGGTGCATCGCGGGCACGTGGTACAGCACCTCGTCCGGGATCACGAGCCGGGCGACGAAGGCTGCGACGGCACTCGTGACGAACGCCGGCAACGCGGTCGCCAGCGTGAGTTCGCCGAGCAGCACCTCGACCGCGAACAGCGCACCGCCGAGCGGGACGTCGTAGACCGCCGCGAGGCCGGCGGCAGCACCACAGGCCACCAGGACCTTCGTCTGGCGCGCTGTCAACCCGGCGCGCACGGTGAGCAGCTGGGCGAACCAGGCGCCGAGTTCGCGCGGCGCGACCTCCTTCCCGATCGAGGCGCCGAGCCCGACCGCCAGGATCTGCACGCCGGCGTTGGCGAGGGTGACCAGGGACGGCATCCGCTTGCCCGCGACCGCGGCCGGGACGCCGACGACCGGGCGACCCCAGCGACGGATCGCCCACCATGCGAGGGCGGTCAGGACGCCGGCGGCCAGGACCGCGAGGAACCGGTTCGGCGCCGACGGGGCGTCCGCCGCCTCACGGTGCCCGCCGAAGGCGTACCCGAAGGCGACGAGCTGGATGAGCTGGAGCGCGAGCCACACGGCGATCCCGGCGACCCCGCCGGCGACACCGACGAGCCCCGTGACCACGGCGAGTTTGAGCACCCAGACCGGGGTGGCGTGACCGTTGTGTGGCATGTCGGCAAGCGTAGTGGGAGCGCTCCGCAGGACGGGCCGGGAGGCCCGGCACACGTCCGGTGGGTCGGCGCTGGTCGCGCCGGTGGTGGTCCGGGCCTCCCGTCCTCAGAACCAGCGCTTGACCTTGAAGACCGCGTAGAGGACCGCGGCGAACAGGATCATCAGCACGATCGACAGCGGGTAGCCCCACGTCCAGGACAGCTCCGGCATGTGCTCGAAGTTCATCCCGTAGATCGCGGCGATGAGCGTCGGCGCGAACAGGATCGCCGCCCACCCGGAGATCCGCTTCGTGTCGTCGTTCTGCTTCTGCGCCGCCAGGGTCGAGTCGACCGTCAGCGCGTTCTGCAGCAGCTGCCGGAAGGTGTCCAGCCGTTCGACGACACGGATGACGTGGTCGAGCACGTCCCGGAACCGGCGCTGGAGCTCGACGGGCAGGTGGTACTTCTCGGCCCCGCGGTGCAGGTCCTCGATCATCCGGATGAGCGGCCGGGCGGCACGCTGGAAGTCGACCACCTCGCCGAACAGCTCGTAGACACGGCGGGAGACCCCGGCCTCGCCCGAGAAGAGCTGCCCCTCGATCTGGTTGATGTCCTCCTCGAGCCCGTCGATGACCGGTCGGTAGTCGTCGACGATCGAGTCCATGAGCGCCCAGAGCTGCGCCTGTGGCCCGGCCGTGACGAGGCCGGGCTTGCCGCTCATCCGCTGCAGCGCCCGCGGCACCGACCGACCGCCCCGCGGGTCGGCCTGCACGACGGCCAGGAAGAAGTCGTCGCCGACGAAGGCGTGCACCTCCCCGAACTCGACCTCCTCGGCGGCGTCCCGGTAGACGGCGGGCTTGAGCACCGCGAACAGCGTCGAGCCGTACCGTTCGAGCTTCGGTCGCTGGTGTCCCTCGGCGGAGTCCTCGACCGCGAGCTCGTGGAGGCCGAGGGCGACCGCGACGTCGCCGAGCTCCTCGGCGTCGGGTCGGTCGAGCACGATGCAGGCCGAGGCGCCGTGCTCCTCGAGCATCCGGAAGCTGTCGTCGAGCGAGGGACTCGCCGTCGGGGCGATGCGGTCCACGTACACGGTGTTGAGCTCGACGGTCACGGCCCCACCGTACGCACCCTGAGCGACGGCTGCGCGGTGCTGAGCGGGAGGGCGTACCGTCCGGTTCATCAGCATGCTGAGGAAAGGTGGAGGCGATGCGGTGGATGCGGAAGGTCGTGATCGCGGTGAGCGCGGTCATCGCCGTGGTGGGCTCGTACATCGGGTCGGGCGCGGCGGGCGGTACCCCCATCGCCGAGGCGGCGGGAGGTGCGCTCTCGGCGTCGTCGACGGCGATCGCTCCCGGCGGTCCGGCGTTCGGCATCTGGAGCGTCGTCTACCTCGGGCTCATCGCCTTCGCCGTCTGGCAGTTCCTCCCCCGTCGGGACGACCAGGCGCGCCACGACCGCCTCGCCGTGCCCGCGACGCTGTCCCTGCTGCTCAACGCGGCGTGGATCCTGTCCGTGCAGTTCGGGCTCCTCTGGCTGAGCGAGCCGATCATCCTCGCGCTGCTCGGTGTCCTGGCATGGGCCTTCGTGGTGCTCCGCCGCACCACGCCGTCCGGTCGCATCGAGGCGGTCGTGACGGACGGCACCTTCGGGTTGTACCTGGGCTGGGTCTGCGTCGCGACGGCGGCGAACACGGCGGCGGTCCTGACGGCAGCGGGCTTCCGCGGCTTCGACCTCGGCCAGGACGTCTGGGGCGCGGTGGTCACGACGGTCGCCGGCGCGGTCGGGGTCCTCGTCGCCGTGGCAGGGCGCGGGCGGATCACCCCCACACTGTCACTCGGCTGGGGTCTGGCGTGGGTCGCGGTGGCCCGCCTGGACGGCCCGCTCGTCTCGGCGCCCACGGCGGTCGCCGCACTCGTCGCCACCGCCGTGGTGGCCATCGTGACCCTCGTGGTCCGTGCCCGCGCGGGCTGGACCGCCGAGCCCGCCGCCCTCCGCACCGCGTAGCCGCGCGCGCCGACCCGGGGTCGGCAGCCGGGGTCGGATCGGGGCCGGGCTCAGCGCCGCGTGACCACCATCCCGTGCGCTGCGGCGACGGCCTCGTTCGTCACGCTCCCGGCGTGCACGTTGAGCCCGCGGGCGAGCGCCGGATCGGCCTCGAGTGCGCGCTCCCACCCCTGGTCCGCGATCGCCACGGCGTACGGCAGCGTCGCGTTCGTCAGCGCGATCGTGCTCGTCCGCGGCACCGCGCCGGGCATGTTGGCGACGCAGTAGTAGACGGCGTCGTGCACGGCGAACGTCGGGTCGTCGTGGGTGGTCGGCCGCGAGCCCTCGAAGCACCCGCCCTGGTCGATGGCGATGTCGACGAGGACCGATCCGGCACGCATGCCCGCGACCATCGCGTCGGTCACGAGCTTCGGCGCCGAAGCCCCCGGGATGAGCACGGACCCGATGACCAGGTCCGCGTCGGCCACTGCGGCGGCGATCGCGAGCGGGTTCGACCGGAGCGTGGTCACGCGCCCGTCGAACCGTGCGTCGAGGGCCCGGAGGCGCGGCAGGCTGATGTCGAAGACGGTCACCTCGGCGCCCATGCCGAGGGCGATGGTCGCGGCGTGCTCGCCGGCGACACCGCCTCCGATCACCACGACCCGGCCCTTCGGCGTGCCGGGCACCCCGCCCAGCAGGAGTCCACGCCCGCCGTTCGCACGCATGAGGTGGTGCGCGCCGACCTGCGCGGACAGCCGCCCGGCGATCTCGGACATCGGGGACAGCAACGGCAGCGACCGGTCCGGCAGCTGCACGGTCTCGTACGCGATCGCGGTCGCTCCGGACTCGGCGAGCGCCGAGGTCAGCGGGCGGTCCGCCGCCAGGTGCAGGTAGGTGAACAGGACCTGTCCCGCACGCAGGAGCGGGTACTCGGCGGTCACGGGCTCCTTCACCTTGAGCACCATCTCGGCGTCCCAGGCCGACCCGGCGTCCGCGACGATCACTGCGCCGGCGGCGGCGTACTCGTCGTCGGAGAACGCCGAGCCCGTCCCGGCGCCGGACTGCACGAGCACCTCGTGCCCGTGCATCGTCAGCTCGGCGACGCCGGCCGGGGTCGCGGCGACGCGGAACTCGTTGTTCTTGGTCTCGGTGGGGACGCCGATGCGCATGACGGACTCCTTCGTGGGCAGGTGCACGGTCACCGCCCATTTAGCCGCTCGTTCGCGTCTGCCGCCCGCAGACCGAAGGATCACCCGCCTGGTGCCGGTTCGGTGCCACGGGGTTCGGATCCCACCGGTGGAGGAGCGCTCCCACCGAACATCGCGGGGGGCGCCGCCCGTCGTGCACATCGAGCCTGACGGCGACTCAGCGCCGGGTGCGCGTCCGCAGGGTGTCGCTCGGCAGTTCCCCGAACCGGGACCGGTACGCGGCGGAGAACCGCCCGAGGTGGCCGAACCCCCATCCCCTTGCGATGTCCGCCACCGAGGTCTCGTCACGCTCGGCCCGTCGCAGGTCCTCGAGCGCCCCGTCGAGCCGGACGGAGCGCAGCAGTTCGCCCGGCGTCAGGTCCAGGTGTCGGCGGAGGGACTGCTGCAGGCCGCGCGGGCTGAGACCCGCGGCCGCCGCGATCTCCGGCGTGCCGATCGGTTCGCGGGCGTGGGCGTGCACGTAGTCGAGCGCACGACGGAGCCGCTGGTGTTCCGGCCCGGAGCCGGTGACCGCCGCCCGCCAGGTGCTGCGCCGGGGGAACGCCCGGAGCGCCGCGTTCGCGAAGGACTCGGCGATGTCCCGACGGGCAGCGGCCGACAACGGTGTCTCCACCTGGAGCCAGGTCGGCGAGTGCCGCCGGACGGTGTCCTGCCACAGCCGCATGCCGTCGGCGTCCGGCCGCTCGAGGGGCTCGAACGAGAACGTGTCGTCACCGACCAGGCTCGTGACGAACGAGCGGTCGAGGTGCACGAGGTTGAGCCCGATGTCCCGGTGGTGCAGGTCGTAGGTCTCCGACGGCAGGACCACCGGGACGCCCCGCTCGAGGTCGACGGAGCGCCCGTTGAACGTGATCGTGCTGCTGCCGCTCCGGAGCCACGCGACGATGAAGTCGTCCGACTGGCTCTGGCTGCGCAGGTCCACTCCGAAGCGTGAGGTGCGCAGGGACATCCGCTCGTCGGTGACGCCGGCGAAGTCCCACTGGGTGTCGGCGTGGGTGCGCCGGATGAGCGGTGCCTTGAGGTCGTAGTCCGAGGTGAAGAACGCCATGGCGTGGTCGATGTCGGTGCCCGCCAGTCGCCGGTACGACCGGGTGTCGGCACGCTCGACGCCGACGGGCGGAGCGGACACGGCGGGACCGGCATCGGGAGTGAGCACCATGCTCCGACCGTACGCGACGCCTCCGACATCCACCCCCGAAGGCCCACCCCAGATCCGGGGGCCCCCGGCCGCCGCCGGTCAGTTCTGCAGGATCGCCTGCCCCACGCTCTCGTCGAGGATGAGGTCCGTCACGAGCCCGGCAGCCAGCGCGCCGCGGAGCGAGGCGGCCTTCCCCCGTCCGGCGACGACGCAGATCCGGCGCGGTGCACGCTTGACCGTGTCGAGGTCCGGCGCCCCGGCCCGGGCGTTCACGCCGATGTCCTTCCACGACCCGTCGGCCCGGTAGAACACGGTCGAGACGTCACCGACCACGCCGGCCTCGCGCAGCTCCTCCTGGTCGGCGGGGTCCAGGTAGCCCCCGGAGTACACGTGCGACGGCACCGGTGCCTGCGGGGCGCCGACGCCGAACACGACGAGGTCCATCCGCTCGTGCAGGTCGAGGACGCGCCGGATCGAGCGCTCGCGGAACAGCGCGGCCTTGGTGGCCGGGTCGTCGAAGAACGCCGGCACCGGGAACTGCTGCACGAGGGCGCCGTACGCCTCACCGAAGCGCCGGAGGATCTCCGACGCGTAGACGATGCCCGTGGTCCGCGTGTTCGCGGCGCCGTTCACCTGGACGACGGTGGAGCCGTGCGTGGTCTTCGGCACGAGGTACCGGCTGACGGCGCTGACGGTCGAGCCCCACGAGATGCCGATGACCATGTTCGATTCGATGTACTGCGTGAGGATCCGCGCGGCGGACAGTGCGACCCGCTCGAGGCGGTCGACGTCGCTCGTGTGGTCGGGCACCGGCACGACGTGCGCGTGCACGCCGAAGCGCGCGCGGATGCTCCGGCTGAGCGCGGCGGCCTGGTCGAGGGGCGAGCGGATCTGGATGTCGACGAGCCCGGTGTCCCGCGCGTACTTGAGCAGACGGGACACCGAGGACCGGGAGGTCCCGAGCTCGTCGGCGATGGCGTCCATCGTGAGGTCCTGCAGGTAGTAGAGGTGCGCGGCCCGCAGGGCCTGCTGGGTGCGCACGGGCTGGGCGGCGTCGCTCATGGAACCGAGCATGCACGGACGTGCACCGCCTCTGCAACCTCGTCCGGGCTTCCTGTCCGCCGTGACGCGCCACCGACAGCAGGCGCGACAACCGTTCTGCACGTCCGTGCACGGAAGTTGCCCACACGTTCCGACGAGCGCACGATCGATGGAGTACCAACGAACCGACCCCAGAAAGCGATGCGAACGACCATGTCGAAGAAGACGCAGCCCAGGAACACGGTCACCGCCCTCACCGGACGCCCGAACGCACAGGTCCTCATCGTCGGTGGCGGGATCAACGGCATCGCCACCTTCCGTGACCTCGCCCTGCAGGGCGTCGACGTCGCCCTCGTCGAGCGCGGCGACTACGCCTCCGGCGCCTCGGCCGCGTCGAGCCACATGATCCACGGCGGCATCCGCTACCTCGAGAACGGCGAGTTCCGCCTGGTGCGCGAGAGCGTGCAGGAGCGCAACGGCCTCATCCGCATCGCCCCGCACTACGTCAAGCCGCTGCAGACGACGATGCCGATCTTCTCCACCTTCTCCGGCATCATGAACGCCCCGCTGCGCATGCTGACGCACAAGCAGCGCTCCACGAAGGAGCGCGGCGCCATGCTCATCAAGATCGGCATGACGATCTACGACTCCTTCTCGCGCGACGGCGGCTCGGTTCCGAAGCACGTCTTCCGCACGAAGAAGGCCGCGCTCGAGGACATGCCGGCCCTCAACCGCGACCTCAAGTACACGGGCACCTACTACGACGCCTCGGTGCACGAGCCGGAGCGCCTGGCCCTCGACGTCCTCAAGGACGGCCTGGCCGCCAGCACCGGCACCGGTGCCGACGCGACCGCCCGTGCGACCAACTACGTCGAGGCCGCCGGCAGCCGTGACGGAGGCGTCCTGCTCCGCGACCGCGAGACCGGCGAGGAGTTCGTGTTCACCGCGGACGTCGTCGTGAACGCCTCCGGCCCCTGGACCGACCTCACCAACGAGGCGTTCGGCGGCGAGACGAAGTACATGGGCGGCACCAAGGGCTCGCACATCGTCGTCGACAACCCCGAGCTGCTCGAGGCGACGAAGGGCCGCGAGCTGTTCTTCGAGAACAACGACGGCCGCATCGTGCTCATCTACCCGCTCAAGGGCCGGGTCCTGATCGGCACGACCGACATCGACGCCGACCCGTCCGAGCCGGCGGTCTGCACCGAGGAAGAGGTGGACTACTTCTTCGGCCTCGTGAAGCACGTCTTCCCGCAGATCGAGCTGAACCGCGACCACATCGTCTACCGCTACTCCGGCATCCGTCCGCTCCCCCGCCACGAGGACACCGCCCCCGGGTTCGTGTCGCGTGACTACCGCATCGTCGACACCCCGATCACCGGCCTGCCGGAGACCACGGTCCTGTCGCTCGTCGGTGGCAAGTGGACGACGTTCCGCGCCCTCGCCGCACACCTGTCGACCGACATCACGACCAAGCTCGGCATCACCCGCAAGGTCGACACGACCGGCATGCCGATCGGTGGTGGCAAGGACTTCCCGACCACCGACGGGCAGCGTGCGCTGTGGATCAAGTCGCACCGTGACGGCCTCGCGTCCGAGACGGTCGACCGCCTGCTCGACCGCTACGGCACCCGTGCCGCCGAGGTCGTCGACGCGCTGGTCACCGGACCGGTCGAGCCGCTCGAGTCCGACGCGACGCTCACCCGCGCCGAGGTCCGGTACTTCGCCGACCACGAGCACGCCGTCCACCTGGCCGACGTGGTGCTCCGCCGCACGAACCTCGCGTTCGTCGGTGGCGTCACGATCGACCTGCTCGACGAGCTCGCCGACGTCATGGCGGAGACCCTCGACTGGACGACCGAGGAGCGCGCCGACGAGGTGCAGCGCACACTCGACGTCCTCCGCGAGTCGCACGGCGTCATCGTGCCGCTGACGTCCGCGTCGCAGCTCGCCTGACCCCTTCCGCAACACGCGACGAGGGCGGCCCCACGCGACGACACGTCGTCGCGTGGGGCCGCCCTCGTCGCGTTCCCTGGAGCCCGGTCCCGTCAGAACCGCTCGCCCGTCGGGTCCTGCGCGCCGAGGTCGGCGAGGTCGTCGCCGCCGATCGGCTCGCCGGCCCAGTCCACCAGGCGCCAGCCGTCCTCGGTGGAACCCTCGAGCTCGACGACGCCGGTGTTCTCGAGGTGCCGGTTCCGGCCGAGGTCGTCCGGCACGTTCTGCGCGGTCACCGCGGCCCAGATCCGGATCGCGGCCCCGTGGCTGAACGCGGCGGCCACCTCGGCACCGGTCGCCTCGATCTGCCGCACGGCGTCGTCGTAGCGGCCGAAGAAGGCGTGCCCGTCCTCGGCGCCCGGCATCCGTTCGTCCCGGTCGCCCGCGGCCCACGCGTACGCCGCCGCCAGGTAGCTCTGGACCGACACCGTGTCGCGCTTGCCCTGCAGGTCGCCGGCCTCGATCTCGCGCAGGCCCGGCAGCACCACGGGCTCGAGGTCGAGCGCCCGCGCGAGCGGAGCCGCGGTGATCTGCGTCCGCACCATGGTGGAGGCGAAGAGCCGCTCGATGCCCCGGTCCCCCAGTGCGCGGGGCAGCGCGTCGGCCTGCGCCTGCCCGAGGTCGGTCAGGCCGGGCCCGGGCACCTCGGCGTCGAGCAGGCCGGTCACGTTGGCGGGGGTCTGTCCGTGGCGGACGAGCAGGAGTCGCATGGCCTCACCCTACGGACCACCCCCGGGGTCAGCCCTGCCGGGTGTTCCAGCGCGGGTCCTTCTTGTTGATGACGTAGACGCGGCCGCGACGCCGGACCACCTGCGAGCCGGGGATCTTCTTGAGCGCCTTGAGCGAGTTGCGGACCTTCATCCGGACCTCCTTGTTGAGAACGGTTTTCATGTACCGTACTGCACATGCCCGTCGCCCCGATCACCCTCGTCTCCGCACTCCACGACGTCGACGCCGCCCGCATCGCGGCGCGCCTGTCCGACGGCCACCGGTTGCACGCCCCGGGCAGCGCGCTGGCCGCGGCCCGCACGATCGCGGACCGGGCGGAGCGCCTCGGTGACGTCTGCGGCCCCGGTGCCCGACACTCGCTGGTCGTCACCATGCCGGTCGGTACCGATGCGCGGGCCGTCGGCATGATGCTCGCGAACGCGGCCCGGGCCGAGACCGGCGACGACCGGGTGCTCCGGCACGTGGTGTCCGTCCTGCGTGCCGGCGAGGTCGAGCACCTGCTCTGGTCCGGCGTCGACGACGCGTTCGTCGCCGGGGAGCGGCTCGCGGCGCTGGTCGAGTACGCGACCGTCATCGTGCTGGACCGCACCGAGCGGCTACCGCCCGCGCGCCGACGCGCCCTCGTCGCGCTGGTGCACCGGTGCGCACCGCAGGCCGTGGTCCTCGCCGACGCCCGGGTGCGGACCGCCGAGGACCTGCCGGCCTCGAACGGTGGGGCGGCACGGGTACTGGCGGGTGGAGCCGGGTGGATGCGCGCCCTGTCGAGCGGCGCGGACGAGGTCCGGCCACGCACGCTCGACGGACTCGTCTCCTTCCGGTACCGGGACCCGCTGCCGTTCCACCCGGCCCGGCTCGCCGACGTCGTCGAACACGACCTGGCCGCCGGACCGGCCGGCCGGGTGCTCCGGTCCCGTGGCTTCTTCCGTCTCGCCTCCCGACCCGACCACGTCGGCTCCTGGTCGAGCGTCGGCGCGATGCTCGCCCTCGACCCGACCGCGAACCCGTCCTGGGACGAGGACGCCCCGATCGGGCAGGCACTGTGGTTCATCGGCGAGGACCTGGACGTCGAGCGCGTCACACGAGCCCTCGACGGAGCGCTCATCACCCCGACCGAGCTGCTGGCGGGCCCGGACCTCTGGCGCTCCTGGGCCGACCCGTTCCCGGTCTGGCCGGCGCTCGACCGCGAGTGACGAGCGCCACCCGTCCACCCGACGGCTCGATCGCCGGTCCGCCCGACAGCTCCACGGCATCGGTCGCCGGGCCGCCCGAGCGGTCCCGGGCTGCTACGGTCTCGCCGTGGCGATCGAACCGGACACGAAGAACTGGACCTGGGTCATCGAGTCGGCGTGCCCGGACTGCGGCTTCGACGGCAGCAGGGTGACGATCCGGGACGTGCCGGCGGTCATCGACGCGAACTCGGACGGGTGGCCCGAGCAACTCCGCCGACCCGACGTGCGGGAGCGCCCGGACGACGCGACGTGGTCAGCACTGGAGTACGGCGCGCACGTCCGTGACGTCCACCGGAAGATGACGGAGCGCCTCGAGCTGATGCTCGCCGAGGACGACCCGCTCTTCCCGAACTGGGACCAGGACGCGACCGCCGTCGATGAACGGTACGGCGAGCAGGACCCCGCGACGGTCGCCGAGGAGCTGCAGGCCGCCGCACGTCGGGCAGCGCACGCGTTCACCGCCGTCCGCGACGACCAGCTCGACCGCACCGGACGCCGCTCCGACGGCAGTGGCTTCACGGTCGCGACGCTCGCGGTCTACTACGCCCACGATCCGGTCCACCACCTGTGGGACGTGCAGCACGCTCGCTGAGTGATCCGGGCCTCCCGGCCGGTCAGCGGGTCGAAGGCGTTCGTCAGGCCAGCGCGTCGAGCAGCGCCCGAGCGGTCGCCGCGTCGGTGACCAGCTCGTTCACGAGGCGGCCCCGCACCGCACTGATGATGCTCGGGACCTTGACCGCGCCGACGGCCACGCCGACCGCGTGCGGCACCGCGGCGAGGACCGGACGAGAGGTCCGCACCATCCGCTCGCTGCCGGGGAACTCGATGGCCTCGCCGTCGGGACCGGTGAAGTTCAGGCAGACGTCGCCCGTCGCCCGGTCGAACACGGCGTCGTCGACGGGCAGGCCGCGGGCCATCGCGTCCCGGGTCACGACCGGCGCGCCGATCCCGAGGATCGCACCCTTCGCCCGCCCCCAGAGGCCGACGACGTGCTGGAACGCGGGGTCCTCGTCCAGGGAGGCCCGGAGCGCCTCCGACGGGAGTGCCTGCGCGAACAGGAAGGCCGGGATCGCCCCGGAACGCTCCGCGGCCGCGCGGGTGATCTCGTTGGTCTGGAACCACTGGTTCGGGTCGGCCTGGCCGCCCACGGTGGGGACGAGCTGCACGCCGGGCATCGGGGGCATCGCGCCGTGCGCGATGGCGTGCACCGTGCTGCCCGACGACATGAGGACGGCGTCGCCCGGCACGAGTCCCATCGCCTCGACCGCGGCGGCGACCGGTTCGGCGAGGTCGACGCCCAGGGTCGCCCCGTGCGTCACGGCGGTGACGTACACGGCCTGCAGCCCGAGCACCACACGCAACCGCTCGGCCAGGGCGACGGTCTCGTCCTGGAACGGGTCGACGACCTCGATCCGGACGAGACCGGCGCGTCGGGCCTCGGACACCAGGCGGCTCACGGTCGGGCGGGAGACGCCGAGCCTCGACGCGATCTCACTCTGGGTGGCGTCCTCGAGGTAGTACATCCGAGCCGCCTGGTACACGGTGTCGAGCGGGAAGCGCGAGCGACCGGCGTCCGGTGCGGCCACGGCATGCTCGGGCGGGACGCTGCCCGCCCGTGCGGTGCCGGACGACGCGTCGCCGCGAGCGGTGTCGGCGGGCGTCATGTCGTCGGACATGGAGTCGCCGGCAGGTGTCGGGCCGGACGGGGCTGGGACGGACATCGAGCGCGGGCCTCCCGGGGTGACGTCGTCGGGCGGACGCCGGGACGACACCGCGATCGTAGCGTCGGGCGCCCTACCGGATCGTGAACCCCCCGTCCACCCGGAGGTCCGCACCGTTCACCATCGCGGCCGACTCCCCGGCGAGGAACAGCACCGCCGCCGCGATCTCGTCCGGCGTCGCGAACCGACCGGTCGGGATCTCGTCCTGGTGGCGGAGCCCGGCCTCGTTCGCCCACGCCGAGCGGCCGAGCGCGGTGAGCACGACCGTCGGCGACACGGTGTTGACGGTCACGCCACGGCGCCCCCACTCGAGCGCGAGCACCCGGGTGAGCCCGAGGACCCCGGCCTTCGACGCGCAGTAGGCGGCGTGTCCGTCGATGCCGACGTGCGCGGCCTGTGACGCGATGGTCACGACACGACCGTGGCCCGCGGCCAGCATGTGGCGACCGACCGCCTGCGTGACGCGGTGGGTGCCGGTGAGGTTCACCGCGAGCGTCCGGGCCCAGGCGTCGGCACCGAGTTCCTCGGCCGGTGCGAGCGCGACGATGCCCGCGCAGTTGACCAGGACGTCGATGCGGCCGGTGGCGTCGACGACCTCGGCGACCGCCCGCTCGACCGAGTCCTGGTCGGTGACGTCGCACGCGGTGCCGAGGTGCCCGCAGCCGGCGAGTGCGTCGGCGGCAGCGGTCGAGGCGTCGGCGCGGACGTCGAGCACGGCGACCCGGGCCCCGCGGTCGGCGAGGGCGTGCGCGACCGCGGCGCCGATGCCGGACGCGGCGCCGGTGACCACCGCGACGCGACCGGAGAACGGGTTGCCGTGGTCGAGGCGTTCCGGTCCGGGGCGGAGTGCGGCGGCGAACTCCTCCGTCGTGGTGGATGGGTGGTGGTTCGGAGACGTGGGCATGGATGGGTAACATACCCGATGTCAGATACTCCAGCGATCGAGAGAGCCCCTGCGCGCCGCGACGCCACCTGACCCGTTCCGTTCCACCCATCCGTCTCTCGAGGAGGACCACACATGACCACCATCTGCGACGACGCCGACGAGTTCGCCGAGGACCAGCTCGCCGGTTGGCTCGCCCTGTACGCCGACCGCGTCCGCGGTGTCACCGGCGGTGTCGTGACCCTGCCGACGGCCGAGGCCGATCCGCAGGTCGCCGTCGTCGTCGGCGGAGGTTCGGGCCACTACCCCGCGTTCAGCGGCCTGGTCGGACCAGGACTCGCCACCGGTGCCGTCGTCGGCAACGTCTTCACCTCACCGTCAGCCGCCCAGGTGTACTCGGTCGCGAAGGCTGCCGACCAGGGCCGCGGGGTCGTCCTGTCCTTCGGCAACTACGCCGGCGACACGATGAACTTCGGGATCGCGGCCGAACGGCTCCGTGCGGCCGGCATCGACACCCGGATCGTGGTGGTCACCGACGACGTCGCCTCGGCGGACGAGGTCGAGCGGCGTCGGGGCATCGCGGGCGACTTCGCCGTCTGCAAGGCCATGGGCGCCGTGGCGGCCGAGGGCGCCTCCCTCGACGAGGTCGAGCGCATCGGGAACCGCGCGAACGAGCGCACCCGGACCATCGGCGTCGCCTTCTCCGGCTGCACCATGCCGGGAGCCGAGCGCCCGCTGTTCACCGTGCCGGACGGGCACCTCGGTCTCGGTCTCGGCATCCACGGCGAGCCCGGCATCCGGGACGTCCCGCTCCTGCCGGCACGGGCGCTCGCCGAGCTGCTCGTCGACCGTCTGCTCACCGAGCGCCCGACGGGTGCCGGGGTCGGCGGGCGGGTTGCCCCCGTCCTCAACGGGCTCGGGGACACGAAGTACGAAGAGCTCTTCCTGCTCTGGGGCCGGATCGCACCGCTCCTCGAACGGGCCGGTCTCGACGTCGTCCAGCCCGAGGTCGGCGAACTCGTCACCAGCCTCGACATGGGCGGGTGCTCCCTCACCCTGCAGTGGCTCGACGACGAGCTCGAGCGACTCTGGCGCGCGGACGCGTACGCCCCGGCCTACCGCAAGGTGGCCGCGCCCGTCGCGGCCCTCGTCCCCGCGGCCGCCGTGACGGAGGCGGCGGCCATCGCGACCGTCGTGCCGGACGCCACCCCGGCCTCCCGGCTGGCCGCCGACACGGTCCGGGTGTCCGTGGCCGCGGTGGACCGGCTGCTCCGCGACCAGGAACTCGAGCTCGGCCGCATCGACGCCGTCGCCGGTGACGGCGACCACGGCCGCGGGATGGTGAAGGGCGTCGGCGCGGCCCGACGGGCAGTCGAGCGCACGGACGCGTCAGCGGGCGTCGGGTTCCTGCTCGGCCGTGCCGGCGAGGCCTGGGCGGCGGAGGCCGGCGGTACCTCGGGTGTGCTCTGGGGCGCCGCGCTCGAGGCGTTCGGCGCGTCGCTCGGCGACGACGTCGACGAGGTCACCCCGCCGCTGGTGGTCGAGGCCACGCGGGCGTTCGCGGACGCCATCGTCCGACTCGGGCGGGCGCAGCGCGGTGACAAGACCCTGCTCGACGCCCTGCTGCCGTTCGTCGACGCACTCGACGCCGCGGTGGCCGAGGGCACCCCGCTCGCCGAGGCCTGGACCACCGCAGCCCGCGCCGCACGGGCCGGAGCGGCGGCGACGGCCGCACTCACCCCGCGTGTCGGTCGCGCCCGCCCCCTGGCCGCGAAGAGCATCGGCACCCCAGACGCCGGGGCGGTCTCGATGGCGATGGTCCTGACCCGCCTCGGCGAGGTCCTGACCCGTCCCGCCCGGGTCCACCCCGACCGGGCGGCCGAGTCCGACACCACCACCACCACCACCGAGGCCGCTCCCGCGGTCCGCTCCGAAGGAGTCCACGCATGAGCTTCCGCATCGTCATCGGGTCCGACGACGCCGGCCACACCCTGAAGGAGGTCCTCCGCGCCGACCTCGCCGTCGACCCCCGCGTCCGGGACCTCGTCGACGTCGGGGTCGACGCCGACGGCCACACTCCCTACCCGCACGTCGCCGTCGAGGCTGCCCGGCTCGTCGCCTCCGGGTCCGCCGACCGGGCGCTGCTCGTCTGCGGGACCGGCCTCGGCGTGGCGATCAGCGCGAACAAGGTCCCCGGCATCCGGGCCGTCACCGCACACGACCCCTTCAGCGTCGAGCGCTCCGTACTGTCCAACGACGCGCAGGTGCTGTGCCTCGGGCAGCGGGTGATCGGCATCGAGCTCGCTCGTCGTCTGGTTCGCGAGTGGCTCGGGTACAGCTTCGACCCGACGTCGTCGAGCGCCGAGAAGGTCGACGTGATCCGGTCGTACGAGCGCCCGACGGCGTGATCCGACGCCCGCTGTGCTCCGGCCACCGGACGTGGCCGGAGCACAGCGTTCTGTCGGTTCTCGGACGTACCGTGCTCCCGACCCGCGACGCATGACCGCGAGTCCGATGCTCGACCGAGGGGAAGTCCCATGAAGAAGTCCGTCTGGCTGCCGGCGGTCATCGCACCCGTCGTCGTCGCCGGTGCCGTCGCCGCCCCCGCGCTGGCCGGCGCCGCCACCACCCCGGTCGCCGGGAACGACCCGACCGCCGCCGCGGTCATCGCCAGCATCGCGGAGTCCTCGGACGCGCAGTACTCCGGCAAGCTCTCGCAGTCGAGCGACCTCGGGCTCCCGGAGCTGCCCAGCGGCTCGGGCGGCTCGTCCCTCGAGGGCGACGCGTCGGACGCACTCGGGCTGTTGACCGCGTCGCACACCGCCAGGGTCTACGTCGACGGTGCGGACAAGCAGCGCATCCAGGTGACCGAGCAGCTCGCCGAGCAGGACCTCGTCCGCAACGGGGACACCGTGTGGACCTGGGACTCCGAGGAACGGACGGCGACGCGGGTGACGCTCCCGAGCCGCACGGACGAGACGCCGGGCAGCGGGACCACCACCCCGACCGAGGTCGCCGAGCGTGCGATCGACGCCATCACGCCCACCACCACGGTGTCGAAGCCGGTCGCGACCTCGGTCGCCGGACACGACGCATGGCTGCTGACCCTCACGCCGAAGTCCTCCGACACCCTCGTCGGCACCGTGCAGCTCGCCGTCGACCAGCAGACCGGCCTGCCGTTGCGCGCCGCCGTCACCGCTGCGGGCGAGGACGACCCGGCGTTCCAGGTGGGCTTCACGAGCCTCGACTACGGCGCTTCGGCGTCCCGCTTGTTCGACTTCACGCCGCCGAGCGGTGCGGACGTGACCACGAAGGACCTCTCCGACGTCGACCCCGGCACCGGCCACGCCGACGGCAGCGCGGGCCACGACGGGGCGGAACACGCCGGAGCGACGGTCTCCGGCAGCGGCTGGGACACCGTCGTGACGCTCCCCGCGGGGACCGCCGACCAGGCCGGCCTCGGGACGGACGCCGCCGGCCTCCTCGACCAGCTGACGACCTCGGTCGCCGGTGGTCGTGCCGTGCAGACCTCGCTCGTCTCCGTGTACCTGACGGACGACGGCCGGGTCCTCGCGGGCGCGGTGCCGGTCGCGGCACTGGTCGCCGCGGCGAAGTGACCACCGGGACGGACACCGCTCTCGCCAGCGCGAGCACGGCCGACAGCACGACGGAGCTCGCGATCCGCACGACCGGTCTCCGCAAGGTGTTCCGGAAGCAGCGTGCCGTCGACGGCATCGACCTCGCCGTACCCCGCGGATCGGTGTTCGGGTTCCTCGGTCCGAACGGGTCGGGCAAGACGACGACGATCCGGATGCTCCTCGGGCTGTCCAGCGCGACGAGCGGCTCCATCGACGTCCTCGGCGAACCGATGCCGCGCGGGCTGCACTCGGTGCTCCCCCGGGTCGGCGCGCTCGTCGAGGGACCGGCGTTCTACCCGTACCTGTCCGGCCGGGCGAACCTGTCCCGCTTCGACGCCGCCGACCCGACCTCCGACCCGCGCACCCGGAAGGACCGTGTCGCGCACGCCCTCGACCGCGTCGGGCTGACCCACGCTGCCGACAAGAAGGCGCACGCGTACTCGCTCGGCATGAAGCAGCGTCTGGGCCTCGCGAACGCACTGCTGTCCCCGCGTGAACTCCTCGTGCTGGACGAGCCGACGAACGGCCTCGACCCGCAGGGCACGCGGGAGGTCCGGCACCTCATCCGCTCGCTCGCCGACGACGGCACCACCGTCTTCGTCTCGAGCCACCTCCTCGCCGAGATCGAGCAGGTCTGCACGCACGCCGCCGTCATGCGCACCGGCTCGCTCGTGGCGCAGGGGCCGCTCGACGAGCTCCGGGCCGCCGGTGCCCGGACCGTCACGGTCCGTACACCCGACGTCGGGCAGGGCGCCGTCGTCCTCACCCGCCTCGGCCTGGAACCGCGTCGGGACGGTGGCTCGGACGTCCTGGTCGCCGACCTCACCGCGGACGTCGCCCCGGAGACCATCACCGCCGAACTCGTCCGCGCCGACGTCCGGGTCCGCGGCCTCGCGGTCGGCGGCGGCACCCTCGAGGACCTGTTCGTCGCACTCACCGGAGAGGGATTCGATGTCGCTGGTTGACCCCGGTCGCGCGACCGCACCGGCCGACGCAACGGGCGGGCGGCCGTCACCGGTGCGGCGGAACCGACCGTTCGCGCTCCTCGGCTCGGAACTGGCGCTCGTGTTCCGCCGTCGCCGCACCTGGGCCATGCTCGGTGCCCTCGCGCTCGTGCCGGTCCTCATCGCCGTCGCGGTCCGGCTCACCACGGACGGTGACGACGGGGGACCGGCGTTCCTCGGGGACATCACGAACAACGGGCTCTTCGTGTCGTTCACCGCGTTGACGGTGTCGATCCCGCTCTTCCTGCCCCTCACGGTCGGGGTCGTCGCCGGGGACACCGTCGCGGGCGAGGCCAGCCACGGCACCCTGCGGTACCTGCTCGTCGCCCCGACCGGGCGCGTGCGCTTCATCCTCGTGAAGACCGCCGGAGCGATCGCGTTCTGCCTCGCCGCCACCCTGCTCGTCGTGCTCGTCGGGGCCGCGATCGGTGCGGCGCTGTTCCCGATCGGCCCCGTGACGCTGCTCTCGGGCACCCAGGTCGACGGGTGGTCCTCCGCCGGCAGGGCTGTGTTGCTCGCGCTCTACGTCACCCTGTCGATGCTCGGCCTCGTCGCGATCGGTCTGTTCGCCTCGACGCTGACGAACGTGCCGGTCGGCGCGATGGCGGCGACGGTGGTCCTGGCCGGCGCGTCACAGGTGCTCGACCAGCTCCCGCAGCTCGACTGGCTGCACCCGTTCCTGTTCTCGCACCTGTGGCTGGGCTTCGGGGACCTGCTCCGCGACCCGATCTCGTTCGACTCGTTCGGCAGCAACGCGCTGCTCCAGCTCGGGTACCTGGTCGTCTTCGGCGCCCTGGCCTACGGTCGTTTCGCGAGCAAGGACATCCTCAGCTAGTCACCGGGCGCACACGGAGCGTGCGCAACGGCGCCCCGGGCCGGTAGGAGGGTGCGACGTCAGTCGGCGCCGCGCGCGGCCGGCGAGCCGCTCTCGAGCGTGCCGTCGGCCTTCTCCTCGGCGTAGCGGTCGCGCAGGTCGCGGGCCTTCTCGGACCGGTACCAGTCCTGTCGGGCTCCGGTCTCGACGGGCTGCATGCCGACGACGACCTTGCCGCGGGAGTGCATCTCGGCGAGGTCCTCGTACGCGTCGACGATGTACTCGAACGGGTAGAAGCCCGAGATGAGGATCTGCACGCGGCGGTCCTCGACGGCCTTCGCCAGGAAGAGGATGAGCTCCTTCGCCTCCGGGTCGGACGCCGGGGCACGGAGGAATCGGAGTTCGGCGTCACGCCGGGCCTCTGACGACACGAACCGCTTCTCGTCGACACCGAGCCGGAGTGCGAGTTCGTGCGCGGAGTCGTCACCGTGGTTGTCGATGAACGCGGTGACGGGTCGGCCGTCCGCGATCTCGGTGATCCGGGCCTCCTCACCGTCGCCGTACGCGACGGGCAGGATGCCGATCTGCCGGAGGTAGTCGTGGTTCCGCGGGCTGCCGAGCCCGATGACGGTCGCGCCGGCGTCGCGGGCGAGCTGGCACTGGATGTGACCGACACCACCGGCGGCGGCGCTGATGACGACGGTGTCGTCCGGGCCGAGCCGGAGCTTCCGGACGACGTCGACCGCGGTACAGCCCGCCAGGTAGAGTCCGCCAGCGACCTCCCACCCCACGTGCGTCGGCTTGATGACGACGGCGTCACGGGGCACGACCACCCAGGTGGCGTGCGAGCCGCCCTCGGGGGCGTGGCCCATGACCTCGTCACCGACGCGCAGGTCCTTCACGCCGTCGCCGCGTGCCCGCACGATCCCGGCCACGTCGACGCCCTGACGGGCTGGGAAGTCGACCTGGATGTGGTCCTGCAGCTTGCCCTCGCGGAGGAAGCGTTCGATGTGGTTGAGGCCGGCCGCGATGACCTCGACGAGGACCTCGCCGGGTCCGGGCGTGGGCCGTTCCTGTGACACGACCTCGACCACGTCGAAGTCGCCGTACCGCTCGTACTGGACTGCGCTACCGGTTCGCATGTCACCCTCCTCGGGACGTCGTGCGTCCGTCCTACTCGCCGCAGCCGTGTCGGTGTCCGTGGACTTGGGGGACTCGCAGGGAGGGACCGGCCGGGAGGCCCGGGGCGGGGCCGCCACGCGCCTCGCCCCGGGCGGGCCACACCCGCCCGCCGCCAGCAGGCCGACGCCGTCGGTCAGGACGGACCGAACGCCTCCGCGATGCGGGCGGCGGACCCGGCGTCGAGGTGCAGCGCTCGCCGGTCGGCATCCGGTCGGGGCAGCCGGACCGGTGTCGACCACGTCGAGCCGTCCTCGGCGAGGTCGACGACCAGGGCACCGGTGCCGATGAGCGCGGTCTCCTCGGCGTAGGGGCCCGCGACGTCGTTGTCGTTCGCGACCCCGGGGGCGACGAGGACCGGGACGCCCCCGAGCGACCCGGCGAAGTGGTGGTGGTAGTGCCCGCCGAGCACGACCCGGACGTCCGTGCCGCGGAGCACGCCGGCGAGGTCCTCCGGGTTCCGGAGCTTCAGGGCGTCGTGCAGGGAGGTGGGCGCGGGCAGCGGCGGGTGGTGCAGGACCACGACCGATCCGTGCGGTGCCGGCTCGGCGAGCGCGGACCGGAGGTGGTCCAGGGCCGCGGTCGACAGCTCCCCGTACCCGGCTCCGGGGACGCTCGTGTCGACGGTGACGATCCGGCGACCGGCCACGAGCGACTGCCCCCGGACCGGGACCGAGGGGTCGTGGTGCTCCATCGTGTGCATGAGCGGTCCGCCGCCGTCGCCGAGGACGTGCCCGTCGAACAGGACGCGGCGGAACCCGGCGCGCTGGTCGTGGTTGCCCGGCACCGTCACGAAGGCGGCACCGTGTCGTTCCGCCCAGCCGCCGACCGTGTCGAGGGCCGTCGTGTACGACTCCGGCGAACCGTCCTCGGACACGTCGCCGGAGACGACGACGAGTCCCACGCCCTCGATCCCGTCCACGTGGTCGAGCAGGGCCGTCAGCGCCGCCGTGGTGTCGACCGTGCCCTGGTGCAGGGAGCCGTCACCGGTCAGGTGTGTGTCCGACAGGTGCAGGATGCGGAGTGTTCCGGGTGCGGGAGGCTGCATGTGGCACACCGTAGCCGGGCCCTGCGTCCCGGGTCCGTCGTCGGGGTTACCGTTGTCCGGTGATCGACCTGCGCTCCGACACCGTCACCCGTCCGACCCCGGCGATGCGCCGCGCCATGGTGGAGGCCGAGGTCGGCGACGACGTGTTCGGCGAGGACCCCGAGACCACGGCGCTCGAACAGGAGGTCGCGGAGCTCCTCGGGCACGAGGCCGGTCTCTTCACCCCGTCCGGGTCGATGGCGAACCAGCTCGGGCTGCGGCTGCTCGTCGGTCCCGGGGAGGAACTGCTCGCCGACGTGCAGGCCCACGTCGTGCGCGCCGAGCTCGGTGCCGCCGCCGTGTTCTCCGGCATCACGACCCGGACCTGGGCGTCCGAGCGCGGCCGGCTCGTGGCTGATGCGGTGCGCGACATCGCCGAGCCGAACGCCGGCGCGTACTCGGTGTCGACGACGGCGATCGCGATCGAGAACACCCACAACTTCGGCGGGGGCACCGTGCAGCCGGTCGGCGAGGTCCGCGCGGTGCAGGAGTTCGCGCGCGAGCACGGCATCGGGCTGCACCTGGACGGTGCCCGGCTGTGGAACGCACACGTGGCGTCGGGTACCCCGTTCCGCGAACTCGCGAGTGGGTTCGACACGGTCTCCGTCTGCATGTCGAAGGGCCTCGGCGCACCCGTCGGCTCGGTGCTCGTCAGCACGGCCGAGCGGATCGCGGCCGCGCGGATCTGGCGGAAGCGCTACGGCGGGGGCATGCGGCAGACGGGCATCCTCGCGGCGGGAGCCCGCCACGCCCTGCACGAGCACGTGGACCGGCTGGCCGAGGACCACGCGAACGCCCGGGTGCTCGCGGCAGCGCTCGACGTCGACCCGGAGACCGTCGACACGAACATCGTCTTCGCACAGGTGTCCGACCCGGCCGCGTTCGTCACCGCCGCCGAGACCGCTGGCGTGCGGGTCATGCGGCTCGGACGGACGACGGTCCGGCTGGTGACGCACCTGGACGTGTCGGCGGAGGACGCCGAGCGGGCGGCCGAGGTGCTCGCCACGCTCCCCCGCTGACCCACCGCGCGGACGGCTGTCAGCCGACAGCCACCGTCGCCGCGTGCGCCGGGCGCAGCTCGAACGTCAGCGGGTCCGCCCGGACCGTGTCGAGCGCGAGCGCGACGGCACCCGTCACGACGACGTCCGCGCCGAGCGTCGAGGCGACGATCTCGGGCACCGGGTCGAACCGTCCGCTGCCGAGCACCTCGGCGGCACGGTCGATGACGGCGCCGGCGTGCCCGGCGATCGCTCCGGCGACGACCACGCGGTCGATGTCGAGCAGGCTCGCGAGCAGCACGCAGACCCGGGCGAGCAGGTCCCCGAGTTGGTCCACCACTCCGGCGGCCACGGGATCGCCCGCTCCGGCTGCGCGGAACACCGCGCCCGCGTCGAGCGCACCGCGGGCGACGGCACGGCCGAGCGGGGTGTCCGGTGCGATCCGGCCCGCTTCCGCAGCCGCGGTGACGGCGGTGCGTGCGGCGGCGCCGAGGCCGTCGGACGACCCGACGCCCACGACGAGTTCGAGCGCGCGCAGTTCGCCCGCGCCGCCCCGGGCACCGCGGAGCAGCACCCCGTCGACGACGAGACCGGCGCCGAACCGCTCCCCCGCCAGGAGCGCGGCGAACGAGGCCTCGGGGGACGACGGCCGTTCGGCGATGGCGGCGAGGTTCGCGTCGTTCTCGACGACCACGCGTGCCCCGGGCACCACGGCGTCGAAGCCGGGGTTCATCCGCACCCAGAACCCGCCGTCGTCCGGTGAGGCACCCCGGGCGTCCACGGGTGCGGGGATGCCGACGGTCGTCACGAGGACCCGGTCGGCGTCGGCCGGGGCTTCGGCGAGCGCTGCGGCCACGGTGGTCGCGACGGCCTCGAGGCGGACGGCGACGTCGAGGCCGCGGGTGCCGAGGTCGGTCTCCGCCCGCGCGAGCACCGTGCCGCGGAGGTCGGCGACGTACGCCGCCACCCGGTGCTGCCCGGCGTCGACCCCGACGACGAGCCCCGCGGTCGGGTCGAGTTCGTAACGGCGGGCAGGCCGGCCGATGCGGTACTCCCCCGCGGCACGCGCGTCGTCGAGTTCGGTCAGCCAACCGCGGGCGACGAGGTCCTCGCACGCCGCGAGCACGGTGGAGCGCGTCAGTCCGGTGGCCTCCATCGCCTCGGTCGCGGTGAACGCGGCGACGGCGAGCGCGTGGTCGAGGACGGTCTCCGCACTGGAGGCACGGGGAGACCCTCGACGCTGCGGCATGGGGCGAGACTACCGCGACGCGACTTGCTTGCGCGATTAGATTTTCTCCGTATATTTAGTCCTGCGAGCCGCATCGGAGCAGCTCGCACACCGGGACGGCGACGGCGCCGGTCCCGGCGAACGGAGACGACGTGCAACCACGCGCCACACGAGCCGCCGACGCATCCGCGCTGAGCCGGCGGTCGTTCCTGCTCGGAGCGGGCGGCATCGCCAGCGGCCTCGCACTCGCCGGCTGTGCACCGGTCGGGGCATCGGGGTCCCGGCCGGAGACGATCAGCTTCTACGTGTCGAAGCCCGAGGTGATCGGCTACTTCGACGACCTCATCGCGCAGTTCCACCAGGTCCAGTCGAAGATCCGCGTGGTCCGCGACTCCACGTCGAGCATGTCGGCGAACTTCGTGCGGAACAGCCCGCCGGACCTCGGCTGCTGGAACTACAACTTCTCGGTGGTGCCGTTCGTCGAGCACGGGGCGCTCACCGACCTCTCCGACCTGCCCGAGGCCGCCACGATCAACCCCGACCTGTGGCCCCTCATGGAGCAGACCGCCGACTACCCGGGCCGGAAGAGCGCCCTGCCGTACTCGGTGACCGCCGCCTCGGTCATCTACGACCGCCGCCTGTTCGCGGAGCAGGGACTCGACGTCCCGACGACCTGGTCCGAGTTCTCGGACGTCTGCGAGCGACTCCAGCGGGCCGGGATCGCGCCGATGTACGGCACGTTCAAGGACAACTGGACGATCGCGCAGGGCATGTTCGACTACAGCATCGGGGGGATGATCGACACCCCGGCGACGTTCGCGGCGCTCCGCGAGGCCGGCACCCGGGTCGGCACCGGCTCGGCGCCGTCGTTCGCGGAGGACTTCGCGGCCCCGATGGAGCGGATGGCGCAGCTGCGCGAGTGGCACCAGCCCGGCGCCGTCAGCCGCGGGTACGGCGACGGCAACCTGGCGTTCGCCCAGGGCAAGGCGGCGATGTACCTGCAGGGTCCGTGGGCACTCGGCGAGATCGCGAAGACGACTCCCGACATGGACCTCGGCACGTTCCCGCTGCCCGTGACCGACGACCCGGCCGACCGGAAGGTCCGGGTCAACGTCGACCTGGCGCTGTGGATCCCGGAGGCGTCACGGAAGCAGGAGGCGGCGCGGGAGTTCCTGTCGTTCCTCATGGCCCCGGCGGTGAACGACCGGTACAACGCCGACAACAACGGGTTCGGCGTCCGGAAGGACGCACCGCCCGCGTCGAACCCCGCCCTCCGCGGCATGCAGTCGTACTATGACGACGCGGCCTTCTACCTCGGCGCCTCGCAGCTCATCCCCGCCGAGATCCCCGTCGCGAACTACGCGCAGTCGATCGCCTTCGGTGGCGACCCGCAGCGACAACTCCGCACCCTCGACTCCGACTGGGCGCGGCTGGCGCTCCGCTCGGCCGCGTGAAGGAGACGACCATGACCCTCGCAACGAAGGCCCCCGCGAGCCGTGCCGACGGCCCGACCACGGGCCTCCAGGTCGGACGGCGCAAGCGGCCACGCGTCGACCCGCTGTTCCTCGCGTTCCTGCTCCCCACCCTCGTCCTGTTCACGCTCGCCATCACGCTGCCGGCGGTGATGGGCATCGTGCTGAGCTTCACGAACTCCGTCGGCTTCGGCGAGTTCCGCTTCATCGGGGTGACGAACTACGTGGCGGTGTTCTCGGACCCGGCGATCCTGCAGGCGTACCTGTTCACGATCGGGTTCTCGCTCGTCACCGTTCTCGTCGTCAACGCGATCGCGTTCCTGCTCGCGATCGCGCTGACGTCGAAGGTGCGCGGCAAGATCGCGCTGCGGGCGGTGTTCGTCCTGCCGATGGTGATCTCCGGCATCGTGATCGCCTACGTGTTCTCGTTCCTGTTCGCCAACAGCCTGCCGGCGCTCGCGACCACGCTCGGGTTCGCGCCGCTCGAGCAGAGCATCCTGGCGGACCCGGACCTGGCGTGGATCGCGATCGTGGTGGTCACCGCATGGCAGGCGATCCCCTCGACGCTCCTCATCTACATCGCCGGGGTCCTGTCGATCCCCGGCGACGTGTACGAGGCGGCGTCGCTCGACGGCGCCAGTGCGTGGCGTCAGCTGGTGTCGATCACGGTGCCGCTGACCGCCGGGTACATCCTCATCAACCTGGTCATCGGGTTCAAGAACTTCCTCAACTCGTACGACATCATCGTCGGCCTCACCGACGGTGGCCCCGGCACCTCGACGACCAGCGTCGCGATGTCGATCTTCAAGGGCTTCAACGGTGGCGACTACGCCTACCAGATGGCCAACGCGACGATCTTCTTCGTGATCGCCGTCGTGATCGCCGTGATCCAGCTGCGGGCCACCCGCGGGAAGGCAGCGCTCTGATGTCCCTGCAGGCACCACTCCAGCCCACCACCACGGCGACCGGCAGCATGCGGTCGGTCGACGCCGATCGGACCGCCGGCGGCCGCAGTGCCGGTCGTCGCGGTCGGAGCGCGAACTGGCCGGTCACGGTCGTCCTCGTGCTCTGCGCGCTGTCCGTGCTCGTCCCGCTCTACGTGACGCTGACGATGGCCTTCAAGACCACCGGGCAGGCCGTCGACGGCAACGCGTTCTCGCTGCCGGCGCCGTTCAGCGTCGACGGGTTCGTGCAGGCGTGGGAGCTCACCGACTTCCCGAGGGCGTTCGGCATCTCGGTGCTCGTCGCCGCGATCACCGTCGCCGGCACGATCCTGCTCGCCTCGTTCACGGCGTACGCGATCGCCCGGAACTGGGACCGCAAGCTCTTCCGCTGGTCGTTCTTCTACCTGCTCGCGGCGATGTTCCTGCCGTTCCCGGTGCTCGCGCTGTCGCAGGTGAAGCTCACCGGACTGGTCGGACTCGACAACCCGTTCGGCGTCGCGATCCTGCACGTCATGTTCCAGCTGTCGTTCAGCGTGCTGCTCTTCACCGCGTTCCTGCGGTCGATCCCGGCCGAGCTGGAGGAGAGTGCCCGCATCGACGGTGCGAGCACGGGGCAGGTGTTCTGGCGACTCGTGTTCCCGCTGCTGGCACCGATGAGCGCCACCGTCGGCATCTTCGCGTTCCTCGCCTCGTGGAACGACTTCGTGATGCCGTCGCTGATCACCTCCGACCCGGCGCTGCAGACCCTGCCGGTGCTGCAGCAGATGTTCCAGACCCAGTTCAGCAACAACTACAACGTGTCGTTCGCCTCGTACCTGATGGCGATGGCCCCGGCGATCATCGTCTACCTGATCACCCAGCGGTGGGTCATGGCCGGCGTGACCCAGGGCGCGATCAAGTGACCGACAGCATCTCGACCCCGAACGAAGGAAGCACCCCATGACCGACGTGCTCGACCCGGCCGTGCAGCCGACGACCACCGCCACCGACGAGACCTGGTGGCGCCAGGCGAGCGTCTACCAGATCTACCCTCGGTCCTTCGCGGACGCCGACGGTGACGGCATCGGCGACCTCCGCGGCGTCACGGCCAAGGTGCCGTACCTGACGTCCCTCGGCGTCGAGGCCGTCTGGCTCAGCCCCTTCTACCCGTCCGCCCTCGCCGACGGCGGCTACGACGTGGACGACTACCGCGACGTCGACCCGCGACTCGGCACGCTCGACGACTTCGACGCGATGGTCACGGCGCTGCACGACGCCGGGATCAGGGTGATCGTCGACGTCGTCCCGAACCACACCAGCGACCGGCACGAGTGGTTCCGCGAAGCCCTCGCGTCCCCGAAGGGCTCGCCCGCCCGGGACCGCTACGTGTTCCGCGACGGCACCGGCCCGTCCGGGCAGGACGCCCCCGCCGACTGGATCTCCATCTTCGGTGGCCCGGCCTGGACCGCGGTCGGCGACGGCCAGTGGTACCTGCACAGCTTCGCGAAGGAGCAGCCGGACCTGAACTGGGCGAACCGGGAGGTGCGGGACGACTTCCTCACCACGCTCCGGTTCTGGTCGGACCGCGGCGTGGACGGGTTCCGCATCGACGTGGCGCACGGCCTGGCGAAGGACCTGCCCGCGGGCGACCTGCCGACGTGGGCCGAGGTCTCCGCGCTGCCGAAGGACGGCACACACCCGCTGTGGGACCGCGACGAGGTGCACGAGATCTACGCCGAGTGGCGTCGGGTGTTCGAGGAGTACACCCCGGCCCGCACGGCGGTCGCCGAGGCCTGGGTCGCCGCCGACCGACGTGCCCGCTACGCCAGCGCCGAGGGACTCGGGCAGGCCTTCAACTTCGACCTGCTCGAGGCCGACTTCGACGCCGGGTCGTTCCGGACGATCATCGAGTTCAACCTCGGACTGGCGGAGCAGTCCGGCTCGTCGACGACGTGGGTGTTCTCCAACCACGACGTCGTCCGGCACGCCACCCGCTACGCACTGCCCCCGCGCAGCGGTGACGCCGAGCACGCCCCGACCACCGAGAAGCAGGGCAGCGCGTGGCTGCTCGCCGGTGGCTCGCAGGACGACCTCGACCGTGACCTCGGCCTCCGACGTGCCCGTGCCGCGACACTCCTCGAGCTCGCGCTGCCCGGGTCCGCCTACCTGTACCAGGGCGAGGAGCTCGGCCTGCACGAGGTCGGGGACATCCCCGACGCCGACCGCCAGGACCCGGCGTACTTCCGGAACCCGGGCGTCGACGTCGGCCGCGACGGGTGCCGCGTCCCGATCCCCTGGACCAGGGAGGGCTCGTCCTTCGGCTTCGGGCCCGACGGCGCGCACCTGCCGCAGCCGGCCTGGTTCGCCGACTCCAGCGTCGAGGCGGAGGACACCGATCCCGACTCGACCCTCAACCTGTACCGCGCAGCGCTCCGGCTCCGTCGCACGCTGCAGTCCGAGGAACACCTCGAGTGGCTCGAGACCGGGCGCGACGACGTCCTGGCCTTCCGTCGCCCGAACGGCTGGACGAGCGTGACGGTGTTCGGCGACGAGCCGTACCGGCTCCCCCGGGGTGAGCTGCTGCTCGCCAGTGCGCCGGTGGCAGACGGCGTGCTGACGGGGGTGGGCACCGCTTGGTTGCGTCCCTGACGCGACCCGTTGGCGGACGGGAGGCCCGGTGCACGACGTGTGCCGGGCCTCCCGTCCGCCGTCGGGTCACCGCTGCGGCCGGAGCCGTCAGTCGGGCTCGGTAGGGTCGGCACGTCGAGAGGGGGCCGCGTGGCCGGAGCAGGCATCAGCGTGCGGGACTTCGTCATGCGGTTCGGGGACCGGAACGTCGTGGACGGACTGACGTTCGACATCGCCCCCGGTGAGACGTTCGGGCTGCTCGGCAGCAACGGCTCCGGCAAGACCACGACGATCCGCGCCCTGCTCGGCATCACGGCACCGACAGCGGGCACGCTCACGATCGACGGCGAGCCGTACCGGCCGGCCACGGGCGGCATCGGGTACCTGCCGGAGGAGCGCGGGCTCTACCGCAAGGAGACCGTCATCGACGTGATGACGTACTTCGCGGCGCTCCGCGGGATGCCCAGGGGCCCGGCGACGCGCTGGTCGAGCGACTACCTGGAGCGCGTCGGGCTGGCGGACAAGGCCAAGGTCCGCATCGACAGGCTCTCCGGCGGCCAGCAGCAGAAGGTGCAGCTCGGCATCACGATCATGGACCGGCCGCGGCTGCTCATCCTCGACGAACCGACGAAGGGCCTCGACCCGGTGAACCGGCGGCTGCTCCTCGACCTCGTCGACGAGCGCAAGGCCGACGGCGCGACCGTCGTCCTCGTCACCCACCACATGGACGAGGTCGAGCGGCTGTGCGACCGGATCCTGCTCCTCAGGGACGGCGTCGCGGCCGCGTACGGCACGATCCCCGAGGTGCAGGACGCCTTCGGCGGCGCGGTCGCGGAGGTCGGTCTGACCGGCCCCGTCCCACCGTCCGACCGCTACCGGCTCGTCCGGCACGAGGGGCACGTCGCGCACCTCGTGCCCACGGCGGCCGCCGCCCGCGACGGGTCCGACATCCTCGCCGAGCTCGTCGGCGCCGGGGTGCACGTCACCGGGTTCGCGATGCGGCGCATCCCCCTCGACGAGATCTTCGTCCAGCTCTACGGGCACGACGCGGGCAGCGACGCCGCCCGGGCCGACCGACGCCAGGGCGCCGCGGTGGCAGCGGCCGGAGCGACGCGGTGAGCCGGCTCGGCACCGTCGTCCGGTTCGAGTTCGTCCGAGCGGTCAAGAAGCCCGCGTTCTGGATCGGGACGCTCGCCCTCCCCCTCGTCGTCATCGTCGTCTCGCTGCTCGTCGGCGTCGGGCAGGCGGCGGGGACGGACTCGGCGGTCTCGAGCGGGTCGGCGGCCAAGACGCCGTTCCACTACGTCGACCACTCCGGGCTGGTGTCGCGGACGGTCGCGGCGAAGTGGGGCGGGTCCCCGTCCGAAGACCCGGCGGCCGACCGGGCAGCGGTGCGCTCCGGGCACCTCGACGCGTTCATCGAGTTCCCCGCGAAGCCGTCCACGTCACCGGTCACCGTCCTCGGCGCCGACCGCGGATTGTTCGCGAACAACGGCTACTCGGCGCTGGCGGGACGGGTGCTCGAGCAGAGCGTCGCCGCACAGGTCGACGACGCCGAGGCCGTCCGGATCCTGCGTTCCCCACCCTCCGCCGACGTCACCACGTACGCCGACGGGCAGATCGCCCCCGGGTGGCTGTCGATCGTGCCGCCGCTGCTGTACGTCGCCGCGTTCTTCGGGCTCGTCGTCCTGCTCGCCGCCCGGATGGTGACCGTCGTGGTCGAGGAGAAGGAGAACCGCATCTCCGAGATGATCCTGACGACCGTCACCGCCGGCACGCTCATCCGCGGCAAGGTCATCGCGATGCTCCTGGTCGGACTCGTGCAGGTCGGCGTGTTCCTGGTGCCGGGGCTCCTCTCGTTGGCCGTGGTGCTGCCCCTCGTCGCCGGGCGGGTCGGCAGCGTCGCGCTCGATCCGTGGCGGATGGTCGCCGGGGCGCTGCTCCTGGCCGGTGGGGTGCTGCTCGCGTCCGCACTGTTCGTCGCCGTCGGCGCCTCGGTCCCCACGATCAAGGACGCGTCGACGCTGCAGTCCGCGGCGCTCTTCGCGGTGATCATCCCGCTGTACGCCGCGTTCTTCGTCATGACGACACCCTCGTCGCCGATCGCCGCGTTCTTCACGTACTTCCCGACGTTCACCCCCGTGACGGCGATGGTGCGGAACGCGGTCGGGTCGCTGTCGGTCGTCGAGACGGTGGTCTGCATCGTCGAGGTGTTCGCGGTGGCCGTCGCCCTGCTGTGGTTCTCCGAGTACCTGTTCCGGCACTCGGTCGCGCAGTACGGGTCGAAGGTGACGCTCAGGCAGATCGCCGGGTGGCGGCGGTCCCGCACGGTGGCGCGCTCCCGCTGACGGGAGGCCCGGAGCGGGTCGGCACGCGCCTCCCGGCCGACGGGCCGGTCAGTCCCCCGGTAGCCGCACCTTCGACCCGCGCGGGTCCGCGTTGCGTGGAGGCACCGGCGCCGGTGCCACCGGTTCGGCCGGGTCCAGCGCCTCCGCCCGCGCCCCGGCGGTGCTCACCCGGCCCAGCCGATGGACGAGGGCGATCGACGGACCGAGCTGGAAGAACGCGGCCACCGGCGGCCAGACGGTCAGCATGAACATCATCCCCGTCCCGCCGAGCGCCAGCCCGGCGGCCCAGATCGCCAGCCAGGCGGGCCCGAGGAACGCGGTCCGGCTGATCGAGACCACGAGCGGGTCGACGACCCGCTCGACCGTCGCGAGCACCGCTGCGCGGTCGGCGGGGTCCAGCGGGGGCGGCTGGCGACGGAACTGCGCCTCGATCCGCTCGGTGCGCCGCCACTCGGGGTCGTCCTGCCGGTCCTCCTGCCACTCCGGTAGGCGTGACTCCGGCAGGAACACCGTCGCGACGAAACCGGCCGCCACCGCGGTGGCGAGCAGCACGACGGCCAGCCGGACCGCGCCACCGGGCACCCAGGACGCGAGCAGCTGCGTGACCACGATCGCGGTTCCGGCCGACACGGCCACCGAGAGGGCGACCACCCGCCGACGCCGCACCAGCCGACGATCGAGCAACGCCCGGCGCTGACGGCGGTACACGTCCCAGCCGGTGCGGAACGCGGAGTCGCTCATGACCCCAGCATGCCCGGGGTCAGCCGACGGTGACCGGCGCCGCCGACGGCTTCCGACGCTGCTGCATCCAGACGAAGAACCCGGCGAGCGTGAACGCGCCGTAGACGACGTACATCAGGCCCGAGGCGTAGTACCCGGCCGAGAACAGCAGGGGCACGCCGACCAGGTCGACGGCCACCCAGATGAGCCAGAACTCGACCCAGCCCTTCGCCATGCCGTAGGTGGCGAGGAGGGACCCGACGAAGATCCACGCGTCGCTCCACACCGGCTCGTACGAGCCGAGCGCCCGGAACACCGGCGTCAGCAGGGCCGTGCCGCCGACCAGCCCGACGACGAGCAGGGCCCGGGACCGCCAGGATGCCCATCGCGGCTCGAGTACCCGCGCCGTGTCGCCTGCGCGGTGCGTCCACCGGTACCAGCCGTACACGCTGACGAGGATGAACATGACCTGGCGACCGGCCTGACCGAGCAGGTTGACCGGGTTCGGGGTGTCGAACAGCGCCCCCATGAAGACCGTGAAGAGGAGGGCGTTGCCGGCGATCCCGACCGGCCAGGCCCACACCTTGCGACGCATGCCGCCGAGGGCGCTGAGCAGGCCGAACGCGTTGCCGATCACTTCACGCCACAGCACCGTCTGGTCACCGATGACGAGTTGTGCGTCGAACAACCACCGCACGAAGCCCATGAGACCCTCCTCGATCCGGTCGATGCAACTGCAACGACCCGGTACACATTCCGAGGCCGACGCGCGCGGCTGGGCCCCCTCCCCCGAACTGGGGACGATGCGGACGCATACTGCCCTGTCCGCAGTATGGGGGACCGGGTAGGTTCGACCACAGGACGACCGAGCCCGAGCTTCCCTCACTCCTGGGCAGCCGGTCGTCCTCCGGCACCGGTCAGCCGCGCCCCCTGCACGCAGGGGTCGGTGACAGCCGTCCCGTCGGGCTCTCCCGAAGTCCATGACGCCAACAGCGCTGCCCTGCGCAGGAACGGAACATCCATGCACAAGATCGTGACCGGCACCATCGCGAGCGCCGCCGGGGTCGCACTCCTCCTCGGCGGAGCGGGTTCCTTCGCCCTGTGGAACGCGCAGGCCAGCAGTGCCGCGACCGGGGTGAGCTCCGGCACCTTCAGCCTGACGGCGAACGACGACGGCGCCTGGACCGACATCACGAACGGGAGGTCCACTCCCATCGACCCGGCGGAGGTGCTCATGGTCCCGGGCAACACCTACCGCTTCACGCAGACCCTCGTGGTCGGCGCGACCGGCACGGACCTCCGCGCCCTGCTCACGTACGCGCCGCAGAGCATCACCGGTGACCAGGAGCTCATCGACGCGAGCACGCAGGACCTCGAGGTCACCTCGTCGAGTGCCGCGCTCCGCAGGACCTCCGCCACGGCCTTCGAGGTCACGCCGTCCCGAGCCCGGTCGACCGTCCAGGTCGTCTTCACCATCAGCCTGCCCGAGTCCGCGACCACCGGCCAGGGCGGCACCGTGGACGTCGGCGCGCTCGCGTTCACGCTCACCCAGACCGCCATCGGTTCCTGAGCCACCGCCCGGGAGCGGACGGCGACCCGGACACGGCGGACGGCGGGCCCCTGACCCGCCCGTCGTCCGTCACACCACGAGGACCGCGACGTCCAGGGGGACGACCATGACGAGGACCACACCGACGACGGGACGCCACCGCGCGCCCCGTCGTCGGCACCGGGTCCGGGCGCTCGGCGCCGCACTCGTCGCGACCGTGACCGTGACCGCCGCCGTGGTGAGCAGCGGGAGCACGTACGCCCTGTGGAACAGCTCCGCCGAGACCGACGCTGTCACGATCCGGTCGGGCACGGCGACCCTCGCCGTCACGGCGATGAGCGTCGGGGACGCGGCACCGCTCGCGCCGGGGACGAGCACGACGGGGACGTTCACGGTCCGGAACACCGGCACGGTCCCGCTCTCCATCCGGCTCGCGTTGACCGGGACGAAGGTCGCTTACAGCCCGTCGGTCCCGGCCGCCGCCGTGCTCGACGAGCTCACCGTGCGTCTCGCCGCGGTGGCGCGGGCTTCCGACTGCCGGGCCGGGCTCGGCGGCTACAGCGCCCGGCCGACCACGTTCGACACCGGGAGCGGCTACTACACGCTGCCGGTCGGGGTCACGGGCACGGCCTGCGTCGAGGTGGTCCTCGACGCGGACGCGCCGCAGACCGTCTCCGGTGCCGTGACCGACTTCACCCTGACGGTGACGGGGACGCAGGTGGCGGCGTGACCGCCCGCCTCCGGGTCCTGCTCGCCGTGGTGCTCGTCGCCGCGTTCGTCGGCGGCGGCTCCTCCGTCGCTTGGGCGCTGTGGACCGCGACCGGGACCACCGCGTCCAGCGTCACGAACGGCAAGGTGGTCGCGGGCATCACGGGCACCGAGGCCATCACGACGACCTTCACCGCCGCGGACCCGACTCTCACCCGCCCGGTCACCCTGCGGAACACCGGGAACATCGCGGGCACCACCGCGACGCGCGTCCTGGTGGCGGCCGGGTCCGTCGCACTCGCCCAGACCGTCGACGTCGTGGCGTGGCCCGTCCCGTCGGCCGGTGCATGCACCGCGACCGCGGTCGTCGGCAGCGGTGCCGTCCGAGGGACCTGGGCCGCACTCCCGAGCCTGGTGTCCCGCCTCGGGCCGGGCGCCGACGCCGTGTGGTGCATCCGGTCGACGATCCGGGCAGACGCACCCCCGCGGGCGACCACGGACGTGCACCTCGAGCTGACGACCGCGAACGGGAGTTGGGTGTCCGCCACCGTCTCGGGCGGGCTGTACCTCAACACGGGCACCGGCCTCCCCGCGTTCACCTGCACGGACCACGACGGCAACTACGTCGACGTGGCCTGGGCCCGGGGTACACGCTCGGACACCACCTACTACGCCGCCTACGTGGGCGAGAAGCGGGTCGGCGCGGCCGACCAGGGCTACCACGGGTCGATCCAGATCGCCCCGGTGGACCTCCCGCAGGGCACCCCCGCCGGGCCCGTGACCGTGGACGTCCGCGTCCTCGACGACGCCGGGCAGCCGACCGACGACATCGCCGGTTCCGGGCCGGTGACCCTGTTCACGCAGCAGGACGGCCCCGCCATCCGGTGCGGCGCATGACCGCGATCAGCAGCGGCACCCGGTCGGGAGGCGCGTCCCAGCCCCGCCACGCCGCCCGCCCCGCCGTCCGTCGCGTCACGACCGGGGTCCCGGCGCTCCTCCGCGCGGTCGGACTCGGTCTGAGCACCGGGCTGGTCCTGCTCGTGGCGGCGTTGGCCGTCGTACTCGTGGTGGTCCCGAAGGCCACCGGCTCGGTGCCGCTCTCCGTGCTGACGCAGTCGATGGAGCCGACCCTGCCGGCGGGGACGCTCGTCGTCGTCCGTCCGGTTTCACCCGAGGACATCCGGGTCGGGGACGTCGTCACCTACCAGCTCGTCTCCGGGCGGCCGGAGGTGGTCACCCACCGGGTCGTCGCGATCGGTGCGTCCTCGGACGGCTCCCGGACGTTCGTGTTCCGCGGCGACGCGAACGCCGAGGCCGACGCCGACCCCGTGATCCCGGCGCAGGTCCGCGGCGAGGTCTGGTACAGCGTGCCCGGGCTCGGCGCGGTCAACCAGGTGGTGAACGGGTCCCGGACCTGGCTGCTGCCGACACTCGCTGGCCTGTTTCTCGCCTACGGCGTCGTGATGATCAGCACCGGGACGGTCTCCGCCATGCGTCGGCGTCGGCGCCGGGCGGAACGTCGCCGGGCGGGCCGTGACCACGTCGCCCGCGACGGTCACACGGCGGAGACGGCCTCCCGCGCAGGGTGACCGGCCTCCGCGAGCGCGGCCTGTGCGTCCCGGAAGGACGAGTACGGCACGTGGACGCCGCGGACGTCCCGGTAGTCGGTCAACCCCGGACCGGCCCAGTACACGACACCGTCCTCCCCCACCGCGGCGAGGGCGTGGCGGATCGCCTGCGCCGGGTCCGCCAGTTCCACGACGGTCGCCGTCCCCCCGGACCGCCGGGCACCGTCCAGGACCGCGGCCCGGATGGCGTCCGGGTCCTCGAACCGCGGATGGTGGTCGGCGACGACCACGAGGTCCGCCATCGTCGCCGCCACCGCGCCCATGGGACCGCGCTTGCTCGGGTCGCGGTCGCCGTCCGCGCCGAGAACGATCGCCACCGGGCCGCTGGCGAACGCACGGATCGCCGCGAGGCTCTTCGCGAACGCGTCGGGGGTGTGCGCGAAGTCGACGAACACGCGCGGGCCCGTCACACTCGACGCGTCGGCCATCCGCCCCGGCACGACGACGTCGAGCCCGCCGTCGACCGCCGCGACGAGGTCGTCCGCGGGGACACCACCGGCACGGAGCATCGCGACCGCCAGCCCGACGTTCGCCGCCATGTGCCGGCCGAGCAAGGGCACTTCGGTGCTCACGTGCAGTCCCGGGCCGTCGATCCGGAAGCGGGTGCCGTCGGAGCGCTGCTCCAGGACCGTGACCCGCCAGTCCGCCGGGGTGCACGGGTCGCTCGTGACCGTCGCGACCGGGATCCCGCTCGCCCGGACGACGGCGCGACCGGCGGCAGAGTCGAGCGACACGACGCCGCGTCCGGCCCGGTCGGGTTGGAACAACTGCACCTTCGCGCGGAGGTAGTCGTCCATGTCCGCGTAGTCGTCGAGGTGGTCGTGGCTGAGGTTCGTGAACCCGGCGACGTCGAACCACACGCCGTCGACGCGGTGGCGCGTGAGCCCCTGTGCACTGACCTCGACCGCGGCTCCGTCGACGCGGCGTTCGCGGGCACACGCGAGGAACGCGTGGAGTTCCGTGGCCTCCGGCGTCGTCAACCGGCTCGCGACGACCTCGTCGGCGATCCGGCGTTCGGCGGTGGAGGTCATGGCGGTGGTCCATCCGAGGCGCTGCATGACCGCGTCGAGGACCGAGACGGTGGAGGTCTTGCCGTTGGTCCCGGTGACACCGAACAGCGGGAACCCGAGGTCGGCGCCGCCGGAGACCACCCGGGCGACCGCACCGAGGACCGCGCGCGGGTCCGGGACGACGAGGGTCGGCAGTCCCGCGAGCACAGCGTCGCGCGCCCCGGCGTCGTCCGTGAGGACCGCCACCGCGCCGGCAGCCCGGGCGGTCTCGACGTGCTGGGAACCGTGACCACGACGGCCGGGCACGGCGACGAAGAGCCACCCGGGGCGGAGGTCCTCGGTGGCGACCGCGGCGCCCGTGACGACGGTCCGTGCGGCAGTCCCGGTCAGCGGCCCCGCGCCGGCTGCCGCCGCGACGTCGGCCAGCGCGACCCGCCGGGGGCGCTCGGGGTCGAAGGCGTGCGGCACGATGTCCTCCTCGGCAGGAGCGGTGGTCGTCGGGGTCGACGAGCATCGATGCGACGGACGTCGTGGTGCGGTGGCCAGGGTGCCGACCGCCCGGTCACGTCGTCGGTGACGCAGCTGTCGCGACAGTCAGACTCAGACCGGACCACCAGTGAACCCCAACGAACCGAGCGCGGCCACAGCTGCTCGTACCCCGACCGCTCGACCATCCCGACGCGTCTAGGCTCTGGCGGGTGACGGACGGGGTGGAGCGGGCGCGGGTGCTGCTCACCGGGGCGGCGGACCGACTCGGTGCGGCCGGTACCCGGGACGAGGCGCTCGGGGAGTACGTCGAGCCGAAGCCCGTACTCGGGATCCGACGCGACCCGACGATCCGCTCGCTCGGCCGGGTCTGGCGCGTCGGGGCGCTGCTGCTCGGGTCCTCGCCCGAGACGGCCGGGCGGGTGTGGTCGACCGGGTCCATCACCCGGGTCACCGAGGCCGGTCGCGCGCAGTTCGTGTCCGTGTCCGCCGAGGTCCGCCGCGCCTACCGGGCAGCCGCAGCGAAGGGGCACTTCGCCCCCGGCGACACCGTGAACCACGGCGCGACGCCGATCCCCCTCGACGACTCCCTGGTCGACGGCAGCGGCACGCTGTTCGTCCGCGACGGCGCGCCGTGGGTCCGGTGGTCGGCGACCGCGGGCACTGACGTCCCGCTCGCCGACTACCTCGACGACCGCGTCGCCCTGCTCGTCGACCCGCCCCGTGGCGCGACCGACTAGCAACCGACCCCCGGACCGTCCCCGACGACACCGGGACCGCGACCGGGTCGTCGCCCAGGAGGCCACCCGCCGGACGCCCTGACGGCCGCCATCGGACGCCGGTAGGGTCGGCCACGTGGCTTCGATCAACGACGCATTCGACGACCGCTACGAGCTCCGGGAGTTCCGGCCGGAGACCGACGACCAGGGGGCACCGGACACGACGACCAGGGCGTGGATGGACGCCGTGGGCCTCGGCTTCCACGAACCGCCCGAGACGGACGAAGCAGCAGCGCGGATGGCGTCGCACTTCATGGCCGACCAGGAGACCTTCCTCGGCGTGTACGTCCGGAAGCCCGCCCCGGGGTCGGTCGACGAGACCTGGCCGGCCGGTACGTTCACGTGGTTCCGGAAGGCACTCAGCTGGGGTGACGGGACCGCGATCGACACGCAGGCGGTGTCAGCGGTGACCGTCCGCCCGACCGAGCGTCGGCGCGGGATCCTCCGGCGGATGATGACGCACGCGCTCGAGCGCGGTGTCGCCGAGGGCTACGCGATGGCGTCCCTCACGGCGTCCGAGGGCACGATCTACCGCCGCTTCGGGTTCGGCTGCGCCATCCGCGAGCGTGCGGTCCGTGTCCGCCGTGCCCGCGCGCTCCCCTTCCTCGCCGCGACCACCGGCACCGTCGCGATGGTCCCACCGCAGTGGCTCGCGGACGGTGTCGGCCAGGAGGTCTTCGCCCGGTTCCACGCCCGCACGCCGGGCTCGATGGTCCGCAACACCGGCACGTGGCCGATCGTGTTCGGCGAGATCGGCCGCGACGGCCAGAAGGCGAAGGACGTCCGCGCCGCCGTGCACCGCCCCGACGGCGCGGACGAGGTCGACGGCTACGTCACCTGGCGCGTCGTCGAGGGCAAGACCGGTGAGGACACCCGCGTCGAGGTCGTCGACCTGGTCTACGTGACCGACGAGGCCTACCTGTCGCTGTGGGAGTTCCTGCTCTCGATCGACCTGAACGACGTGGTGGTCTACGACCGCTCGCGCCTGGACGACCCGATCGTCGCCGCGATCGCCGACAACCGGGCGTTCGACGTCGACCACGAGGAGGACCACGTCTGGCTCCGCGTCCTGGACGTCGCCGCCGTGCTCGAGTCCCGCCCGTACGCGGTCGACGGCTCGCTCACGCTCGCCGTCACGGATGCGCTCGGTCACGCCTCCGGCACGTACCGGCTCGACGTCCGGGAGGCCCGCGGCACCGTCACGCGCCTGGCCGACGACGCCGACGCGGCCGGCTCCGACATCGCGCTCGACGTCGCCGACCTCGGCGCGGTGCTCATCGGATCGGTCTCGCCGCAGACCCTGGCGGCCGCCGGGCTGCTGCGCGCCGCCGACGAGACCGCCCCGACCCTGCTGCGGTCGATGCTGACCCCGCCGCGCACGCCGCACGGGATCACGTACTTCTGACGCCGGCCTGGTCCGTCGGGGCACACGCCGACGGCGGACCAGGGGGGCGACCTCCGCGACCGGCTCAGCGGTCGAAGAAGTCGCCGATCCCGGGCCACTGGAAGCCCTCGCCGAGGTTCCCGACCTGTTCGCCGAGCCCGCCGAGTGCCTGCTCACCCTGTGCGGCGACGCCCTCGACGCCACCGCCGAGGTCACCGAGCCCACCGCTCACGGTGTCGCCCAGCCCGGACGCGACGCCCTCGAAGTCGACGCCGAGGTCAGCCGCCTGCGCGAGCACCGGTCCCGCTGCTGCGCTGAGCACCGCGCCGCCCGCGACCGCCACCGCGAGTCCGCCGACCGCGAGTGCTCCGCCACCGATCGCGGTGCCGGCGAGGACCTTCCGCATCGTCCCCGGACGGCTCGTCTCACCCCGGGTCGCGGCCCTCGCCAAGCCGGCCGGGGACGCATCGGTCGACCGGTCGACCTGCGGGACCTCGGCGTTGAGTCGCTGGAGCACCTGCTGTCGCTGCTCCGGGCTCAGGCGAGCGAATGCGTCGTGGTGCGCCTGCTCCAGACGCTCGGGGTCCGCGGTCTTCAGCAGGTAGTCGTACTTGGCGATCGCCACGCGGTCGGCATCGGTCGACGGCGTCCGTCCGGATCGTTCACCGCTCGGCTGCCCGTACGGCTGCTGTCCGTACGGCTGCTGTCCGTACGGCTGCTGTCCGTACGGCTGCTGTCCGTGCGGCTGCTGCGGCTGCCGCGCGGAGTCGTGACCGCCACGGTCGTCGCCGGTCAACCTGTCCGCGGCCGTCCGGACCAGGCCGCGCCAATCGGTGCCACCCGATCGTCCGGGCTGCCGGTACTGCTGCATGCCGCCCGGCTGCTGCGGGCCGCCCTGGTTCCCGGTCCCGGGCTGGCCGGATCGCTTCTGGAGTTGCTTGTCGATGACCTTCGAGGCCATGCCGAGGATGCGGTTCAGGTTCGCCATACCTGACCTTTGCGTCCTCACATGTGCGCACACGGCGACGCGCCGGTGCGCCGGCGGTGCACTCCCCCGACATCCCCTGTGAGCGGCGACGCTGAAGGGGCGACGCCGAACCGGAAAACGTGCATCACGCCGGTCGGCTGGTCGTCGAGCGCGCAACCGCCGGAGCGCGCTCCGGGCGGACGACGAAGCCCGGAACTGCGGACACAGTTCCGGGCTTCCGTTCGCTCTCCGAGTGGAGGGCCAGGGGAAGCGCCCCGCATCGCATCCAGCGGTGCGGGGCGCTCCGGCCCACTGCGCCGCGCGCTAGCCGAGCACGCGCTCCAGGAACGGGTTGCGGAAGCGCCCCTCCGGGTCGAGGTCCCGCGCCAGCGCCGAGAACGCCGCGAGCTGCGGGTAGACCCGGTGGAGCCGCTCCGGGCTCGCGGCCGTCACCTTCCCCCAGTGCGGGCGGGGAGCGAAGGGCGCGAGGGCGTTCTCGATGAGCGGCAGCGCGACGGCCACGTCCTCGGCCTGTCGGCGGAACGTGAAGTGGAAGGCCACGGAGTCCCGCTCCGAACTCGGCGCGAGCCAGGCGTCGTCGGCTGCGATCCGACGGATCTCCGAGACGTACAGGACCGGCGCGATGGCCTCGCCGATCTCGCGGAGCGCCTGGATCGCGGGGACGGCGTCCGTGGCGGCGACCATGTACTCCGCCTGGATCTCCGCTCCGGCGGACGGCGTGAACGACGACCGGAAGTGCGGGAGCCGCTCGTGCCAGGGGCCCGGCACACCGCCCTGCTCGGTGACACCCGCGGTCTCGCTGCCCGGTACGGGGTGGACGGGCTCGGCGCCGGCGACGGCCCCGAGTGCGGCGAGGTCGATGACCGCGTCGTCCCGGTCCTCGCGCCGCTTCGTCCAGATCTGCCGGACGCCGTCGGCGGTGTACCCGGTGAACATGCTGACGCTGTAGCCGGCCGACATGATCTGCTCGAACTGCGCGTCGACGACGTCCCAACCGAGCCCGGTGTGCACCGTCTGGGCGACGCGGTAGCTCGGCTCGACGGCGAGGTGCACCGCGACGACGACGCCGAGGGCGCCGAGCGCGACCCGGTGCGCGTCGAGCCGGGGGTCGTCCGCACCGACGAGCTCGACCTCCCCCGAGGCCCGCACGATCTCGACCCCGACGACCGACTGCGCCAGCGAGGCGTTCCCGACACCCGAGCCGTGGGTGCCCGTGGCGACGGCACCGGCGACGGAGATGTGCGGCAGGGACGCGAGGTTCGCGAGCGCCCAGCCACGGGCCTCCAGGTCGACGGCCACCTGGGCGTGCGTGAGGCCGGCGGCGACGCGGGCCACGCGTCGCTCGCCGTCCACGTCGAGTTCGGGCGGGAGGCCCGTGAGCGTCACCTGCACCGCGTCGGTGTCGGCGATCGTGTTGAACGAGTGCCGGGACCCGAGCGCCGTCAGGCGCGTGGTGGTGGCGACCAGCCGCTGGAGTTCGTCGAGGCTCGTCGGTTCCGCCAGGTGGCTCGCCGAGTAGGTGACGTTCCCCGCCCAGTTGGTGCGGGTGCGGGCTGCGGTGGTGGTGTCGTCGTCGTCGATCACGTCGCTCATCGTAGGCCTCCCGACCGACTCAGAAGCCCCGGTCGAGCCGGTGCCAGGTCTGCTGCGTGCGGACCTCGTCGCGGAAGCCGCGCAGCGTGGTGTGCTCGTCGATCACCAGGAACTCGGTGCCGATCATCGTGGCGAGGTCCTCGACCACCTGGATGCCGACGGCCGTGGTCATCACGGTGTGGTGTGCGGCGCCGGCGGTGAGCCAGGCCTCGGCGGACACCGGGAACGACGGCTGCGGCTCCCAGACGGCACGGCCGACGGGCAGGTTCGGCAGCGCCGCGGTGGGCTCGACGACCTCGACGACGTTCGCGGTGAGGCGGAAGCCGTCGCGCGTGTCGGACAGTGCCGCGACCACCGCGGGTCCGGCGTCGGCGGTGAAGACCAGGCGCACCGGGTCGTCCTTGCCGCCAATGCCGAGCGGGTGGATCTCGAGCGTCGGGGTGGACGACGTCAGCGTGGGCGAGACCTCGAGCATGTGCGCGCCGAGGATCTTCTCCGCACCCGGCGTGAGGTCGTACGTGTAGTCCTCCATGAGGCTCGCGCCACCCGGGAGACCGGCGCCGGCCACGTTCATCGCGCGGACGAGCACGGCCGTCTTCCAGTCGCCCTCGGCGCCGAACCCGTAGCCGTCGGCCATGAGCCGCTGCACGGCGAGGCCGGGCAGCTGCTTGAGCGCGCCGAGGTCCTCGAAGTTCGTCGTGAACGCCGCGGACCCGTTCTCCGCCAGCAGTGCGCGCAGGCCGAGCTCGATCGCGGCACCGTCCCGCAGGGACTGGCGACGGGCGCCACCCTCCTGCAGCTCCGGGACCAGGTCGTACAGGCCGTCGTACTCGGCGACGAGCGCGTCGACGGCGGCGGTGTCGGCCGTCGCGGTCTCGACGGCCGCGACCAGGTCGTTGACGCCCCAGGTGTTGACCTGGACGCCGAGCTCGATCTCGGCCTCGGTCTTGTCACCCTCGGTGACGGCGACGTAGCGCATGTTGTCGCCGAACCGCGTCAGCTTGAGCTCGCGGATGGCGGCTGCACCGGCGGCGGCACGGGTCCAGTCGGACACGCGCTGCTGGACGCGGGGGTCGGACACGTGCCCGACGGCGGTGGCGTGTCGCACGCCCATGCGGGCCAGGGCGTAGCCGAACTCGCGGTCGCCGTGCGCGGCCTGGTTGAGGTTCATGAAGTCGAAGTCGATGTCCGCCCAGGGCAGCGCGACGTTCGCCTGCGTGTGCAGGTGCAGCAACGGCTTGGTCAGCGCGTTGAGGCCGCCGATCCACATCTTCGCCGGGCTGAACGTGTGCATCCAGGTCGTGACGCCGATGACCTTGTCGTCCGCGCTCGCCTCGATGAGCGCCCGGCGGATGCCGTCCGCGTCCTTGAGCACGGGCTTCCAGACCAGCGTCACCGGCACGTGCGGCGCGAGCTCGGCGTGCACGGCGCGGCTCTGCTCCTCGACCTGGCGGAGGGTCTCCTCGCCGTAGAGACCCTGCGAGCCGGTGAGGAACCAGACCTCGTAGCCGTCGAGGGTGGTCCGGGGGTCGACGGGGGTGTCCTGCGTCATCGCATGGCTCCTTCGGGGTTCTGTCCGTAGACGTTCTGGTATCGGTCGAACAGTCGGTCGATGTCCTCGGGCGCGATCGGCACGAGGTCACCGCCCTGCTTCGCGATGTGCACGGTGCGGGCGACGTCCTCGCACATCACGGCGGCCTTGACGGCGTCCTTCGCGTCCTTGCCGATCGTGAAGACGCCGTGGTTCTGCATGAGCACCGCACGCGACCGGTGGTCCTTGAGGGTCGCGACGATGCCCTGGCCGATCGAGTCATCCCCGATGATCGCGAAGGGCCCGACCGGGATCGGGCCGCCGAACTCGTCCGCCATCGCGGTGATCACGCACGGGATCTCCTCGGCGCGGGCGGCCCAGGCGGTGGCGTAGGTCGAGTGGGTGTGCACGACGCCGTTCACCTCGGGCATGTTCCGGTACACGAAGGCGTGCGCGGCGGTGTCGGACGACGGGCCGTGCGCGTTGCCCCACCCCTCGGCCGGGACGCCGTCGAGCGTGCAGACGACCTGGTTCTCGGGGGCGAGGTCCTCGCTGACGACACCGCTCGGCTTGATGACGAACAGGTCGGTGCCGGCGACGCGCTCGGAGACGTTGCCGCCGGTCCAGATGACCAGTCCGTAGCGGACGAGTTCGCCGTGCAGGCGGGCGACGCGCTCGCGTGCGGCGGCCACGGCCTCCTGGGTGGTGGTGTCGGTCATCGGGTCACGTCCTGTTCCTGCTGGGGGTCGGTCGGGAGGCGCGGCTCGGCCGCCGTCGTCGTCGTCACGCCGCTCGACGTGGCCGCGTCGGGCGCGACGCCGGCGGGTGTTCCCGGGACCGCGGCGGCGATCGCCTGGATCGGCAGCGCGGCGCGGAAGCGGCCGCGGTACGCGGTGAACCCGTCGACGTCGCGGTCGTCCGGCTGGACGACGTTCGTCGCGGCGGACCCGAACACCGTGGTGTCGAGGTACTCGGCGAGCGAGGTGTCGGCGGCGTGCTCGAGGTAGGCGGCGAGGACCGCGATGCCCCACGCTCCGCCCTCGCTCGCGGTGGCCTCGAGGGCGACCGGTACACGGAGGGCCGCGGCGAGCTGACGCTGCGGCAGGCCGGGCGTCCGGAAGAGCCCACCGTGGGCGGTCATCCGGTCGACGGCGACGCCCTCCCCGTGCAGCACGTCCATCCCGATCGCGAGCGTCGCGAAGGCCCCCATGAGTTCCGCGCGGACGAGGTTGCCGAGCGTGAAGCGGGCGTCGGGGGCGCGCAGGAGCAGCGGCCGACCGTCTTCGACGCCGGTCACGGGCTCCCCGGCGAGGTAGTTCACGGCGAGCAGTCCACCGGCGTCCGGCTCGGCTGCGGCCGCCTCGTCGAGCAGGGTGCGGAACACCGTGTCGGCGTCGACGGGGCTGCCGGCGGCCTCGGCGAAGCGACCGAACACCCGGGCCCAGCTGCCGATCTCGCTGGCGCCGTTGTTGCAGTGCACCATGGCGACGGCGTCCCCGGCGGGGGTGGTGACGACGTCGAGTTCTTCGTGCGGGGTGCTGAGCGGGCGTTCGAGGACGACCATCGCGAAGATGCTCGTGCCGACGCTGACGTTGCCGGTGCGCTGGGCGACCGCGTTGGTCGCGACCATGCCGGTGCCGGCGTCGCCCTCGGGCGGGCAGAGCGGTGCGCCGGGCTGCAGCGTCCCGGTCGCGTCCAACCACGCTGCGCCCTCGGCGGTGAGCGTGCCGGCGTCCTGTCCGGCGACGAGCACCTCGGGCAGCAGCGCCCGGAGGTCGGGGACGCCGATGAGGTCCTGCGCGGCGCTGAGCATGGCGGCGTCGTAGTCCTGCGTCGCCGGGTCGATCGGGAACATCCCGGAGGCGTCGCCGACCCCGAGCACGTCCCGACCGGTCAGGCGGCGGTGCACGTACCCGGCGAGCGTCGTGACGCCGTCGATGTGCGCGACGTGCTGCTCGTCGTCGAGGACGGCCTGGTACAGGTGCGCAACCGACCAGCGGAGCGGGATGTTGAAGCCGAGCGCGTCGCTGAGCGCGGCGGCGGCGGGGCCCGTCGAGGTGTTGCGCCAGGTGCGGAACGGGACGAGGAGGTCGCCCGCTGCGTCGAACGGCAGGTAGCCGTGCATCATGGCCGAGACGCCGACGGCCTTGAACGTCGTCGGGACCGAGGCGTGCTGCTCCTGCAGGTCGGCGACGAGCGCGGCGTAGGCGGCGCGCACGCCGGTCTCGACGGCTGCCAGCGGATAGGTCCAGCGACCGTCGACGAACTCGTTCTCCCACTCGTGCGAGCCGGCGGCGATGACCGTCAGGTCCTCACCCACCAGGCACGCCTTGATGCGGGTCGAACCGAGTTCGATGCCGAGGGTCGTGCGGCCGTCCGCGATCTCGCGGGTCCGGTCGTCGCTCATGGTGGCCTCCTGCTCTCGCCGTCGAGTGAGCGCTCACACCGTAGCGCGTGAGCGCTCACCCGGACAACTCGTCCGGGTGTCGTCGACGCGTGTCGCGCTACCCGACCGGCAGGAACACGCGCATCGTCGACGGACCGCGGTTGCCCCAGGTGGCGTACGGCACGAGGCGGACGGTTCCGGCCTCCTCGGTCGTGACCTCCGGACCGCCGTACGGCAGCACGCCAGCGGTCCGGACGGTGCGGGGTGCCACCCGGACGCGGACGTCGTCCGGCCCGTCGTCGAGCGGCTCGGCCCCGGGCTGGAGGACGACGTCCCCGACATCCCGACCGAGGTCGACGGACTCCAGGGCGTAGACGAGCGGTCCGCGTTCCACGGCGACCGTGCCGCGGACGGCGTCGATCCGCGGGTCCGGGGTCGTCAGCCGGGCGGTGACCGGCACGGTGAGGGTGACCCGGTCACCGACCGCGAACACCCGCTCGACGGTGACCGTGTCCGTGCCGGAAGCCCTGCGGGTGTCTTCGGGCGTCTCGAGGACGGCATCGGAGGCCCACGCCGGCACGCGGAGGCGCAGGGCGACGCAGGTCCCGGTGTCCGCGGTCGCCTCGATGGTGACCGTGCCCCCGGACGGCCAGTCGGAACGCACCCTGAACCCGACCGGGGTGCCGCCGGGCAGGGTCACGTCGACGTCGTAGTCGCCGTACTGGTGCAGCTGCAGACCGGTGTCGGTCGTGGTGGCGAACACCGACTCGACACTGGCGAGCGTCCTGGCCAGGTTCGTCGGGCAGCAGGAGACCTCGAACCACGGCGCCCGGAGGCTCGACAGCGCTCGGGCACTGAGGTCGTCCTCCGGCGGCACGCTCCCCTCGACCCGCTGGTGCAGGGTGTTGGCGTAGAAGAACGCCCGCCCGTCCTGCCGCGGCGCGACCATCACGGCGTTGTGCAGGGTCCGCTCCATGAGGTCCGCGTACTTCGACTCCCCCGTCTGGAGCAGCAGCCGCCACGACACCATGTTCGAGGCGATGGCGGCGCACGTCTCGCCGTACTCGCGGTCCGGTGGCAGCTCGAAGTCCGCGCCGAAGGCCTCGTCCTGGTGGTGCGACCCCATCGCTCCCGTCAGGTAGGTCCGCCGTGCGACCGTGTTCGTCCACTGCCGCTCGACGGCCGCGACGAGCTCCGCGTCACAGGTCTCCACCGCCACGTCCACCGCTCCCGCCGCCAGGTACATCGCCCGGACGGCATGACCGCGCCAGACCTCGGCCTCGCGCACCGGCAGGTCGTCCTGGAAGTACTCCGGGCCGAACGCGATCGGCCCGAGGCGCCCGTGCCCCCGACGGTCGACGAACAGCTGGGCGAGCCGGACGTAGCGCGGGTCGCCGACCGCCCGGCCCAGCTCCACGAGTGCCGGCTCGATCTCGGGGTGTCCGCACACCGCTTCCCGTCCGCCGTCCCCGAACACCTCGACCAGGTGGTCGGCGACGCGGACCGCCACGTCGACCAGCCGGCCACTGCCGGCGGTACGGAGGCGCGCGACGGCCGCCTGGAGGAGGTGCCCCATGCAGTAGAGCTCGTGCCCCCACTCCAGGTCCGACCACCGCGGGCGCTGCCACGGCCGGCCGAAGGCGGTGTGCAGGTAGCCGTCGTCGTCCTGGGCCGCGGCGACCCGCTCGACGAGCCGCTCGTACCGCGCGGCGAGCTCCGGGTCACCGGTCCGGCCGAGCTCCCACGCCATCGCCTCGAGGAGCTTGTACACCTCGGAGTCCACGAACTCGATGCCGGCGTGGGCGAACTCCGCTCCGCTGGCGGCACCGTCGAAGTTGCCGGCCCAGCCGATCCGCTCGATCCAGTCCTCGCAGTGCCGGAGGACGACCGCGCCGTTGCGTTCCTGCCACCCGCCCCAGTACCCGCCTGTCAGGCGGAGGGCACCGTGCGGCAGCGGGCGGAGGACGGAGGTCGAGGGCGCGACCGGGCCGGACTGTGGAGACGTCGTCGTCATGCCCCGACCGTACGCTCCCAGCGCCCGGGGTCAAGCGCTGCGCCGCACCACCAGCTCCGGCTGCAGGAGTGCCTCGTCGTGCTGCCCGCCCTCGAGCAGCGCCCGGGCCGACGCGAGCACCCGCTCCCCCATCGCCTGGAAGTCCTGTCGCACGGTGGTCAGCGGCGGGGTGAAGTGCGCCGCCTCCGGGATGTCGTCGAAGCCGACGACCGCGATGTCGTCCGGGACACGGAGGCCCTCCTCGGCGAAGGCGTGCAGGACGCCGAGCGCCATCTGGTCGTTCCCCGCGAAGACCGCGTCGACCGCCGTGACGTCGAGGGACCGCCCGGCCGCGAATCCGCTCGCGGGGGTCCAGTCGCCGTCCAGCACGACCGGGGTCAGACCGCGGGAGCGCATGGTCCGCTCGTAGGTGGCGCGCCGCACCTCGCCCTCCTGCGAGACGGCGGGTCCGGCGATGTGCACGATCCGCCGGTGGCCCCGGTCGAACAGGTGCTGCAACGCCATGGTGGTGCCGGCGGCCTGGTCGATCGCGACGGCGGAGACGGTGGCGCCACCGCTGCCGGGCACGACCAGGTCGGTGGGCACCGCGTCCCGCTGCACGGCGTTCGCGACCACGACGGGCACCGTCACGGCCATCGTCAGTGAGCCGAGGGCGTCGAGCACCCGGTTGTCGGCGGCGACGAGGACCACGGCGGCGACGTCCTGCGCGAGCAGCGTCGTGAGGGCCTCCGACAGGTCCGTCGGCCGGGGGTCGTCGGGCAGCGTCGAGAGGAGCACGTGGTACCCGGCGGTGCGCGCGGCCCGTTCGAACCCGATCGCCGTGCTCGACGGTCCGTACAGCGCGTCGCCTGCGCTGACCAGGCCGAGCGCCCGGCTCCGCCCACCGGCCAGGGCCCGGGCCGCAGCGCGGGGCCGGTAGCCGAGTTCCCCGATCGCGGTGGTCACCCGGGAGCGGAAGCCGTCCCGGACCGTCGGGTCACCGTTGATCACGCGGCTGACGGTCTGGTGCGAGACGCCCGCACGCTCGGCGACGTCGAAGATCGTCGGGGCCTTGCGGGGCCTGCCGTTCGGCGTCGCGGTCGTCGTCACCCGGTCACCGTACCGCGGCGCCAGTTCGGTGCGGCGACATCCCGATCCGGTCACGACGAGTTGACACCGTGGGACACAACCCACATGATGTGAGCGCTCACTTCGAGCATCACATCCCCAGCGGGACACAGCAGCCCCGCACCCGAGCGCGTCGACGTCGACGCGAGAGGAACAGAGGTACTTCGATGAAGAAGCGCAGGATCGTCGCGAGCGTCACCGCTCTCGGTCTCGCCCTCTCCCTGGCCGCCTGCTCTGCCGGCGGCCGCGGCGCCACCGGTTCCGACGGCGGCGACGAGAGCAACGGCAACAAGGGCGCCCTCGTCGGCGTCGCGATGCCGACCAAGGTCTCCGAGCGCTGGATCAAGGACGGCGACGCCGTCAAGAGCAGCCTCGAGAAGGCCGGCTACAAGGTCGACCTCGAGTACGCGGACAACAAGATCCCGCAGCAGGTCCAGCAGGTCAGCAACATGATCACGAAGGGCGCGAAGGTCCTCATCGTCGCGTCCATCGACGGCGGCTCGCTGTCCGACCAGCTCGACGCAGCGGCCGAGGCCGGCATCAAGGTGATCTCCTACGACCGCCTGCTGACCGGCAACGAGAACGTCGACTACTACGTCTCGTTCGACAACTACAAGGTGGGCGTCGACCAGGCGACCTCGCTCCTGACCGGCCTCGGGCTCCTCGACGAGAACGGCGAGAAGACCGACGAGAAGGGCCCCTTCAACATCGAGGTCTTCGCCGGCTCGGCCGACGACAACAACGCCACGTTCTTCTTCAACGGCGCGATGGACACCCTCAAGCCCTACCTCGAGGACGGCACCCTGACGATCGGCTCCGGCCAGGACGGCTTCACCCAGGCCGCCACCCAGCAGTGGGACCCGGCGCTCGCCAAGTCCCGCATGCAGAACCTCGTCGCGAAGTCGTACTCGGGCGGCACCACGCTCGACGGCGTGCTCTCGCCGTACGACGGCATCTCGATCGGCATCATCTCGGCGCTCCAGGGTGCCGGCTACGGTTCGGGCGACCGCCCGCTCCCGGTGATCACCGGCCAGGACGCCGAGGCCGCCTCGGTCAAGTCGATCATCAACGACCAGCAGTACTCGACCATCTACAAGGACACGCGTCAGCTCGCCGACAAGTCCGCGTCGATGGCCCAGGACCTGCTGTCGGGCAAGAAGCCCGAGGTCAACGACACCAAGACCTACGACAACAAGGCCAAGGTCGTCCCGACCTACCTGTTCCAGCCGACGATCGTCACCAAGGAGAACTACGAGAAGGTCCTCGTCGACTCCGGGTACTACACGGACGCCGACCTCAAGTAGGTCGCGACTCCTCTTCGGACAGGAGGCCCGGTGCCGGGCTGGCACCGGGCCTCCCGTTCCGTCCCCACCCACTCGCGCGCCGTCCCGGCGCCCAACGGAAGGCGGTCCCGTGGCGGACACCATCCTCGAGATGCGCGACATCACCAAGACGTTCCCCGGCGTCAAGGCCCTGCAGAACGTCTCGCTCCAGGTCGAACGGGGCCAGGTCCACGCGATCTGCGGTGAGAACGGCGCGGGCAAGTCCACGCTCATGAAGGTCCTGTCCGGTGTCTACCCGGCCGGCAGCTTCGCCGGCGAGATCCTGCTCGACGGCAAGCCCGTCTCGTTCTCGAACATCAACGACTCCGAGGACGCGGGCGTCGTCATCATCCACCAGGAGCTCGCGCTGAGCCCCTACCTGTCGATCGCCGAGAACATCTTCCTCGGCAACGAGCGCGCCAAGGGCGGCTTCATCGACTGGAACAAGACGAACCTCGAGGCCGCGACGCTCCTGAAGCGCGTCGGCCTCAAGGACAACCCGATCACCAAGATCACGGACATCGGCGTCGGCAAGCAGCAGCTCGTCGAGATCGCGAAGGCGCTGTCGAAGAAGGTGAAGCTCCTCATCCTCGACGAGCCGACCGCCGCACTGAACGACGACGACTCCGCGCACCTGCTCGAGCTCATCCGCTCGCTGCAGGCCGAGGGCATGACGGCGATCATCATCAGCCACAAGCTCAACGAGATCAAGGCGATCGCGGACAAGGTCACGATCATCCGTGACGGACAGACCATCGAGACCCTCGACATGCACGCCGGCGAGGTCTCCGAGGACCGCATCATCCGCGGCATGGTCGGGCGGGACCTCTCCAACCGGTACCCGGAGCACGAGTCGAACATCGGCGAAGAGCTCCTGCGCATCGAGGACTGGACCGTCCACCACCCGCTCGACGCCTCCCGCGAGATCATCCACCAGGCGAACCTCACCGTCCGCGCCGGTGAGATCGTCGGGATCGCCGGGCTGATGGGCGCCGGCCGCACCGAGCTCGCGATGAGCGTCTTCGGGCACTCGTACGGCACCGGGATCAGCGGCACCGTCTACAAGCGCGGGACCCCGATCAAGACGAACACGGTCACCGCCGCGATCGACAACGGCCTGGCCTACGCGACCGAGGACCGGAAGCGCTACGGCCTCAACCTCATCGACGACATCAAGCGGAACGTCTCCGGCTCGGCACTCGGCAAGCTCGCCAAGTGGGGCTTCGTGAACGGCTCCGAGGAGACCACCGTCGCGCGCCAGTTCCTCAAGAACATGAACATCAAGGCGCCGACCGTGAACGCGGTGACCGGCAAGCTCTCCGGCGGGAACCAGCAGAAGGTCGTCCTGTCGAAGTGGATGTACTCCGACCCGGACGTGCTCATCCTCGACGAGCCCACCCGCGGCATCGACGTCGGCGCGAAGTACGAGATCTACACGATCATCAACGCGCTCGCGGACCAGGGGAAGGGGATCATCGTGATCTCCTCCGAGCTGCCCGAGCTGCTCGGCATCTGCGACCGCATCTACACGCTCTCCGAGGGCACCATCACCGCCGACGTCCCGCGCTCCGAGGCGTCGCCGGAAGTCCTCATGCAGTACATGACCCAGGAACGGGAGACCCCAGTCAATGAACGCGCTTAAGTCCGCCGCCAGCTACCTCACCGGGCAGCTCCGACAGATCGGCCTGTTCATCGCGCTGATCGTCATCGTCATCTTCTTCCAGGTGACGACGAACGGCATCACGCTGGCCCCGATCAACGTCTCGAACCTGATCGTCCAGAACAGCTACATCCTGATCCTCGCGATCGGCATGGTGATGGTGATCATCGCCGGGCACATCGACCTCTCGGTCGGTTCGGTCGTCGCGTTCACGGGCGCCATGGCCGGCGTCATGATCACCCAGTGGGGCATCCCCTGGCCGGTCGCCGTCGTCCTCTGCCTCGTCCTCGGCGCCCTGGTCGGTGCGTGGCAGGGCTTCTGGATCGCCTACTTCGGGATCCCGGCGTTCATCGTGACCCTGGCGGGCATGCTCGCCTTCCGTGGTGCCGCGCAGATCGCCCTGCAGAACCAGCAGATCTCGCCCTTCCCGGACGGCTTCCGCTCGCTCGGCTCCGGCTTCCTGCCGTCCTTCGGCACCTCGGGCTACGAGCCGCTCACGATGGTCCTCGGCCTCGCCGCCGCGGCGATCCTCGTGATCACCGGCTTCCGCGGTCGTGCGACCCGTCGCAAGTACCAGCTCGAGGACGAGCCGTTCGCGTGGTTCATCACCAAGATGGCGTTCACCGTCGCGCTGGTCATCTTCATCGCGCTGCTGCTCGCCAGCTACAACGGCACCCCGATCGTCCTCGTGATCCTCGGCGTCCTGGTCATCGCGTACTCGATGGTCATGCGCAGCGCGGTCTTCGGTCGCCACATCTACGCGATCGGCGGCAACCCGCTGGCCGCACAGCTGTCGGGCGTCAAGACGAAGCGCGTCACGTTCCTGCTGTTCGTGAACATGGGTGTCATCTCGGCCCTCGCCGGCGTCGTCTTCACCGGCCAGCTCAACCTCGCCTCGCCGAGCGCGGGCAACGGGTTCGAGCTCGACGCCATCGCGGCCGTGTTCATCGGTGGTGCCGCCGTCACCGGTGGCATCGGCACGGTCCCGGGTGCGATCGTCGGTGGTCTCATCATCGGTCTGCTCAACAACGGCATGTCGATCCTCGGTGTCGGTTCCGAGTTCCAGCAGCTCATCAAGGGCCTGGTGCTCCTCGCCGCCGTCGCGTTCGACGTCTTCAACAAGCGCCGCGCCGCCTCCGCTCGGAAGTAGCAACCGCGGTTCCTCCCCGAAAGCGACAGATCTCCGTGGAAGTTCCACGGAGATCTGTCGCTTTCGCGTTCCCGTCAGGCCGGACGGCTCAGGCGGTCAGGACCGCCCAGGCGCCGGCCGGGAGGCGCAGCCCGCCCTCCGACAGATCGGCCCGGCCCGCCTCGACGCGCGTCGCGTCGGCCGCGGGCAGCACCACCGGCTCCGGCGAGAGGTTCAGGGCGGTGACCACGGCCTCCCGGTCGGTCGCGGTCCGGAGGACCAGCGCCTCGTTCGACAGGTGCACCACGTCGGTGTGCGCACGGTGCAGCCACGGGTGCCGACGCCGGAGGGCGACGAGCGCCTGGTGCGCGTGCACCAGCTCGGCTGCGGTCCCGCTCGGCTCGGTTGGCGCAGCCGGGAACGCGGGGCGGACCGCGTCGTCGCCGCCCTCGCGCTGCTCCTTGACGCCGGTCCAACCGAACTCGTCGCCCGCGTACACCGACGGCGTGCCGGCGACGGTGAAGAGCACCGCGACGGCGTGACCGACGAACCCCTCCCCCACCGCGCTCGCGATCCGGGTGACGTCGTGGTTGCCGACGAACGTGCTCGGGGCGGAGGTCGCGAGCAACTCGTCGTGCCGCTCGATCGCGTGCGCCAGTTCGAAGCAGTTCCGGTCCGCGATGCCGTGCCAGATGCCCTGCCACAGCTCGTACTGGGTGGTCGAGTCCATCGTCGACCCCCGGACGATCGCCGCGGTGTCGCCGTGGATGACCTCGCCCGAGAACCAGGCGTCCGGGAACCGCTCGCGCACGCGTGGCAGCACCCGGGCCCAGAACGCCGGCGGCACCGCGTAGGCCGCGTCGAGCCGCCAGCCGTCGATGCCACGCTCCAGCCAGTGCGTCATGACCGCGACGACGAGGTCCTCGGTCTGCTGCGACGCGTGGTCGAGTGCGACGAGGATGTCGTGCCCTTCGAACGACCCGACCGGTACCGGCTGCCCCGGCTGCCAGCCCGACCAGTCGACGGCGAACAGGCCCGCGGTGTCGGCGTCCGGTCCCGCCGTCTCGAGCTGGCGGAACGCCGGGTGCTCACGGCCGACGTGGTTGAAGACGCCGTCGAGCAGCACGCGGACCCCCCGCTCGCGCGCAGCGGCCACCAGGCGGTCGAAGTCCGCGTCGTCGCCGAGCCGCGGGTCGATCCGGAAGTGGTCGACCGTGTCGTAGCCGTGCGACGAACTCGCGAAGACCGGGCCGAGCAGCAGTCCGTTCAGGCCGAGGTCCACCACGTGGTCGAGCCAGCCCTCCAGGTGGCCGAGGCGGTGCTCGACCGCACGCTCGTCGACCGGCGTTGCCGGGCGGACCTCTGCTCCGACGAAGCCGAGCGGGTAGACGTGCCACCACATGACGTGCTCGACCCAGGCGGGCTCGCTCGGCCTCGTCGCGGCGGCGGGGTTCGGCTCGGCTGCTGTGTCCATCCATGCATGCTGCCAGGCGGCCCTGGTCAGGGCCGTGGACCGGGGTACCGCCAGCCTGGAAGCGCGTCGGTGGCCGGGACGATCATGGGCGTATGGGACGAGCCATCCGGACCGAGGACGACGCACGCCGACTCGAGGCCGCGCACGCGGAACGGACGTGCGCGTCCTGCGGACGGCGCATGCCCGACACCGCCGGCCCGGACACGAAGTGGTGCTCCGACGCGTGCCGACGCCACGGGCTCGACGACACCGACCGGACCCTCGAGCACACGATCGACGCGCTGCTCGACGCTCGCGCGCTGACCTCGAGCATCTGCCCGTCGGACGCGGCACGCGCCGTCGGCGGTGAGGACTGGCGCGACCTCATGGAACCCGCGCGTCGCGCCGCCCGGCGGATGGTCGCGCGTGGCGAGGTCGAGATCACCCAGGGCGGGAACGTCATCGACCCGTCGACCGCGAAGGGCCCGATCCGCATCCGCCGTCCGCGCTGAGGCCGTGGAGCGGCCCGGGGTACACGGCGCTCGGACCCGCCGTGAGTGACGTCGGGCACGCGTCCACGGTCAGCTGCACGCGCCGAACTCACCGCGCAGGGCCACAAGGACCAGGGCATGGGCGAAGCCCGCATGGACACCGAGAAGGCGAAGGACGCCGTCGACGGTCACTGACCGTTGCTGGACCACGACGCCCGTACCGCTCGCGGTGCGGGCGTTCGTCGTGTGGCGAGGCAGTCGAGCGGACGTGTGTACACAAAATCGGTACACATGTACTCGATTTGTGTACAGCGGCACGGTCGCCAGGCCGCGGCATCAGCGACGTCGTCGGGCGAGCACCGTCCCCACGGCGACGAGCGCGAGGCAGGCGATCATCGGGACGCGCTGGTCGCCCTTGACGTCGCGGTACTGCACTCCGGGATCGGCCAGCGCCGTGCCGGGGAAGGCGAGGCTCGTCACCTGTGTCACCCAGTAGGTCGAGGCGATGCTGCTCGCGAGACCGACGTCCCGGACCGAGGGACGCAGGCGCCACACCGTGAGGCCGGCCAACGCCACCGCGAGCGACATCGTCTGCGCGTTGTGGAACTTCGCGTGCGGCGGCCATGCCGGGTTCTTCACGTGGGTCTCGTTGTAGTCGAAGACGAAAGCGCCCACGGGGGCGGCGACCGCAGCGACGCCGATGCAGATCCGCCCGGCCAGCTCACGCGCAGAGAGTGTCATGACGCCAGCCTGCCCGGGACCGGATCAGAAGGCGTAGCGGATGCGGCAGGAGGGCAGGTTCTCGTCGACGAGCTGGCGGAAGCGCTCGATGTGTCGCGCCTTCATCGCCGCGCGGTACCGGATGTTGACGGCACCGTTCTGGGACAGCTTCTGCTCCTGCAGGTCCGGACGCCAGAGCAGGTCCTCCGCCTTCGGGTGCCAGCCGAGGTTCACCTCGTGCAGCTGCTCGTTGTGGGTGAGGAAGATCACCTCGGCCCCGAGCTGCGCCTTCGCGGCCGGCGAGAGCACGTCGTCGACCTCCCGCAGCAGGGCGGCCCAGTCGGTCTCCCACGTCGGCGTCAGGATGACGGGCGAGAAGTTCAGGTGGACCTCGTACCCGGCCTCGACGAAGTCGTTCACGGCCGCCAGTCGTTCGGCGATCGGTGACGTCCGGATGTCGGTCACCTTCGCGGTCTCGTGCGGCATCAGCGAGAACCGGATCCGCGTCCGTCCCATCGGATCCCAGTCGAGCAGATCGCGGTTGACGTACTTGGTGGCGAACGAGGCCTTCGCCGTCGGTGTCATCCGGAACAGGTCGCACAGGTCGCGCACGTTGTCGCTGAGCATCGCGTCCACCGAACAGTCGCTGTTCTCGCCGATGTCGTAGACCCACGCATCGGGGTCGCACTGGTTCGGCTCGGTCTTCTGCCCCTGCTTCTGGATGTTGCGAGCGAGGTGCTTGGTGATCTGCTCGATGTTGGCGAAGACGGTGACCGGGTTGCTGTAGCCCTTGCGTCGGGGGACGTAGCAGTACGCGCACGCCATCGCACACCCGTTCGCGGTCGACGGGGCGATGAAGTCCGCTGAGCGTCCGTTCGGCCTCGTGACGAGGGACTTCTTCACACCGAGGACGAGCGCCTCGGTCTTGATCCGCACCCAGCGGGAGACGTTGCGCTCGTCGCCGTGCACCTCGGGGATCTGCCAGTGCGACGCGACGGGCACGATCTCGGCGTCCGGCCACTGCCCGACGATCTCCTGCCCGCGTGGCAGTTCGAGGGCGGCGTCCTCGGCGTAGATGCGCTTGACGTCGAGCAGGGGGCGCACGCGGGAGTCGGTCATCACCCACCGTTCTACCGGTCACCACTGACACCTCTGGGGGTGGCCCGTGCAGACTCGACGGCATGACCGCCGGTGTGGAGGACGACCACTTCTTCGTCGTGGACGGACGACGCTGGCGGCGGACCGACCCGGCGCTCCCCGAGGACCTCGCAGCACGCCTCCGGTCCCACCTCGGCCGCGGTCGCAACGCCGTGAAGCAGGCGAGACGAGCCGGCGACGAGGACGCCGTCGCGGCTGCTCGACACCGCAACGGGCTCGCGAAGCACGGCCTCGGGGAACGCGGCCCGGAGTGGTGGACCCGCCCGGAGTCCGAGCGACTCGCCCAGGCCGAGCAGGCCCTCGCGGACCTCGACCGCCTCGACGAGCAGTAGCGCCGTCGCCGCCGTCAGCCGAACGGCTGACGACAGGTCGCGTTTCCCCACCTTCCGGATGAGGTGCGAGAGATCCTCGCAGCCGTAAGCTCGTCGCGGCGAGGACGCCGAGAACGAGGGGGAACCATGAACGAGATCGTCACGCACACGGGCGCGCTGGTGGGGCTGCGCACCGGGACGACCACCACCGAGGGACCGACGGGGACGCGGGTCGGCGTGCTGCTGGAGCTGTGCTCCGAGGACAGCGCCGGGGTCCGCCGCCCGTGGGAGTTGCTGGTCACGCCGGCGCAGGCGGCCGCGCTCGTCGAGGCGGAACGGACCGAGCCCGGGGTGCTCGTCCGGTTCGCTGGCGAGCGTCTGGGCGAGCGCGGTGGGGTGCCGCTCGTGCGGGTCGGGCGGATCGCGGTGCTCGTGCCCGAACCGACCTGCTGACCGCACGACCACGACGAACGGCCCCGGGCATCCCCGGGGCCGTTCGTCGTCGTGGAGCCCGCCGTCAGGCCTCGGTGTGTCCGAGCTCGGGCTCGACGCACATGCAGACCGTGCGGGATGCCGACGCGTGCACCTCGAAGACGACGACCTCGTTGCGCCCGGGTCGGAGCACCGGACCGGGGACGGCCAACGTGCCCTGGGGCCCGCGCGACCAGTACCGGCCGAGGCAGAACCCGTTGACCCAGGCCACGCCCTTGCGGAAGCCGTCGAGCGCCAGGTAGCGGTCGAGGTCCGCCGCGCGCTCGGAGAGGTCGAACGTCCCCACGGCGAACGCGGGTCCGGCGACGGTCTCCCCCATCGCCGACGGTGCCGTGCGGAGCACCTCGAGCGCAGCCTCCGGCACCGGGTCGAGGGCGAGCGGCGAGACCGTCCACCGCGAGAGCACGACGTCGTCGACACGCACGGCACCGATGAGCCCCTTCGGCTCGCCGATCCGGGGCCCGTAGTCGACGCGGCCCTGGTCCTCGACGAGCAGCTCCAGGAGGCCCGTGGCCGGCGGCAGCGCGATCGCACGGTCGTGGTGCTCCCGCTCCAGGACCCCGACCGGACGCCCGTCGAGGCTGACGAGCACGCGGTCACGGACCTCCTCGGCGACGGTGAGGACGCCGCCCTCCGGCAGGTCGACCTCGGTCCGGTACAGGACGAACCCGGAGGCGGCGCCGAGCTCGTCGAACGTCGGCGGCGTCTCGTGCGTGCTCCAGGACGTGATCGTCGGCAGGAGGCCGGCGAGGGGCACGACGCGGTCGAGGCGGACGGCCACGTCAGCGGCGGGGCTGGGTCGGGCCTCCCGTCCGTCGTCGTGCGTCGCGAGCCGACCGGACCCGCCTGGCTGCATCGTCGGCGGCAGCTCCGGCACAGGCGCGTAGCGCGCGATGACCTGACGGAAGGCGTGGAACTTGTCGGTCGGACGGCCGGCCTCGTCGAGCGGGGCGTCGTAGTCGTAGGACGTCGCGATGGGACGGTAGACGCCCTTGTCGTTCGCACCGTTGGTGAAGCCGAAGTTGGTCCCGCCGTGGAACATGTAGATGTTCACGGATCCCCCGGCGGCGAGCAGGACGTCGAGGTCCTCGGCGCTGGCCGCGGCCGGCGTGGTGTGGTGGTGCTCGCCCCAGCTGTCGAACCACCCGTCCCAGAACTCGGAGCACATGAGCGGTCCGGTCGGCTGTGCCCGGCGGAGGCGCGCCAGCCGCTCGGCGGACCGGGACCCGAACGACCCGGTCTTGTGCAACGACGGCAGCGACCCGTCCTCGAGCATGGAGTCCATCGGCTGGTCGACGCTCGTGAACGGCACGGTGAGCCCGATGTCCCGGTGCATGCGCTCGAGCTTCTCGAGGTACACGGGGTCGGAGCCGTACGCGCCGTACTCGTTCTCCACCTGCACGAGCACGATCGGTCCGCCGGCGTCGATCTGGCGGGGCACCAGGACGGGCGCGAGGGCATCGAGGTAGCGGCCGACGGCGGCGAGGAACTGCGGTTCGTCGCGGCGGATGCCGACCGTGCCGTCGGTGAACAACCAGAACGGGAGCCCACCGTTGGTCCACTCGGCGCAGATGTACGGGCCAGGGCGGACGATCGCGTGCATGCCCTCGGCGGCCACGAGGTCGAGGAACCGGCCGAGGTCGAGCCCGCCGGAGAAGTCGAAGGTGCCGGGAGTCGCTTCGTGCGCGTTCCAGGCGACGTAGGTCTCGACGGTGTTGAGGCCCATGAGCTTGGCCTTGCGGATGCGGTCCGCCCACAGGTCGGGGTGGACGCGGAAGTAGTGGATCGCGCCGGAGAGCACGCGGTGCGGCTGCCCGTCGAGCAGGAAGTCGGTGTCGCCGATGGCGAAGCGCATCTCGCGCCTTTCTGGGAGGGGACGGCAGGGTGACGCGGCCGTGCGGGATGCCCGCACGGCCGCGTCGGTGGGGTGCTGCTACTTCGTGGAGACCGTGAAGCCCTGGTCCTTGCCGTACTTCACGAGCGCGTCCTGCCAGGCCTCGAGCCCGGACTCGAGCGACGTGCCCTTCTCGTACGACTGTCCGACGGTGTCGGCGTAGACGCTGTTGGCGTACACCTGGTACGGCAGGTAGCTGAAGTCGTTGTCCGAGGACTTCGACGCATCGACGAGCACCTTGTTGATCTGCTGCCCGCCGAAGTACTCGGGCTTCTCCTCGAGGAACGCCGAGGACTCCAGGTCGGCGGTGGTCGACGGGAACCCGCCCGACTCCATGAAGACCTTCGTGGACTCCTCCGACGAGTTCAGCCACTTGAGGAAGCCCGCGGCCAGGGCCGGGTTCTTCGACTGCTCCATGACGACCTCGGCGCTGCCGCCGTTGTTCGCGGTGGTCGCGGTGCCGCCGTCGTAGGTCGGCATCGGGGCGACACGCCAGTCGCCTGCGGCCTCGGCGACGCTCGCCTCGAGGTTGCCGGGCATCCACGCGCCGGTGATCATCGTCGCGATCTGGCCGTTGCCGAGCTGCTTGTACCAGTCGTCGGTCCAGCCGACGGTCTTGGCCAGGAGCCCCTGCTCGACGAGCTGGTCCCAGGTCTCGGTCCACTTCTTCGTGCCCTCGTCCTGCAGGTTGATCGTCACCTCCTCACCGTCGGTGGTGAACGGGGTGCCGCCGGCCTGGGCGATCATGCTCGTCGTGAAGCCCGCGTCGCCGGAGTCGGCGGCCAGGTACTTCTCGGGGTCGGCTTCGTGCAGCTTCTTCGCAGCCGCGACGTACTCGTCCCAGGTCTTCGGCACCTCGATGCCGTACTCGTCGAACACGGTCTTGTTGTAGAACATCGCCATGGGGCCGGAGTCCTGGGGCAGGCCGTAGACCTCGCCGTCCATCGACACGGAGTTCCAGGTGCTCGCGGCGAACTTGTCCTCCAGGTCACCGAACCCGTAGTCGGACAGGTTGAGGAGCGACTCGGACAGGGCGAACTGCGGCAGGGCGTAGTACTCGACCTGGGCGACGTCGGGCGCGCCCGAGCCGGCCTTCACGGTGTTCTGCAGCTTGGTGTACTGGTCGGCGCCGGTGCCGGCGTTGACGAGCTTGACCTTCACCTTCGGGTAGGCCTTCTCGAACGCGGCGACCTGGTCCTTCGCGGACGGCGTCCACGACCAGTAGGTCAGGGTGCCACCCTCGTCGAGGGCCTTGTCGATGTCCGAGGCGGAGCCGCCGGAGCCGGAGCCGCCGGACGCACAGGCGGCGAGGGCCATGGCGGCGGTGACGCCGATGGCGAGGGCGCTGAGCCCGCGCCGGAGACGCTTCTGCATGGTGGTGCCTTTCACTTCGTCGTGGAGAAGGTGTTTCTTCGTGTGGGGAGGGACTGCTCGGTGCTGGTCGGTGCGGTCCGTTGCGGGGCCGCGCCGTGCCTCCCGGCCGGGGGTCCGGTGCTGCTGCCCGGGGCCGGAGGGCGGGATCAGGCCTTGACGGACCCGGCCGCGAGGCCGGACTGCCAGAAGCGCTGGAGGAAGAGGAACGCGACCACGATCGGGATGATCGTGAGGAGTGAACCGGTGACGACGAGGTTGTAGATCGGCTGCGCACCGGAGCCGGTGGCCTGCGCGTTCCACTGGTTGAGGCCGACGGTCAGCGGGTACCACTTCGGGTCGCTGAGCATGATGAGCGGCAGGAAGTAGTTGTTCCATGTGGCGACGACCGCGAACAGCAAGACCGTGACGACGCCGGGGGCCAGGAGCTTCAGTGCGATGGTGAAGAAGATCCGGAACTCACCGGCGCCGTCCATGCGGGCGGCCTCGATGAGCTCCGTCGGGATCGCCTCGACCGCGTAGGTCCAGATGAGGTACATCCCGAACGGACTGATGAGCGAGGGCAGGATGATCGCCCACGGGGTGTTCGTCAGGCCGACCTGCGAGAAGAGCAGGAACGTCGGGACCGCCAGGGCGGTGCCCGGGACGGCGATCGCGCCGAGGACGACGGCGAACACGGCGCGGCGCCCGGGGAACTGGAACTTCGCCATGCCGTACCCGGCGACGGTCGCGAGCAGCGTCGCGCCACCGGCCCCGACGACCACGTAGAGCAGCGTGTTGCCGAGCCACTGGACGAAGATGCCGTCGTTGTAGGTGAGCGTGTCGACGATGTTCTGCCAGAGGTGGAAGTCCCCGCCGAACCAGAGGCCGAAGGTGGACAGCAGCGACGCCTGCGTCTTCGTGCTGTTCACCAGCAGGTAGAAGAGCGGTGCGAACGAGTAGACGACGAAGACGACCATGACCGCCGTCAGCAGGCCGGAACGCTTCGGCTTGCGTCCGTCGACGTGCTGCTCGGCCTTCCGGGAGGCACGGGTCGACCGGGTACGCGGCTCACGCTGCGTCGTGGTCGCCTCGGTGACCGTGGCCGCGGCGGGTCCGGTGGGGTGCTGGATGGTGCTCATCGGTTCTCCTCGCGGGTGCCGCGGACCTGGACGACGTAGGCGATCACCGCGGTGATGACGCCCATCACGATCGCGACGGTGGCGGAGTAGTTGAACTGCTGGCCGCTGAAGGACAGCGAGTAGGCGTACATGTTCGGGGTGAAGGCGCTGCCGATGACGTTCGGAGCCAGGGTCTTGAGCAGGTTCGGCTCGTTGAAGAGCTGGAAGCTGCCGATGATCGAGAAGATCGTGGCGATGACCATCGGACCGCGGAGGGCCGGGAGCTTGATCGAGAAGACGGTGCGCATCGGGCCGGCGCCGTCGAGCTCGGCCGCCTCGTACAGCTCGCCGGGGACGGTCCGCAGGGCGGCGTAGAAGATCAGCATGTTGTAGCCGAGGAACTCCCACGTGACGACGTTGCCGATCGACGTGAGGACCCAGGTCGGGCTGAACGGCTGGAGCAGGTCGATGCCGAGCGCGTCGTTCGCCGCACCGGTGAGACCGAACTGGTTGCCGTAGATGAAGCCCCAGATGAGTGCTGCGACGACGCCGGGGACCGCGTACGGCAGGAACACCGCGATGCGGAAGAAGGACGTGCCCCACAGGCGGGCGCTGTCGAGGGCCAGGGCGGCGACGAGGGCGAGACCGAGCATGATCGGCACCTGCACGACCAGGAAGACCGCGACCCGACCGAACCCGGACCAGAACTTGGCGTCCTGGAAGAGCTGGACGTAGTTGGCGAACCAGACGAACTGGTTGCCACCGATGAGCTGGTCGCGGAACAGGCTGAGCCACAGGGCGTAGCCGATCGGGACGATGAGCATGAGGACGAGGACGGCGACGAACGGGCCGACGAAGAGCCAGCCGGTCATGCGGCCGCGAGGCTTCGCACGGCGACGCGGTGCGGGCGTCGTACCCTCGCCGCGTCGCGGCGCGGCCTCGGGGCTCCGCGCGGTGAGCGTGCTCATGTGACTCCTTCGTCGTGTCCTGCGGGACGTCGATGTGACCTCGGTCGTCGTGCGCCAGCACTGCTGCGTGCTGTCTGCGGACGACCGATGTTGACGTCAACATCGAACGAGGCGACCGTACCATGGCAACGTCAACATGCGCTAGCGTTCGCAGGAGTGGTCGCGCTCCGACGCCGACCCGGCCGTCCGCACGAAGGGGGCGCGTGACCATCTCGACCACCACCACCGACCCCGCGGCGACCCCTCGCCGCGCGCCGTCGCTCTCCGCCGTGGCCGAGGTCGCCGGCGTCTCCATGCAGACCGTCTCCCGGGTGGCCCGGGGCTTCGACAACGTCAGCCCCGAGACCCGGTCCCGCGTCCAGCAGGCGATGGCCGAACTCGGGTACCGCCCGAACCGTGCCGCCCGCGCGCTGCGTTCCGGGCGCTTCCGGACCATCGGCGTGATCATGTTCACCCTGGCGTCCTTCGGCAACATGCGCACGCTCGAGGCCATCGCCGACGCCGCGGGAGCCGCCGACTTCACGATCACGCTGCTGCCCATGGCCTCACGGACCGAGGAGGGCGTCCGGAGCGCCTTCTCCCGCCTGCACGAACAGGCCGTCGACGGCGTCGTCATCATCATCGAGTCGCACGTCATCGACACCGCCGAGGTCGCCCTGCCCGACGGCGTCCCCATGGTCGTGGTCGACTCGACCGGTACCACCGAGCACCCGGCGATCGACACCGACCAGGCCGACGGCGCCCGGCTCGCCACGCAGCACCTGCTCGACCTCGGCCACGAGACCGTCTGGCACGTCTCCGGTCCGGCGTCGTCGTACTCGGCGGCGCGACGGCAGGCAGCGTGGGCGGCGACGCTGACGGCGGCGGGACGCACCGTGCCCCCGGTGTTCGAGGGCGACTGGAACACCTCGTCCGGGTACCGCGCCGGTCTGTCGATCGCGGCACGGCCCGATATCACGGCGGTGTTCGCGGCGAACGACCAGACCGCACTCGGAGTGCTCCGCGCCTGCCACGAGCTCGGCCGGCCGGTCCCGTCGACCCTGAGCGTGGTGGGCTTCGACGACTCCCCCGAGTCCGACTCGTTCTGGCCGCCGCTGACCACCGTGCACCAGTCGTTCGACGAGGTCGGACGACGCGCGGTCGCCACGCTGCTCACCCAGATCGAGGGCGGGGCGGCCACCGCGGCGACGGACCTGGTGCCGGTGCGGCTCGTCGAGCGCGCGAGCACGGCGGCGCCGCCGGCGCGCTGAGCGGCGGGCACGGGCACGCTCCGCGCTCCGCGCTCCGCGACAGTCCTCGCGACGGCGACCAAGTGCGGCGTCGCGGAGCGCGACGCGCGGTGCCGAGGCTCGGCCCCGCGGACAGAACGCGCCCGACGGCGTCCAGGACGTGCCCGCCCAGGCGAGGCTCAGCGGACGGGAGGCTCGGGGCGGGCCCGGAGCGGGCCTCCCGGTCGTGCCGCGCCGGGCACAGCCGAGGCTCGGCTCGGCGGACGAGATCCCGGTCCCGGGAGCCGGGAAGTGTCCGCACAGCCGAGCCTCGGGCCCGTCCGGCCGATGCCCGCCGGCGCCGGCCCGGCCCCGACACGAGGAACGCCGGGCTCCCGAAGGGACCCGGCGTCCTCTGCTCACTCGACGCCCGCCGCGTGCAGCGTGCGCCGAGGCACTCAACCGATCGAGAGCGCCGTCCAGGACACGGGCGGCAGCTCGATCGTGACCGTGTCACCCTCGCGGCGGACGGACTCGTTGGTCCGCAGGCCGACGCGGGCGGTGTTCGACAGGTCGTTCACGGCGTGCAGGTCGTCGTCCCAGATGCCCTCGGCGTGGACGTCGCCCTCGACGGACAGGCCGGCCAGGTCGATCGTCACGGTGGTGCTCTCGGTCTGGTGGCGGTTGACGAGGAAGACCGCGGCGCGGCCCTCCTCCACCGTGGCGGCAGCGTCGACGACCGGGACGGTGCCGTGCTTGCCGCCGTCGACGGTGTCACCCGAGGCGACGACGTCGAGCGACGTGCCCTGGGCCAGGCGCGAGGTGACCGAGAACGGGAAGAACGTGGTCTGGCGCCAGGCCTCGCCACCGGGCTCGGTCATGATCGGCCCGATGACGTTGACGAGCTGCGCGATCGACGCGGACGCGACGCGGTCGGCATGGCGGAGGAGCGAGATGAGCAGACCGCCGAGCACGACCGCGTCGGCCACGGTGTAGACGTCCTCCAGGAGGCGCGGGGCGACCGGCCAGTCCTCGAGCGTGAAGGTCTTGGCCTTCGCCTCCCACTTCGTGATCGACCAGACGTTCCACTCGTCGAACGAGATGTCGATGCGCTTGTCGGACTTCTTGTGCGCCTGCACGTGGTCCGCCGCCGTGGTCACCGTCTTGATGAAGTGGTCCATGTTGGCGCCGGAGGCCAGGAACGAGGTGAGGTCGTCGTCCTCCTCGTAGTACGCGTGCGCCGAGATGTAGTCGACGTCGTCGTACGCGTGCTCGAGCACGGTGCGCTCCCACTCGCCGAACGTCGGCATCGACGCCCCCGAGGAACCGCAGGCGACGAGTTCCAGGTCAGGCTGGATCTGTCGCATCGCCTTGGCCGTCATCGCGGCGAGCTTGCCGTAGTCCTCGGCGTTCTTGTGGCCGAGCTGCCACGGGCCGTCCATCTCGTTGCCGAGGCACCACATGGTGATGCCGAAGGGCTCCTCGCGGCCGTTGGCCTTGCGCTCCTCGGACCGGGCGGTGCCGCCGCCGATGTTCGCGTACTCGAGCAGTTCGATGGCTTCGGCGGTGCCGCGGGTGCCGAGGTTCACGGCGAGCATGAGCTCGGAGCCGACCGAGTCGAGCCACTGCTGGAACTCGTGCAGGCCGACCTCGTTCGTCTCGGTCGAGTGCCACGCCAGGTCGAGGCGCCGGGGACGCTGCTCGACCGGTCCGACGCCGTCCTCCCACTTGTAGCCGGAGACGAAGTTGCCGCCGGGGTAGCGGATGGTGGTGACGCCGAGCTCCTTGACGAGTTCGATGACGTCCTTGCGGAAGCCGTGTTCGTCGGCCGACTCGTGCGCGGGCTCGTGGATGCCGTCGTAGACGTGGCGGCCGAGGTGCTCGACGAACCCGCCGAACAGTCGGCGCCGCACCGGGCCCACCGTGAACGCGGAGTCGAGGACGAGGTGTGTGCGGGGCATGGATGATCTCCTTCGATCAGGCTGTGCGTCGAGCACAAGTGTTCCGCGGTGTCACGGAAGTGAGCGCTCACCTGACAGGAACGCTACCGGGTGTCGACACCGGACGGAAGGGCTGGCGCGCGCGTCGGCGCGGCGCTAATGTGAGCGCTCACGGGGCACCGACGCCCCGCGATCGGGACGGCAGCATCCCCGGATGACGTCCCGCTTCGGCCCGTCCCGATGGAGTGATGCCATGCCGAACCGTCCAGTCCCGCCACCCCGCGGGTCCACGTTCACCCGCAGGAGCCTGCTCGCCGCCGGGGCAGCGGCGGCCACGGTCCTGCCGCTCGCCTCGTGCGCGAGCCCCCTCGCAGCCGGGATCGCCGGCGCCCCCCTGAACCCCGAGACGCTCGTCTTCTGGAACCTGTTCGGTGGTGGCGACGGCGTCCGCATGAAGACCATGGAGGACGGGTACGCGAAGCAGCACGGCGGCTCCTCCGCCCTGCAGGCCACCACGTTCGCGTGGGGGAACCCGTACTACTCGAAGGTCACACTGGCGACCGTCGGGAACAAGCCGCCGGACGTCGCGATCGCGCACCTGACCCGCGCGAAGCCACTCTGGGACGGCGACCTGCTCGACCCGATCACGGCGGACGACCTGGCGAGCGTGGGCCTCAAGGCGAGCGACTTCAACCAGAAGGCGTGGACCGCGCAGAAGACCGACGGCAACAACATCGCGATCCCGCTCGACACGCACCCGTTCGTGCTGTTCTACAACGTCGAGGTCTGCCGCAAGGCCGGACTGCTCGACAGCGACGACCAGCTCACGGACCTGAACGGGATGGAGAACTTCGAGCGTGCCCTCGCCGCCGTGTCGAAGGTCACCGGTGGCAACGCGGTCAACGTCGCGAACGTCGTGCCCGAGACCGCGACACCGTGGCGGTTCTTCTGGACGATGTACAACCAGATCGAGGGTGCCACCCCGTTCATCAGTGACGGCGGCGCGAAGCTCACCGTCAACGAGGACGCCTACAACGAGGTCACCAGCCGCACCCAGAAGTGGGTGAAGGAGGGCTGGATGAACAAGGCCCTGGACTACGCCACCGCGCAGTCGCTCATGTTCGACGGCAAGGCCGGCTTCTTCATGCAGGGCGAGTGGGAGATCAGCACGGCCCAGTCGATCAAGGGTCTGGAGTTCGGCATGGCGCCGATCCCGCAGCTCTACGACAAGCCCGCCACGCAGGCCGACGCGCACACCTTCATCCTGCCGAAGAAGGACCGAACGCCCGAGCAGCGCAAGCAGCACATGCTCTTCATCAAGCAGATGCTCGAGCAGAGCCTGACCTGGGCGGAGGGCGGGCACGTCCCGGCCTACATGCCCACCTTCGACAGCAGCGCGTACAAGGAGCTCAAGCCGCAGTCGAACTACGCCGCCGCCGCCGAGACCGCGGTCTTCGACGACGCCGCCTGGTACGGCGGGTCCGGTTCGACCTTCGAGGGCACCGTGGGCGCCCAGCTCGCCCTCGTGCAGCAGGGCAGCTCGTCCCCTGCGCAGGCGCTCAGCGCGATCAAGAGCCAGCTGGCGACCTACCTCAACACCCCGAGCCCCCTGTGAGCGGGCACGTGAACACCCTGCGAAAGGCACGATGACGTGACCACAGCACCAGTCCTCGACCGCCCGACGGACGCGGCGACCGCGCCGCGGCGACTCCGCAGCTACCGCACCAGCGTCACCCGCGGCCAGGGTCGCAGCGGATGGCTGTTCCTCGCCCCGTTCGGCCTGTTCTACGTGGCCTTCCTGCTCGGCCCGACGATCTGGATGATCGTCACGAGCTTCTTCAACACCTCGACCGTGCGGACCGGGCTCGGCAGCTTCGCCGGGTTCGCGAACTACGCGGAGATGCTCGGACGCTCCGACTTCTGGTCGTCGCTGTGGCACACCCTGCAGTTCACGCTCTACACGACGCCGCCGCTGGTGGTCCTGGCGTTCGTCTTCGCGGTGCTGACGAACCGGATGAACAAGGGCCAGTGGTTCTTCCGCCTGGCGTTCTTCCTGCCGTTCATCCTGCCGTCGGCGACGATCTCGCTCATCTGGGTGTTCATCTTCACCCCGGCGACCGGCCTCTGGGCGACCCTGCAGACCGCACTCGGCATGACCCCGGGCTCGGGCATGCTGTCGAGCCCGAACACCGCGATGATCGGTGTCGCCATCGCCACGATCTGGTGGACCCTCGGCTTCAACTTCGTGCTGTACCTGGCCGGCCTGCAGGAGATCCCGCGCGAGCTGTACGAGGCCGCCGCCGTCGACGGTGCGTCGAACTGGCAGCAGATCAAGTCGATCACCCTGCCGCTGCTCGGCCGCACCACGACGCTGGTCATCCTGCTGCAGATCATCGCGTCCCTGAAGATCTTCGACCAGGTGTACCTGATGACGAACGGTGGGCCGGGCATCTCGACCCAGGTCTCACTGCAGCTCATCACCGGCGTCGGCTTCACCGACAACCGGCTCGGCGCCGCCTCGGCAGCGTCCGTCCTCCTGTTCATCGTGATCGTCGCGATCGCGGTCATCCGGCAGCTCGTCGAGCGCGCTGCCGCCAAGCGAGAGATCGGGGCCTGACATGACCGCCACCGAGAGCATCACCACCGGTCGCACCAAGCTCCGCACCGGCGTCTCCTCGGCCGCGCCCACGAGCGCCGCGAAGATCGGCGTCTCCGGCAGGGGGTTCACGATCGCGTCGGCCGTCGTCCTGACGGTCTTCGCGATCATCTGGCTCATCCCGAGCCTGTTCGCCCTGAAGACGTCGCTGTCCGACAACGGCGTCGCCGCGCTCGGTGCGGGCGCGATCCTGTCGGACTGGAACCCGACGCTCCACTCCTACTCGTCGCTGTTCCAGTCCGGCGACATCTGGAACTGGTACCTGGCCAGCGGCATCACGAGCGTCGTCACGGCGGTGCTCACGGTGATGTTCGCCTCGATGGCGGCCTTCGCGCTGTCCCGCCTGGTGTTCCGCGGCCGCAACGTCGCGTTCCTGCTCATCATCCTGGGCATCATGATCCCGACGCAGGTGCTGATCATCCCGATCTTCCAGGAGCTCAACGCGGTCGGCCTGCTCAACACCTACTGGTCGGTGATCTTCCCGCAGGTGCCCGCCGTGATCGCGGTGTTCATCTTCAAGCAGTTCTTCGACGGCATCCCGAAGGAGCTCGAGGAAGCCGCCCGCATCGACGGCGCGAGCATCTGGAAGGTCTACTGGTCGGTCATCCTGCCGCTGTCCCGCCCGGTCATCGCCGCGGTGACGATCCTGACCTTCGTCGGGGTGTGGAACAACCTGCTGCTGCCCCTGTTCGTGCTGTCGAACCCGGACCTCATGACGATCCCGGTGGGGCTCGCCACGGTCCAGGGCAGCTTCGGCCAGCGGTACGCGGACATCCAGGCGGGCGCGCTCCTCGCCGCGCTGCCGCTCATCATCCTGTACCTGGTCTTCCAGCGGCAGATCGTCGAGGGCGTCACGGGGTCCGGTCTGAAGGGCTGACGTCCGGACCGCACGACGGACGGGAGGCTCCCCACCAGCAGGTGGGGAGCCTCCCGTCCGTCGGGGGTCGCCTCAGGCGGAGGCGAGCGGCGCGAGGCGCGAGCGCAGCAGGCAGAACTCGTTTCCCTCCGGGTCCTGCAGCACGTGCCACGACTCGTCACCGGTCTGCCCCACGTCGGCCGGACGCGCGCCGAGGGCGAGGAGCCGCTCGAGTTCCGCGTCCTGGTCGCGGTCGACGGGGTTGACGTCGAGGTGCAGGCGCAGCGGCTGGGACTTCGCGTGTGCGACGCGCGCCAGGATGATCGTCGGGGCCGCTCCGCCGAAACCGGAGGCCGGGCCGATCTCGATGCCGTCGTCCTCCCGGCCGAGTTCCACGTAGTCGAGGACGGCGCACCAGAAGCGCGACAGCGCCTCGGGGTCGTCGCAGTTGAGGACCAGTTCGCTCAGGCGGCAGCTCATGGCGCGAGGCTACGCGCGTCTCCCGACCGGACCGGCTCAGGGCGTCGGGGTGATGCTCCACGACCCGTTCGTCGCGACGGCCACCACGCCTGGCAGGTCGGCTTCGAAGGTGTCCGAGAACGCCTCGGTGTCCCCGAACAGCTGCGTGTCGTCCGACGTCGTGAAGACCCGGGCACCGAACCGGTCGTCGGCATCGGCCGGCGTGTAGTCGACCTGCACGTGCGAGACGTCGTCCGAGAAGAACAGGACCGCGGGGCCCGTGCCCGACTGCGGGCCGGACACCGACGGCAGGTCGTTCCAGCTCCGCATCGTCATCGACCAGGGACCGTCCGCCTGGACGATGAGCATCTGCTCGTCCGGATCGGACCGCATGACCCCCGTCAGGAAGGACGCGGTCAGCGGAGCCGTGGCCTCACCGAACGGCGACATCCGCCCGGGTGCCGTGACGGCCGCGGTGCCGACGCACCGCGAGCAGTCCAGGTCCATCACCACGGCGAAGTCGCCGCGGACCCGGAAGGCGACGTCGGCGGGGCCGGTGCCGGAGACGGTCGCGGGAGCGCCCTCACCGACGTCCCCGGCGTCCAGCGTGACCCCGACGAGTTCCGCGACCGGCGGCGTCGTCGCCGTCGGGGTCGGCGTCGCTGACGGGCTCGGTGACGCGGTCCGTCGCGGAGCCGTGCCGTCGGTCGCGGCGGTGTCCGGGACGCTGCCGCCCGTCAGCATCGAGCAGCCGGCGACGAGCAGGAGCGCTGCGACGGCCGCCCCCGTCGTGCCCGCGCGTCGGATGTGTCGTCCGTCGTGTTCCCCCATGCGCACAGCGTGCCACATCGGGTGCGGACGCCACCGGCCGGTGGCGGACGCGGTCCACGGGGACCGCCGGGCGCAGCGCCTCAGGCCGGGACGGGCATCCGGGCGTCGTGCTTCCAGAACCCGGAGAAGGTGATCCGCGACTTCGGGAGCCCCGCGCGGTGCAGGTGGCGGCGCCCCTCGGTGGCGAGCCGGGACTCCCCGACGACGAAGGCGTACCCGCGGTCGTCACGGGGCACGTGCCGCTGGAGTTCCGCGAGCGCCGCCCGGCCGGGCACCGCGTGGGCGTCGCCGCGGACGAGCCACGTCACGGTGACGCCGACCGGAGCGTCCAGGTCGCGGATGTCGAGCGCGGTCGGTACCTCCTGGATGATGCGGCCGACGGTGTCACGGGGCAGGGACCGGGCGATGCCGACGACGGCGGGCAGGCCGGTCTCCTCGGCGGCGATGACGACCTCGCTGGTGTCGTCCGGGCAGTCGAAGATGCAGCCCTGGTCGAGCAGGGCGAGTTCGTCCCCGGGGCGGGCTCCGCAGGCCCAGACGGCGGCGCGGCCCTCGAGTCCACCGTCACCGTTCGTGTGCACGACGAAGTCGATGTCCATCTCGCCGAGTTCCGGCCGGTGTCCGGCGACCGTGTAGTTGGCGCAGTGCGGTCGCGACTCCTCAGGGATGCGGAGGTACTGCGGCCACCACTTGGCGCCGTCGATCGGGCATCCAGAAGGCGTCCTGCTCAGGGCGCTGCAGGAACAGGCGGAACCAGTGGTCGAAGCCGAGGAACGGGAAGTCGCGGATCTCGTCGCTCGCGATGGTGACGCGGTGGATCGACGGGGTGTGCCGTCCGGTGCGCACGACCCGTGCCCGGAACAGCCGCGGGTTCTCGGGCATCAGCCTCGGGATCTTCGCCATGAGGGAAGGCTAACCTAATATGGCTTCCGTGCCACCCCCTCCCCTCGCCGTCCCCACCCTGTCTCTTATACA
>NZ_QKTS01000014.1:0-90451 GCF_003234525.1 Curtobacterium sp. MCBD17_021 | reverse complement strand
ACAGCGCTCCCACCGGGCTCCCCCTCCTCCCCCCGTTCATCGCCCGGATCGTCGCCGCCGTGGTCCTGGTCGGCACGGTGGCCGCGAGCCTCCTGGTCGGCGCGTCCGCGGCGAGCGCCCACGGGTTCAGCTCCGTCGTCTACGCGGACGTGACCGGCCAGGGGGCCGAGACCGTCCGGGCCGGACTCGGGCTCGAGTACGACCTCATGCTCGTGTCCGTCGGGACGAGCGAGGACGACGACGCGCTCTACCGTCAGGGGCAGGCGGCCTGGGACGACGGCGACTTCCCGGGCATGGTGCGCGCCGCCGAGACGCACCTCGACTCCATCGGCCGGTACGTGTTCGACCGCTTCGCGGTGACCTCCGGCGGTCGGGAGTGCATCGGCACGCTCGACGACTCGGTCCGCGTGGACGTGCAGGACGAGGTGCCGTACGCACACGTCACGGCGGAGTTCAGGTGCCCGGAGGCCGGGCACACCGCGTCCGGGCACGTCGTCCGGTCCGGGTTGTTCCCGGACAGCGAGACGTTCGTGAAGGACACGAAGACGATCGTCACCTACGACGTCGACGACCAGGAGGGCACGGCGACGCTCGACGCCGGGCAGCCGTCGTTCTCGACCGAGCAGTCCGCGGGGGCACGGTTCTGGGAGTTCTTCACGCTCGGCGCGGAGCACCTGCTCACCGGCATCGACCACATCCTGTTCCTCATCGCGCTCATCGCCGGTTCCCGTCGCCTGCGCGAGGTCGTGTACACGGCGTCGGCGTTCACGATCGCGCACTCGATCACGTTCATCCTCGCCGCGCTCGGCGTCGTGAGCCCGCCGTCGATCGTCGTCGAGCCGCTCATCGCGCTCTCGATCGCCGCGGTCGCCGGGTGGTACCTGTGGCGGCTCGTGCAGCGTCGGTCGCGCGCGGACGAGCTGGTCGTGGCGGACCACGGTCGGTTCGCCCTGGACCGGTCCGGGTGGTCCCGCCTGGCCGTCGTGTTCGCGTTCGGACTCATCCACGGACTCGGTTTCGCGGGCGCGCTCGGCATCCAGGAGGCGTTCTCGTGGCAGCTGCTCGTGTCGCTCCTCATCTTCAACGTCGGCATCGAGGCGGTGCAGCTCGCGATCATCGTCATCGTCTTCCCGCCGCTGTCCCTGCTGCGTCGCAAGGCCCACGTCGTGTCGCTCTGGGTGACGGGGGCCGTGACGGCGGGCGTGTTCGTGATGGGGATGATCTGGTTCGTCCAGCGGCTCGTCGAGGGCTGATCCACTACCGCCTCGGCGCTGTGAGCCGGATGGACACACAGCGTTTACTCACGATCTACCAGGGCGATGCAGAGTCTCTCTGCTGCACCATCCCTCTCCTTGAGAACGGAACGACATGAGTCTCCTGTCCGGCGCCCCTTCCCGGCGCAGAACCACCACCCTCCGCTTCGGCGGGGCCGTCATCGGAGCGGCCCTCATCGCCGGTGCGTGCCTCGTCGGCACCAACCCCGCGACCGCGGCCACCAACACCCCCACGAGCAACGTCTCGAACGGTGGCCCGATCCACATCCTGCTCGGCGTCGGCGCCACCGAGAGCCAGCGCATCGCCTCGTGGTACTTCCCCGCCAACGTCGCCCAGTCGCTCGAGATCCAGAAGACCGACAGCATGACCGGCGGTGTCTTCACCGACGCGAAGCAGACGATCGCCGCGTCGAAGGCCGCCAACACCGCTGCCGACACGAGCACGACCGACTCGTCGACGCGCTCCATCCCGGGCATCACCGCCGCGTCGGGCTACATCAACGCGCACGCGACGATCAAGGACCTCGAGCCGAACACCACGTACACCTACCACGTGGGTGCCGCGGACGGTTCCGCCTGGTCGACCCCGTACACGTTCACCACGAAGAGCTTCAGCGGCGACTTCGACTTCCTGTTCTTCGGTGACCCGCAGATCGGTTCGTCGGGCTTCACCGACGACGACGGCGCCGGCTGGGCCGACACCCTGAAGTACGCCACCACGAAGGAGAAGAACGCCGAGCTCCTCGTCTCCGGTGGCGACCAGGTCGAGAACGCCAACAACGAGTACCAGTGGGGTGCGTTCGCCGACAGCAGCGACGTCCTCAAGCGCTACCCGTGGGCCTCGACCATCGGCAACCACGACGTGGGCGGCAAGGCATACGAGCAGCACAACCAGCTGCCGAACTCGCTCCGCGTGCCGGACTTCTACCCGGGTGGCAACTCCACCACGAACTCGGGTGGCGACTACTGGTACATGTACAAGGGCGTCCTGTTCATCGACATCAACTCGAACGCCTACTCGGGCGGTTCCGACGCGGCGCACGTGAACTACATCCGCGACGTCATCACCCGTCACGGCGACGACGCGAAGTGGACCGCGCTGGTCTACCACCACTCGATCTACTCGCCGGCCGACCACGCGAACGACCGTGACAACCAGCAGCGCCGCTTCGACTTCACCCGCGCGTTCTCCGACATGGGTGTCGACGTCGTCCTGCAGGGCCACGACCACTCCTACTCGCGCAGCTACGCGATCAAGAACGGCAAGAAGGCCAACCCCGCCGAGCAGCCGGGCGCCGACGACGTCTTCGCCGGTCCCGGCGGTGTCATCTACCTCACCGCCAACTCCGCGTCGGGCTCGAAGTACTACGACCTGACCACGCCGGAGCCGAGCCAGGGTGGCTACGGCCCCGACCCGCTCGACCCGACCGGCCAGCGTCACTTCGCCAACTCGGTGGAGAACCAGGAGCACGTCCGCACGTACGTCAAGGTGTCGGTCACCGACGACAACCTCGCCGTCACGAACGTCCGGGCGAGCGACTGCACCACGCTCAACTCGGCCGTCCAGCACGGTCGTGTCGACAGCTGCGGTGTGACCCTCAAGCCGACCGAGTCGGCCGACCCGGCGCCGATCGGCTCGAACGTCGACGAGTTCTCGCTGCACGCCACGCTGCCGGCGACCACCACCACGCTCACGGCCTCGGCCGCGAAGCAGGCCTACGGCACGACCAAGCCGGTCACGGTCACCGCGACCATCGGCGGCGGCATCGGCGCCAAGACCGGCACGGTGACCTTCTCCGAGGGCGGCAAGCAGCTCGGCACCGCGACGGTGGCGGACAGCAAGGCGACCTTCACGCTGCCGAAGACCCTCACGGTCGGCAAGCACAGCATCACGGCGTCCTTCGTCAGCGACTCGGCCTACTCCGGCACGAACTCCTCGACGACCCGGGCGATCGCGGTCACGGTGGAGAAGGCCTCGTCGTCGACGAGCATCACCTACTCCGGCACGAAGGCGGTCGTGAAGGTCACCTCGCGCGGCATCGTGGTGAACGGCCAGGCGAAGATCTACGACGGCACGAAGCACATCAAGACCGTCAAGATCGACCGCAACTCCGCCGGCACGCGGTTCACCCTGAAGAAGGGCACGCACAAGCTGCACGCCGTCTTCAGCGGCAACAGCATCATCGCGGGCAGCACGAGCCCGACCATCTCGGTCCGGGTGCGCTGACCCGACCAGCACACGAGTGAGGGCCCCGCGGCTTCGGCTGCGGGGCCCTCACCCGTTGCGGTACCGAACACCGCCGCCTCCGGCGTCCCACCGGAGGCGGCGCGACGCCGTCGGTCAGGCGTTCTGCCAGACCCGGATCCAGTCCACGAGCATCTGCTGCGGGAACCGGGTGGTGGCGTCCGGCGAGCCCGGCCACCCACCGCCGACCGCGACGTTGAGGATCACGAAGAAGGGCTTGTCGAACACCCACGGGTCGCCGTTCGTGTCCGTCGGCGTGATCGTGCGGTAGGTCGCGCCGTCCACGGACCAGCTGATCGACCCCGGCCGCCAGTCCACCGCGTAGACGTGGAAGTCGTCCGCGAACGCGCCCTGCGGCAGCGTCGCACCCCCGCCGATGCCCTCGGCGCCGGAGTACCCCGGGCCGTGCACGGTGCCGTGGACCGTCCCGGGCTCGCGGCCGATGTTCTCCATGACGTCGATCTCGCCGCACGCCGGCCACCCGACCTGCGGCAGGTCGGCGCCGAGCATCCAGAACGCGGGCCAGATGCCCTGCCCGCGCGGGATCCTGATCCGGGCCTCGACGCGCCCGTACTGCACGGAGTACGTGCCCTGCGACGTCAGGCGGGCCGACGTGTACGAGCCGTCGGCTTCGCGCCGTGCGGTGATGACGAGGTTCCCGTTGCCGTCGAGCGCCGAGTTCCGCCGCGAGTCCGTGTACACCTCGAGCTCGCCGTTGCCCCAACCACCACCGCCGAGGTCGTACCGCCAGATGCCCGGGTTCGGCGCGCTCCCGGCCGGCCCGTCGAACTCGTCGGCCGCGAGGAGCGCCGGTGTCGTGGCCGCTCGGGCCGTCTCGGGGCGGAGCGCGGCGACGCCGGTGATCCCGGCCGCGGCGGCCGCGCCCAGGCCGAGCGTGAGCAGGCGGCGGCGGTCGATCGCGCCGCCGGCCTGGTGCGACTGGTCCTCGTTCGTCATGGGTCCTCCGGCACGGTGCTGTCGTGGGTGAGAGGAACAGTAGACGACACGTTCCGCCCGAACGCCATGCCCCCGTCCGGGTCGGCCGCGCTCAGCGGCCAGACCGGTCAGGGGGCGCTGGGCCACACGGGAGGCACGTGGCGGGCTCGCCACGGGCCTCCCGTGTGTCAGCTGGCCCGGCGCGACCAGTGCCCGCTCAGGCGTGTCCGGCCGACGCCTCGACCGTCTCCTCCGACACCTCGGACGACGCGTGCGTCGTGCGCGTGCGGACGAACACCGCGGCGAGGACCGCCACGACGACCGCGACCACCCCGGCCACGACGAAGGCGGTGTGCATGCCGCCGAGGAACGCGTCCCTGGCCGCCGCGGCCGCCGCCGATCCGAGCCCGTCGGGCACGATGCCCTGGGCGAGCCCCTGCCGGGCGGCGCTCGAGAGCCCGAGGCCGGTCGTACCGGAGAGCACCCCGGCGCTGACCACGGCGGAGAGCACCGACGTGCCGAGTGCGCCGCCGAGCTGGAGCGCCGTCGCCTGGAACCCGCCGGCCACGCCCGCCAGCTGCACGGGGGCGCCGCCGACGACGGCCTCGGCGCCCGCGGTCATCGTGAAGCCCGCGCCGAGGGCGAAGACGATGAACGGGATCGCCATCCCGATGTACGCCGAGTCCTGCGTGGTGGTGGTGAGCGCGAACAGGGCGACCCCGACCATGAGCAGGCCGACGGTGAGGGTGCGGCGGATGCCGAGCTTGGCGACGAGGGCAGCACCGATCGGCGAGGCGATGATCGAGACACCGCTCAGCGGGAGCTGCATGAGTCCCGCCTGCAGGCCGGTGACCCCGCGGAGGTTGAGCATGTACAGCGACAGGAAGAACGTCACGCCGAGCATCGCGAAGAAGTTCGCGCCGACGGCCAGTCCCCCGATCGAGAGCGACGACGAGCGGAACAGGGACATCGGCAGCAGCGGGTCGGTCACGCGCAGTTCGACGACGACGAACACCACGAGCAGCGCCGCACCACCGAGCAGCACCCCGAGGGTGATGGGGCTCCCCCAGCCCCAGGACTCCGACTGGACGACGGCGAGGACGATGCCGAACAGGCCGAGCGCGAGCAGCACCACGCCCGCGACGTCGAAGCGTCCGCGGTGCGGAGCCGTGGACTCGCGGAGGACCAGCCCGCCGAACACCAGGCCGACGACGGCGATCGGGGCGTTCACGAAGAAGACGGACTCCCACCCGAGGGCCGCGACGAGCACGCCCGCGACGATCGGGCCCGCGGCGATGGCGACCGACGACGCCCCGCCCCAGACGCCGACGGCGACGCCGAACCGCTCCTTCGGAAAGGTCGCGCGCAGGAGCGCCAGGGTCTGCGGCATGAGCAGTGCGGCGCTGAGCCCCTGCACGGCGCGGAAGACGATCACGCCGGTGGCCGTCCCGACCAGGCCGATCGCCACCGACGCCAGCGCGAACGCGACGACTCCGATCAGGTACATGCGGCGACGACCGAAGCGGTCCCCGAGCTTGCCGCCGAGGATGAGGAACACCGCGAGGGCGAGCAGGTACGCGTTCGTGATCCACTGCAGCTGCGTGAAGGTGGTGCCGAGGTCGGCGGCGATGGCGGGGTTCGCGATCGAGACGACCGTGGCGTCGAGCCCGACCATGAACAGGCCGAAGCACACGGCGACGAGGGTGGCGATCGGGTTGCCGCGCAGGGTGCGGCGGGATCCGGGCATGGACGTGCCCATGGGGAGCTCCTTCGGACGACACGGATCGTGCTCCGGCGGAGGGCCGCACGGCGAGGGGCACGAGGGGTGCGAACCGAAGGACGCGCGGGTGGCACCGACTGTGAGCGGTACACGAGCCGTCCGTCGACCTCACGCGACGGGCAGCCCCCTTGGTTCTGAATCCATAACGATACCAGATCGGTCCCCCGGGTGGTCGACCGGGCCGTCAGCACGCGGGGTGCCGCCACAGGCCTGGGCCCACACCGCGTCGAGTGACAGCCCCAACACTCCGGCGAGCGCCGCCACGGTCGCGAAGGACGGCGTGGCGATGCGTCCGGTCTCGATCTTCCGGAGCGTCTCGGGGGAGATCCCGGCCGCGAGCGCGACGTCGAGCATCGAGCGCTCCCCCCGCGCGGACCGGAGCACCGCACCGAGGCGCCGCCCGCGTTCGAGGTCGAGGGGGGTGAGCGGCAACCGGACCATGTTCTGATAGTAATACCGTTACAACTATCCCGACGGAAGAAGCGCCCGCATGATCGAGATCCTCACCCCGGCCGAGCTCCCCCGGGCGCGCGCGGCCGGCACCCTCGTCGCCGACATCCTGCACACGCTCCGTGGCCGGACGACGGTCGGCACGAACCTCCTCGACCTCGACCGGTGGGCGGCCGAGATGATCGCCGCTGCCGGGGCCACCTCCTGCTACGTCGACTACGCCCCCTCGTTCGGGCGCGGCCCGTTCGGTCACCACATCTGCACCGCCGTGAACGACGCCGTCCTGCACGGCCTGCCGCACGACCGGACCCTGGCGGACGGGGACCTGCTGACGCTCGACCTGGCCGTCGTGCACCACGGCTACGCCGCCGACTCCGCCATCAGCTTCGTCGTCGGCACGAGCCGCCCGCCCGAGAGCGTCGCCCTCATCGAGACGACCGAGCGTGCCCTCGCCGCCGGCATCGCGGCCGCCCGCCCGGGTGCCCGGCTCGGCGACCTGTCGCACGCCATCGGGTCCGTGCTCTCGGACGCCGGGTACCCGATCAACCTGGAGTTCGGCGGGCACGGCATCGGCTCGACCATGCACCAGGACCCGCACGTGGCCAACGACGGCCGACCGGGTCGCGGGTACGCCCTGCGACCGGGGCTGCTCCTCGCGCTCGAGCCGTGGGTGATGGTCGACACGGACGAGCTCGTCACGGACCCGGACGGCTGGACGCTCCGCAGCGCCACGGGTTGCCGGACCGCGCACAGCGAGCACACCATCGCGATCACCGAGGACGGGGCAGAGGTCCTCACCCTGCCGTCCCGGGTCTGACGCCGACCGGACCTCGCCCTCGTGACAGCGACGGTGGCGGCCGGTAGGTTGTTGAACAATCCAGACAGGGGGTCCGCATGCCATCGATCGACCTGAACAGCGACCTCGGTGAGGGCTTCGGCGCCTGGACCGCGGGCGACGACCGGGCGATGCTCGACGTCGTCTCGAGCGTGAACATCGCCTGCGGCGCCCACGCCGGTGACCCGACGATCATGCTCGACACCTGCCGGGCCGCGGCCGAACGAGGCGTGGCCGTCGGCGCACACGTGGCGTACCGCGACCTCGCGGGGTTCGGCCGCCGTCCGGTGCACGTCTCCCCTGACGAGCTGTACGCCGACGTCGTCCACCAGCTCGGCGCCCTGGCCGCCGCGGCCCGGGTCGCGGGTACCCGCGTCACCTACGTCAAGCCGCACGGCGCCCTCTACAACACCGCCTGCGCGGACCCGGTGCAGGCCGAGGCGGTCGTCCGCGCCGTCGCCGACGTCGACGCCTCGCTGGCCGTCCTGGCGCTGCCCGGCTCGGAGCTGCTGCTGGCGGCGGCACGGCACGGACTCCGTGCGGTCAGCGAGTCCTTCGCCGACCGTGCCTACGAACCGGACGGGTCACTCGTCTCCCGCAGCCGCCCGGGCTCGGTGCTGCACGACCCGGACGAGGTCGCCGCCCGCGTCCTGCGGATGGTCACCGAGGGGATCGCCACCGCGATCGACGGCACCGACATCCCGGTCCGCGCCGACTCGGTGTGCGTGCACGGCGACTCCCCCGACGCGGTCGCGATGGCCCGGGCCGTCCGAACGCTGCTGACGGCGCAGGGCATCGACATCACGTCGTTCTCGACGGCCGCCGCGTCATGACCCCGGACGTCCGCGCGGCCGGTGCCTCGGCGGTGCTGGCGACGTTCGGCACCCTGACGGAGGTCGTGGCGTTCCGGACGGGCCTCGCCGGCGCGGTCCTGCCCGGCGTGACCGAGGTGGTCTCCGGCGCGCGGACCCTCCTCCTCCGGTTCGACCCCGCCGTCACCGACGCCGGACGGCTCCGCGCCCTGCTGTCCGAGGTCGCACCGGTCGATCCCGCCGGCGACACCGCGGACCGCGAACCGGTCGTCATCCCGGTGACCTACGACGGCGAGGACATCCGAGCGGTGACCGGGCTCACCGGCATGACCCGCGACGAGCTCGTCGCCTGGCACACCGGGCAGGTCTGGACGAGCGCCTTCTGCGGGTTCGCTCCGGGGTTCAGCTACCTCACCGGCACCTCCCCCTCGCTCGACCTCCCGCGTCACGACACCTCGCGCACCGCGGTCCCGAGCGGAGCCGTCGCCCTCGCCGGCGAGTTCAGCGCCGTCTACCCGCGCACCTCGCCCGGCGGATGGCAGCTCATCGGCCGCACCGACGTCCCGATGTGGTCGCTCGAGCGCACGCCACCCGCCCTCGCCCCGGCCGGCACCCGGATCCGGTTCGTCGACGCGGGAGCCGCCGCGTGAGCACGCTCACGGTCGTGCAGGTCGGCTTCGGGGTCACCATCCAGGACCTCGGACGACCGGGCCTCAGCGACATGGGCCTGGGTGCCGCCGGCGCGGCGGACCGCGGCTCGGCAGCGCTCGCCAACCGGATGGTCGGGAACGCTCCGGACGCAGCCGTCCTGGAGGCCCTCCTCGGTTCCGTCGCCCTCCGTTCCGACGCGCACGTGCTCGCCGCCGTCACGGGGGCACCGTGCCCGGTGTCGATCGAACGGGCCGACGGCCGCGTCCACGGCGCGGCCGCCTACGAGGTCCTGTCGCTGTCTCCCGGCGACACCGTCCGGATCGGCCTGCCCGAGCACCGTCTGCGCGCCTACGTCGCCGTCCGCGGCGGCGTCGCGGTCGGGCCGGTGCTCGGCAGTCGTTCCTGGGACTCCCTCGCCCAGCTCGGTCCCGCTCCCCTGCGCGACGGGGACGTCCTGCCCGTGGGCGACCGAGCGGGGGCATGGCCCGTGGTCGACGCCGTCCCACCGCCGCGCACGCCCTGGGCCGACGAGCCCGCCGTGCTCGACGTGCTGCCGGGTCCTCGCGACGACTGGTTCACCCCGGACTGGCGGGGCGTGCTCACCGGTCAGGAGTACACGGTGAGCGCCGACAGTGACCGCGTCGGGGTCCGCACCACCGCCGCCGTGCCGCTCGAGCGTGCCGTCGCGCGGGAGCTCCCGAGCGAGGGCGTCGAGACCGGGGCACTGCAGGTCCCGCCGACCGGGTTCCCGGTGCTGTTCCTCGCCGACCACCCGGTCACCGGCGGCTACCCGGTCGTGGCCGTCCTGACACCGGAGTCCGTCGACCGTGCGGCACAGCTCCGGCCGGGTGATCCGCTGCGCTTCCGGGTCGTCCGCCGACGGGCCCGCCACTGACGACTCAGGCGCTCCGCACCGAGAACACGTCGCCCGGCTGGCAACCGAGCACCTGGCAGATCCGGGTCAGCGTCGAGAACCGGATCGCCCGGGCGCGGTTGTTCTTCAGCACGGACAGGTTGACGACGGTCACGCCGACACGGTCCGCGAGTTCGGTGAGCGTCATGTCGCGCTCGGCCAGCAGATCGTCGATGTGGCACACGACCGCGTGACCGTCCTCGACCTCCGGAGCCATCAGACCAACCCCGACTGGTCGCGGACCATCCGCTGCGACGCGGTGAGGGCGAACCGGAAGCAGATCACCAGGAGCAACCCGAGGTACACCGCCACGTACGGCGGCTCGACGACGGGTGCCGGCAGACGTCCGTCCCAGCCGAGCCCGGACACCACCCAGTTCCAGCCCATCCGTCGGATGAAGGTGGGGACGAAACCGGCGAGCACGGCCGCGCCGGCCAACAGGCCGAGGACGACGGTCGCCGACCGGTCGAAGAGCTTCCCGCGCGAGATCGTCCACGCCACGGCGGCGACGAGGGCGATGAGCACGGCGACGAGCACGACCTCGAGCACGTCACCGACGCGGATGAGCCCGATCGCACCGCCGGGGACGTCGTCGGTGCGGACCTGCAGGGTGAGACGGTCGGCGCGCACCGTCGCACCGCCGGGCGGCTGTGGGACCTCGGTCGTCGGAGCCGTGCGCACCGGGACCGAGACGAGCCCGGACCGCACCGAAGCGACGAGGTCGACCACGTACCGGGCGACGACGACGATGATCCCCACGGCGCAGGCGGCCACGTAGGCGAGGTAGGAGTTCGTCCCGCGCGGCGGGTCGTAGACGGGTGTGGTCATCGGTTCATCCCCTTGTCGATCTTCGATGGTATCGATCTTCGATGCAACGGTAATCGATGGGCCAGCGAACGACAACCCCCGGTACCGGAACAAGGTCGGAGCCGAGCGGGTTCACCCCGACGGGCCGCGTCACCCGACAGGGCCCGGCAGACGAAAGGTGCACACCATGACGATGACGGTCTTCCTCGAGGTCGAGCTCCGCAGCGACGTGTCGGCCGAGGCGGTCGAGCGCGCGATCCGCGAGACGCTCGCGCAGACCGCCGCCCGCGCCGGCAACGAGTCGCTCGAGGTCCTGGTCGACGACGCCGACCCGACGCGTCTGGTCGTCCTGGAACGCTGGGCGACGGCCGCCGACCACGACGCTTACGTCGCCTGGCGCGCGACGCCCGAGGGTGCCGCGGAAGCGCTCGGCGCCGTCCTCGCCGCGCCCCCGGTCACCCGCACCTTCGGTCGGACGATCCCTCTCGCCTGACCCCTCGCGCCTTGCGACGGGCAGGTCAGCGGGCTGCGTGCTCCCGGGCCTCCATCGCGTCCCACGCGAAGCTCGCGAGCCAGTGGGTGGAGTAGTACTCCTCACCGACGCTCGCGGCGAGGCCAGCGGCGAGCAACGAGTCGGCGGCGGCGTCCAGCAGCGCGGCCGTCTCGACACCGTCCGCGCCCGCTGCCCGGAGGGCGTCGGCGATGCGGCGTGCGGACCCGGCGCGGGACAGGTCGAGGCCGAACAGGTGCACCTGCTGCGGGTCGTTCTCGTCGCGCACCACCGTCGGGGTGAGGACCGCGTCGCCCTCCGTGACCTGCACGAGGAACGAGCGGGCCCACGGGGCGAACTCGTCCGCCGGCAGGACCGCGCGCATGAGATCGGCCTCGGCCAGTCCGGCGGACAGGAAGTCGTGCCCGCTCCGCTCCCAGGCGAAGGGCCAGCCGGCGTCGGCACCGAACCACTCGCGGGCAGCGCGCTCCACCGTCGCGACCAGGTCGTGTCGGCCGAGCGAGCGAGCACCCTCGAGCACGAGCAGCAGTCCGAACGCCGAGTTCGAGTGCACCCCGTGCCGGACCGGGTGGGCCGCGCCGTCGACCCAGCGGGTGACGAGGTCCTCGAGCACCTCGACGACGGGTGCGAACCCCGGCGCGAGCGCCCGGACCGCCGGCGCCTCGGAGGCGGACACCTCGGCGGCGAGGCGCATCAGCCACGCCCAGCCGTAGGGGCGCTCGTAGTGCGGGGTCGCGCGGAGGTACGCCGCTTCGGTCGCCAGGTGGGCCTCGGACAGGTGGGCCTGCAGGACGGAGGTGATCCGGGCCTCCAGGTCGGCGGGCACGCCGAAGGCGACCAGGCGGGCGGCGAGCCAGTGCATGTGCACCGAGGAGTGCCAGTCGTAGGACGTGGCGAAGGCGGGGTGCAGCTCGACGGGGAGCGCACGGTCGTCCGGACCGGACGTCGTGTGGTGCGCCGCGTACGGGTACTCGCGGGTGATGTTGTCGAGCGCGACGGCGGCGAAGCCAGCCGCCCAGGCGGAACGGCCGAGGTCGGCGGATGCGCCGGTGGGGGCGGGGTCAGAATGCGACAAGGTACATCACTCCCATGTTGACGACGAGCAGGATCCCGGAGGTCGGGAGCTGCGCCTTGATCGGCCCGTACTTGTCCCGCATCTCGAGCAGGGCAGCGGGCACGAGGTTGAAGTTCGCGGCCATCGGGGTGGCCAGGGTGCCGCAGAAGCCGGCGAGCATGCCGATGGCGAAGATCGCCGCCGGGTTGCCGTCGAAGCCCTGCACCAGCACCGGCCAGCCGATCGCCGCTGTCATGATCGGGAAGGCCGCGAAGGCGTTGCCCATGATGACGGTGAAGAGCGCCATGCCGAGGCAGTACACGATCACGGCGGCGAACAGCGAGCCGTCCGGCAGCACCGCCTCGATGATCGTGCCGACCGCCGTGCCGACACCGGCCTGCGTGAAGACGATCCCGAGCGTGGAGAGCATCTGCGGCAGGAGTGCCGCCCAGCCGATCGCCTGCAGCAGGCGCGCGCCTTCCCGGACCGGGGTGTCGAGCCGCGGCGGACGGAGCACGAACACCGCGACGACCACGGCGAGCACCGACCCGATGCCGAGTCCGGTGAGGGTCGCGCTGCCCTCGGCGAGCAGCGGCTCCCCGCCGATCGACACGAGCGGGCCGAGGGTCGCGACGAGCACCGCGACGACCGGGATCACCAGCGCGGGGATGAACAGCTTGTTGCCGAACCGCTGCGCGGACATGGCGCGCTCGTCCGGACTCGTCGTCGCGAGGACGCTCGTGCTGGAGCTCGGTCGGGTGGTGACGGCGGTGGGTTCGGCCGGACCGGTCGCGGAGCCGACCCCGGCGCCCGGGACACTCGCGACCCGCGTGCGGCTCGTCGTGCCGGTGAACCCGAGCCCGGCGAGCGCCACCATCACCAGGACCGCGACGCCGAGTGCCCAGGCCGGGATGGCGCCGGACACGACGAACGTGCCGGCGAAGAACGAGAGTCCGAGGATGCCCCAGAACGCCGCGTTCCCGACCCGCTTGGCGTGGGTTCGGTCCGTGACGATGAACACCGAGACGGCGATGAAGAACGCGCCGATGAGCCAGTACAGCCATTCGCTGGTGATCACGCCGCGACCTCCTCGGTCTGGCGGACGTCAGCCGCCATCTTGTCGAGCTTCCGGTCGAGCAGGAGCAGGCGGACACCGTGCACGACGAGCGCCGCGATGCCGGTGGGGATCGCCCACAGCGCCAGGTCGATCGGCTCGAGGGCAAGGCCGTACGTGGTGTCGACGAAGGTCGTGATGAGCAGGATCGACCCGACCGCGACGAACACGTCCTCGCCGAAGAACACCCCGACGGTGTCGGACGACGCCGAGAAGCCCTTGATCTTCTCGCGCATCCGCTCGTCGATGCGGCCGTACTTCTTCGTCGCCGCCCCCTCCGCCATCGGGTGCACGAGCGGGCGGACGGTCTGCGCCGGCCCGCCGATGCTCGTCAGACCCACGGCGGCGGTGACCTGCCGGACCGCGAGGTACCCGGCGAGGATGCGGCCGGTGGTCAGCTTGTCGAGCTTCGCGATGAGGCGCTTCGCCTGGTCCTGCAGCCCGTACCGCTCGATGAGGCCGATGACCGGCAGCACGAGTGCGAACGTCGTGACGCTGCGGCTGGACGCGAAACCGTTCCCGAACGCGGTGAGGATGCCGACGGGGTCGATCCCGCCGATGGCTGCCGTGACGATGCCCGCCACGGTGACCACGAGCAGCGCGTTGATGCGCAGCGCGAAGCCGATGATCACGACGGCGACGCCGATGAGGACGAACATGCGGGACAGTCTGGCCTGCATTGTTCAACAATCTCAAGACCCGGCCGGCATCTGTAACACGGCGGTCACACGAGCCCGCGTTCGGCCGGTCCGGACGCTCCCTCTGTCAGGATCAGGCCATGACCCGAACCGTCAGCGGCGCTGAGTCGACCGCGGCCCGACTTCGGTCCTCGATCGCGGACGGTGCCTTCATGCCGGGGGCGCGCTTGTCCGAGGAGCGGCTGAGCGACCAGCTCGGCGTCTCACGGAACACGCTGCGCGAGGCCTTCCGGCTGCTCGCCCGCGACCGGCTCGTCGAGCACGTCTTCAACCGCGGGGTGTTCGTCCAGCGCCTGTCTGCCGACGACGTGACGGACCTCTACGCGGCCCGTCGGGTCCTCGAGGAGGCGGGCATCCGCGCCTGCGCCCCGGAGTCCCCCGCCCTGGCCGCCGCGGCCGCCGCCGTCGCGGACGCCCGCGCTGCCGCCGTCGCCGGGGACTGGCGCGCGGTCGGCACCGCGGACATCCGCTTCCACTCGGAACTCGTCCGGGCCGTGCCCAGCGAGCGGCTGCACGTGCTCATGGACTCGCTGCTCGCCGAGATGCGGCTCGCGTTCCTCACCACTGACGACCCGGCCGCGTTCCACGCGGACTTCGTCGACCGGAACGAGGCGATCGTCGCAGCGCTGCGCACCGGCGACCGGGACGGCGCGGCGACGCTGCTGGGCGACTACCTCGACGACGCGGAAGCGACGCTGCGGTCCGCCGCCGCCTCGCGCTGACGAGCGGGAGGCCGTCCCGCGGCTCAGGGCTTCGCCGGCTCCGCCGGGGCTCCGGGCTCCTCGTCGCCCTCGGTCAGGTCCGACCGGGTGTCGGCGTGGATCACGGTGTCGTGCCCGAACGTGCGGGCAGCGGCGCGCAACCGGGCGACGAACTCGTCGTTCTCGAGCTCGAGCTCGTCCTCTTCGGCGTCCGAGACGACGACCTCGCTCGACGGTCCGATGAGGATCTTCGTCGTCGTCATCGTGCCGTCCTCGGCGACGCTCGGCACGGCCACGGTGTCGGCCCGGTCGCCTCCAGAGAGCGCTGCGGCGTACTCGATCACGGCGTCGGCGACGTCGTCACTGGTGAGGATCGCGGTGCTGTCGTAGTGGATGGTCTTCATCGGGAGCCCCTTTCGCCAGACCATCAAAGACCCGTTGCCCGGGAACACCCCGGTCGTGCCGCACAGGGGCGCGTGCAGCGGACAACGTCGGCCGGCCGGGGACCGGTCAGCGCAGGGACTTCACCAGCTCCAGCTCCTCGCCGTGTGGCGGCAGGGGGTAGGGCACGCGGCGGCCGGTCGGGACGAACCCGCGGCGACGGTAGAAGGCGATGGCGCGCGGGTTCTCCTCGTGCACGTGCAGCAGGAAACGGTCACCGTGGCCCCGTGCCCAGTCCTCCACTGCGTCGAGGAGGGCGTCCGTCACGCCCGACTCCCGGCCACGATGGTGCGGGTCGACGAACACACTGACCAGGAGCGGGTGCCCGCCGTCGAGGCGACCGCCCATGATGCCGGCCCAGGCACCGGTCGTCACGTCCTCGGCGACGAACCAGGGCGTGTCGTCGTCGGCACCGCTGCCGGCACGCCGACGCCACTCGTCCTCGTCGAGCTGTCGTGCGTGCGCCAGGGTCTCGAGGAACGCGAGCGGCGTGTCCGCGAGCATCCGCAGGCGCAGGTCGCGGAACGCGGCCCAGTCGTCGCGGCCGGTGCGGCGGATCACGATGTGGTCGGGCAGTGGCATCCGGTGGTCCTCCCGGTCCGGTGTCGTCAGGGTCCCGCTGGCGTCAGGCGCCGCCGCCCCGCAGCCAGGCGAGCACGGCGAGCACCCGCCGGTGCGCGTCGGGTGTCGGTTCGAGGTCGAGCTTGGTGAAGATCGAGCTGATGTGCTTCTCGACGGAGGCGACCGCGATGCGCAGCCGGTGCGCGACCGCCTGGTTGGTCTGCCCCTCGGCGATGAGCCGGAGGACGTCGCGTTCCCGTGGCGTGAGGCGCTCGACCGGGTCGGTCCGGCGGGCGATGAGCCGCTGCACGATCTGCGGATCGAGGACCAGACCGCCGCGGGCGACCCGGGCGACGTCGTCCCGGAGGTCGTCGATCGACGAGATCCGGTCCTTCAACAGGTACCCGACGTGGTGTTCGCCGGTCGCCAGGAGTTCCCGGGCGTAGTCGAGTTCGGCGTACTGACTGAGGAGCAGCACCGCCACCTCGGGGTGCTCGGTCCGGATCCGGATCGCCGCGCGGAGGCCCTCGTCCCGGAACGTGGGCGGCATCCGCACGTCGAGCACGGCGACGTCCGGTCGCACGGTGGCGAGTTCCGCGAGCAGGGCGCCGGCGTCACCGTACGACCCGCCGATCGTGAACCCGGCCTCCTCGAACAGGCGGATCGTGCCCTCCCGGAGCAGGACCGAGTCCTCGGCGAGGACGATGCGCAACGCGGGGACTGCACCTGCTCCGAGGGTCACCCGGCCAGGGTACGGCCTCCGGTCGCCGGTGCCTCGACGGGGACCGGGATGCGGACCCGCACCACGGTCGGTCCCCCGGGTGGGCTGGTGACCGTGAACACGCCCTGGAGGCCCTCCACACGGTCCCGGAGTCCGTCCAGACCATGGCCGGGGTCGAGTCGAGCACCGCCGACCCCGTCGTCGCGGACCTCCAGTTCGAGGTCGCCGCCCGGGGCGGCCACCGCCCGGATCCTCGCGCTGCTCGCGTGGGCGTGCTTCGTCACGTTCGTGAGCAGTTCCGACAGGATCGCGTAGGCACTCCGCTCGACGGCGGCGAGCCCGGCCCCGGCGGCGTCCAGCCGGACGTCCGCCGTCGTCGGCAGGACACTGTCCTCGGCCAGGGCCTCGACGGCCGCCGCGAGACCACGGTCCTGGAGGATCGGCGGTGCGAGCCCGCGGGAGAGGTTCCGGATCGTCTCGAGCACGGCCTTCGACCGGTCCAACGACTCCTCGACGAGCCGCTCGGCGGCTGCGGTGTCGTCCGGGAACCGGCGGAGGGCGATGGCCAGGTCGTACTGCAGGCGGAGCAGCTGCTGCTGGGGGCCGTCGTGGATGTCCCGCTCGAGCCGGCGCAGCGACGCGTCCTCGGCGAGGAGGGCGGCCCGACGTCCGGCCTCGGCGCGCTGCGCCCCGCGGAGCAGTCGGACGTCCTGCCGCTCCCCGAGGAGGAGTCCGGCGAGCACCAGGTGCGGCACGATCAGGACGCGTGTGACGATCGGGAACGTCGCGGCGAGGACGAGTCCGGCGAGGACGACGACCAGCGGCCGGAGCACCGTCCCGGTCCACTGCCCGGTCTCCCCGATGCCCGCGGCCACCCGCTCCAGCCAGATGTCGTCGGCCGGGGTGACGGCCCAGGTCCACGCCGGGTACGTGACGGCGCCCAGTGCGAGCGCGCCCCACGTCACCGTGGCCACCCACGTGGCGACCGACACCGGGAAGGTCGCGAGGGCGTGGGCGGTCGCGGCCCAGTTCCTGGTGTCGGCGAGCGGCGCCACCAACCGCACCCCGGGGACGCCGGTCGGGAGGTCAGGACGGACCGTCCAGTCCGGAGCGTCCGGGACCTCGCCGACCCTGCCCGCCCGGCGACGGGCGAACACCCCGAGCAGGCGTCCGATCCGCACGGTCACGGCCAGCACCGGGAGCCCCACCCACACGATCCCCAGCCCGAGTCCCAGACACAGCAGGGTCAGGACGACGACGAAGCCGACGAGGTCCACCGGGAGCGCCGTCAGGAGGTACCAGGTCCGCCCGGTCCAGCCGCGCCACTCGTCGACGTACCGTCGTCGTCTCTCCGTCACGGGCCTATCCTCGCGCTGCCAGGAGCGTCGCGGGGCCCTGACGCGTCGCGACCGCCGCCGCCACGAGCCCGGCCGCCCCCGTCAGGACGAGTCCGCCGCCGCTCGCCACGACGACGAGGAGCCACGGCACGTGCAGCACCGCTGCTCCCGTGGCCTGGGCCGTCCCGGCGAGCACGGCCGCCGCGGTCATCGCGGTCGCGACGAGCGCCAGCCCGACCGCCGAGCCGGCGACGAGGACGGTCTCGAGTGTCGCCGCGGCCAGGACCTGTCCGCGCGTCATCCCGCTCGCGCGGGCCACCGCGAAGGCCCGGCGTCGGCCGGAGGTCGCGATCGCGACGGCGTTGAGGACACCGATCACCGCGTAGAGCGCTCCGACCGCCATCACGACGAGCAGGACGCGGGTGTTCTGGTCGAGGCCGGCTGCCCCGGCGTCCGCCGCCCAGGCGTCGGTCTCCGCCACCGTCCCGATGCGGGCGAGGGCGGCGGTGACGGCCTCGCGGTCCGCGCCCTGGTCGAGGACGACGAACGTGGTCGCGGGGCTGTCGGCCAGGACGTCCGCCGGCACCAGGTCCCGGGGGACGACGATCCCGACCTGCTCGGCGCTCCCGGCCGGGACGGGGAGGCCGAACCGGACCGCCCCGAGGGCACGGTCACCGATGGCCACGGTCCCGGCTCGTCCGAGACCGAGTCCGGTCGCACCGGGGCCGGGGGCCGCGGACCGACCGCCGAGGTCCTGCATCGCGGCGCCCGCACCGGGGTGTGCTGCCGCGAACCCCTCGGGGTCGACCACGAGGGCCTCCGTCGTGACGGCGAGCGGCGTCCCCGCGAGTTCCTCGGACATCCCCGGGACGGCCGACCCGGACGGCTGGACCCGCACGGGGACGGCCCACTCGGTGGACGCGGCCGCGACCCCGGGCACCGAAGCCGGGTCCGCGGTGAACACGCCGGTCGTCTGCAGCACGAGGTCCGCGTCCGTGCCCCGCGCGATCTGGGCGGTCGCGGCGTCCGAGAAGGACAGCATCGCGATCGGCTGGCTCAGCACCAGGGCCAGCAGGACGACGAGCGGGGCGGCGGTGGAGGCCGAGCGGGTCCGGGCGTCGCGGAGTTCCGCGACGGCCAACGACCCGACCGCCGAACGCGGACGCGGGAGGACGGCGGCCACGAGCGGCACGAGCACCGGGGCGGTCATCGTGATCGCGAGTGCGCCGGTGATGCCGGCGGACATCGCCATCGCCTGCGCGCCGGCGAGCCCACCCACGGGTGCGAGGACGACCAGGGCGACCGTCGCCACGGCGAGCACGAGCCCACCGATCCACCGCGACCGCGTCATCGGTCGTGCCGCGGCGCCGGTCTCCCGCACCGCGTCGAGCGGGTCGACCCGGGCGGCTCGCCGAGCGGCGACCGCGACCCCGGCAGATGCGAGGCCGATCCCGACGGCGAGGGACGCGGGGACGATCCACACGTGCCAGACCGGGGAGAAGCCCGACGGCACGAAACCGGCGATCACGAGCATGCGCGTCTCCACCGCCATCAGTGCGATGCCGGCCGGGATGCCGAGCACGGCCCCGACGAGGCCGAGGACGACGGCCTCGCCACGGAGCATCCGCCGCACCTGCCCGACCTCGGCTCCGACGATGCGCAGCAGGGCGAGGTCCCGTCGACGCTCGGTGACCGAGAAGGCGAAGGTCGACGCGATGATGAACACCGCGAGGAAGGCGGCGAACCCGAGGGTGACGGAGACGACGGTGACCGCGACGATCCTGCTGCCGTCGGACCGGGCCTGGGTGAGCGCGTCGGCGTCGGCCGCCGGCTGCATGCCGAGCACGGACAGCAGGAGCAGCAGCGACGCCTGCACGAGCCCGACGCCGAGGGCGACGGTGACGACCGCGCCGACGTACGTCTGCCAGCGCTCCCGGAACCCGCTCAGTGCGATGCGGTTCATCGTCCCGTCTCCAGGCTGACGAGGCGGTTCGCGATCGTGGCGGCGTCGGCGCCGGTGAGTGCGTCGACGAGCTGGCCGTCGCGGAGGAACACGGTGGAGTCGGCGGCGGCCGCGGCAGCCGGGTCGTGGGTGACCATGAGGATGGTCTGCCCGGCGTCGGTCATCTCGCGCATCATCGCCAGGACCACGCGGGCGGCGGTGGAGTCGAGCGCCCCGGTCGGCTCGTCGGCGAACAGGACCTCGGGTGCGGTGATCATCGCGCGGGCGATCGCGACGCGCTGTTGCTGCCCGCCGGAGAGCTCCCGTGGCCGGTGTCCCACCCGGTCGCCCAGGCCGACGCGGCTGAGGGCGTCGCGGATCATCTGTCGGGACGGGTGGCGACCCGCGAGTTCGAGCGGCAGCGCGACGTTCTGCTCCGCGGTCAGCGACGCGATGAGGTTGAACGCCTGGAAGACGAACCCGATGCGGTTCCGGCGCAGCAGCGTGCGCTCGTGGTCCGTGGCGTCGGTGATGTCCGTCCCGCCGAGGACGACGCGGCCGGAGTCGACGTGGTCGAGGCCGGCGGCGATCTGCAGGAGGGTCGACTTCCCGGAGCCGGACGGACCCATGATCGCGGTCCAGGAGCCGGTGGGGAGTTCGAGGGTGACGTCGCGGAGCGCGGTAACGCTCGCGTCGCCGGTGCCGTGGGTGCGGGTGACGCCGAGGAGCGCCAACGCGGTCTCGTGGTGGACGAGGGTCTGGGTCGTGGTGGTCGTTGTCATGCCTCGATCACAGCCGTCCCGACGCTCGCGGAACAGCGTGCGGACCCGGCGACGACCCCCTGGCCAGCCAGGGGGTGCCGTGACCGGCCGGACCCGTCGACGCTCTCCGCACAGCGCGGGCCGGCTCGGACACCGCCCGGTGCCTAGGCTGATCTGATGACCTCGCCCTGCACGTCCTCCGTCTCCGTCGTTCCGAGGGCGCTGTGAGCGCGCGGGGACAGCTCGCGGCGGCCGTCGCACCCGGCACGGCGCCCCTCGTCACCGGGATGCCCGCGGCCCCGTCCCCACGGCGGGCGGCGGTGCTCATGCTCTTCGGCACGCTCGATCGCGTCCCGAGTGCGCGTCGCGCTCGAGCCGATGACGTCTCGCGGGACCTCGACGTGCTCCTGCTCGCCCGTGCCGCCACCCTGCGCTCACACGCCGGCGAGGTGGCGTTCCCGGGCGGCCGGGTCGACCCCGGCGACGTCGACGCCGTCGCTGCCGCCCTCCGGGAGGCCCGTGAGGAGACCGGCCTGGACGTCACGGGCGTCGACGTGCTCGGTGCTGCCGCACCGGTGCCGCTCGCCCACTCGCGGCACCTGGTCACCCCGGTGCTCGGGTGGTGGCGTACGCCGTCGCCGGTCAGGGTCGTGGACGAGGCGGAGTCGGCAGCCGTCTTCCGGGCACCGGTCGCCGATCTGCTCGACCCGGCGAACCGCGGCGTCACGGTGTTCCACCGCGACGGCAGGGAGTCGCGCGGTCCGGCCTTCACGGTCCGCACCGGGTCCGGCTCGCACGTCGTCTGGGGCTTCACCGCGACGCTGCTCGACGGCCTGTTCGACCGGGTCGGGTGGACCGAGCCGTGGGACCACGAGCGGGTGGTGGCGATCCCGGGGCTGTGAGCGTCGGGCCGTCGACAGCACGACGGACGGGAGGCGCGGTGCCAGCCGGCACCGCGCCTCCCGTCCGTCATCGCCGTCCCCGCTGGACTGCGGCGCGGACGGCTCGCGTGACCGCGGATCAGTCCGCGTCGCGGAGGAACGCCGTGAGCCAGTGCCCGCTCTGCTTCACGGTCCGCTGCTGCGTCTCGTAGTCCACGTGCACGATGCCGAACCGCCGTGAGTAGCCCCAGGCCCACTCCCAGTTGTCCATCAACGACCACGCGAAGTACCCGCGCAAGGGCAACCCGGCGTCGACGGCGGCTGCGCACGCTCCGAGGTGTGCGCGGAGGTACGCCGTCCGGTCGGGGTCGACGACCTCCCCCTCCGGCCCGACGTGGTCCGGGTCGGGGTACGCCGACCCGTTCTCCGTGATGTACAGCGGCAGTTCCGGCGCCAGGTCGTGCGCCTGCCGCAGGACGTCGACCATGCCGTCCGGGTGGACCTCCCAGTCCATCCCGGTCACCGCTGCCCCGGTCCGCACGAACCGCACCCGCTCGCTGCCGGGGTAGGCGCTCGGCTCCGTGGTGCCAGCCTCGTCGACGTCGGCCGGCGCCGCCACCGTGTGCCGGCTGTAGTAGTTGATGCCGAGGAAGTCGATCGGCGCGGCGATCCGCTGCAGGTCCTCCGCCGTGGCGTGCTCGGTGAACCACGACGTCTGCCCGAGGTCCTCGAGCACGTCGGCCGGGTAGCTCCCACGCAACACCGGGTCGAGGAAGAAGCGATTGCTCAGGCCGTCGATCCGGCGTGCGGCGTCGCGGTCCTCGGCGGAGTCCGACGCCGGACGCACCGAGTACAGGTTCAGCGTCGTGCCGACTCGGGCCTCGGGCCGCGTCGCCCGGACCGCCTCCAGCGCCAGTCCGTGCCCGAGCAGGAGGTGGTGTGCCGCCTGCGCGGACCGGGCTCCCTCGTGCCGCCCCGGTGCGTGCACCCCGCTGGCGTAGCCGAGGAACGACGAACACCAGGGCTCGTTCAGGGTGATCCAGTCGGTGACCACGTCGCCGAGCTGCTCGGTCACGAGCGCTGCGTACTCGGCGAAGCGTGCGGCGGTGTCCCGTTCAAGCCACCCTCCGCGGTCCTCGAGCGCCTGCGGGAGGTCCCAGTGGTACAGCGTCGCCCAGGGAGTGACGCCCTGCTCGAGGAGCCCCTCGGCCAGCCGCCGGTAGAAGTCGATGCCGGCGGGGTTCACCGGGCCGGTGCCGTCGGCCTGGATGCGCGGCCAGGCGATCGAGAACCGGTACGCGTCGAAGCCGAGGTCGGCGATGAGCGACACGTCCTCCGGCATCCGGCGGTAGTGGTCGTCCGCCGGGTCACCGGTGGACCCGTCGGCGATCGCGCCCGGCACCCGGGCGAAGGTGTCCCAGATGCTCGCGCCGCGGCCGTCCGCCTGCGTCGCCCCCTCGATCTGGTACGAGGCGGTCGCGGCGCCGAGGACGAAGTCGGCGGGCAGGTCGCTGCGACGCATGGTCACTGCACCGCGGACGGGGCGAGCCAGTCGCCGTCGCCGTTCTCGTGGATGGCGATGAGCACGTTGTCGCGCTTGATGCCGAGGGCGGCGAGGCGGTCGACGACGAGGGCGGCGCCGCGCTGCTTCACCTCGGGCGAGTACCCGGTGTAGGCGAGGATCTCGACGAAGACGATGTCCGTCCGGTCCGCCTCGGGGAAGGTGCGGCTGTAGAACAGGTCACCGGGTTCGTGCAGCTGGAAGACCTGGAACAGGTCGTCGGCGGGCATCCCCCAGCCGTCGGCCAGGGCGGAGTTGATCGCCTCGCTCATCTGCGGTCGGAGGTCGGCGAGGGGGGTGTGCATGTCGATGCGGACGAGTGGCATGTGGGCCTCGGTTTCGTTGGGTCGGTGGCGGCCGGGCGGCCGGTCGGGAGGCTCAGCGCGCGTCCGGCGCGTCGAGCCAGTTGTCGGGGGTGGGGACCAGGTCCTCGAGGGACGCCCAGAAGGCGTCCGGCAGGTCCAGGTCGGCGGCGTCGAGGGTCGGCCGGATGCGTTCCGGCCGGCTGATCCCGACGATCGTGCTGGCGAAGCGCGGGTCGCGGGTCGAGAAGCGCAGCGCCGCTGCGGCGAGCGTCGTCCCGGCGTCGTGGCAGAGTTCGCGCATCGCCGTGATCGCGCGCAGGGTCGCGGGCGGCGCCGGGCGGTACCCGTACGACGTCGTCCGCCCGGTCTCGTCGGTGAGGATCCCGCCGCCGAGCACGGCGGCGTTGACGACGCCGACGCCGAGTTCCGCGGCCCGGTCGAGGAGCGGTCCGGCGCTCCGGTCGACGACCGTCCAGCGGTTGTGGACGAGCAGGACCTCGAACACCCCGAGGTCGAGCCAGCGGCGCATCTCGTGCACGTTCCCACCGGCGAGACCGATGTGCTCGACCTCGCCCCGCTCCCGCGCGGCCACGAGCGCCTCGAGCGCTCCGCCGGGGCCGGACAGCGCACCGAAGTCGTGGAACTCCGGGTCGTGCAGGTGCACCAGGGGCAGCGGGGCGATGCCGAGGCGCTCGATGCTCTCGGCGATCGACCGGCGGACGCGGTCGCCGCTGTAGTCGCCGTCCCGCGCGTCTACCTTCGTGATGACCGTGACGTCGTCGGGGACACCACCGGACTCGGCGATCGCGCGACCGATGCGGGCTTCGCTCCGGCCGTCCGAGTACCCGTTGGCCGTGTCGATCGTCCGGATGCCGCTGCGGAGCACCGCGCCGACGAGCGCGACCGCGTCCGCCTCGGCGACCTCGTGGCCGAAGTTCTCGGGCATGCTGCCCAGCGGGGCCCCGCCCAGGGTGACCGGACTGACGAGCAGTCCCGTGCGGCCGAGGGGTCGGAGGAGACCGGCGTTCATGCCGAGGCGACGATGAACGGCAGACCGTCCGGGTCCGTGCGGACGTCCTGGCCGAGCAGGGTGCCGACGGCGAGGGCGACGCTGCCGCCGCCCGCTCCTGCCGCGGGGGCCGACTTGGTCCCGGTCGCTCCGAAGGCCACGGCCGCGAACCCGAGGGCGTCGAGTTGCGGCGTCCGCTCCTGCTTCTCCGCACGGTCGTAGGTGAAGACCTCGAGCGAGCTGTCACCGGCCCGGAGGAAGGTGATCTCGAAGCCCCGGTCGTCACTCGGCTGGTGGATGCCCGCCATGCGGACGTAGCCGAGCTCGGCGAAGAACTCGGTCGTCCGGTCGATGTCCGCGACGGTCTCGGCCACGTGGTCGAAACGCGGTCGGTCCGGTTCGCCGAGACCCCAGTCCCGGTCCACGGCCTGCTGGTCGTGGACGTCGTGGTACTGCAACGGTCCTTCGACGAGCTCGAGGAGCGTCCCGTCGGGGTCGAAGAAGAACGTGATGCGCACGCCGCCTTCGGCGTCGATCGGCTCGAGGTGGAACGGGACGCCGGCGTCGTGCAACGCGCTGACGCGGGCGTCGAGGTCGGCCACCTTGAAGCCCACGTGCCGGAAGCCGCGCTGCAGGTCGTCGCCGATCCACGTGGACTCCGCCGGCGCGTCGACGCGGGTGAGCACGAAGCGCGCGGCGACGAGGTCGAGTTCGGCGGCGTCGGGCGAGGACGAGATGACGGTCGCGCCGAGGTGACGCGTGTAGAACTCCGCGGACTGCGCGACGTCGCGCACGTTGAGGAGGACGGATTCGATGGCCACGGAAGGGTCCTTTCGTCGGTGAAGCGGGTGCCTTCGTGCCAGGCGGGGGCAACGCTAGTGCCGTCATGAACACTGTGCAACTAAGTCGCGCTCCGCGGCGGTGAGGAGCATGTGCCGGGCAAACTGCCGCCCTGTGCCAGTTCGTGACAAATAGGTTCGAACTCTTGCGCGGGCGGAGCGGCGTCCGTAGGCTCGCCGCCGAACGGGCACCTCGGTGCACCCCCAGCACAACGACGTGAAGGAAGAACAATGAAGCGAACGCGGATCCTGACCGCCGCGGCCCTCGCCGCGACCGCCGCTCTGCTCATCACCAGCTGCTCCGGGTCCCCCGGGAACGCCGGGGAGGACGTCAAGCCGGCGAAGAAGGGCTCGGTGACGTGGTGGGGGTGGACGCCGGACACCCCCGTGGCCGAGCGGTACATCGAGGCCTTCAACGAGCAGTACCCCGACATCGAGGTCACGTACAAGAACTTCGAGAACGTCGACTACCGGAACACGATCACGCCGGCGCTCGACTCCGGCAAGGGTCCGGACGTCTTCGACCTCTCGCCGGCCGGCGGGTCGCCTGACCTGTGGGGGCCGTACGCGCTCGACCTCAGCTCGCTCGCGAAGAGCACGCTCGGTGCCGGGTGGAAGGACGACATCGGCGGTGACTACGTCGAGCAGTTGACCAGCTCGGACGGACGGTTCGTCTCACTGCCGCTGGGCGGGATGTCAGCCGGGTTCCTCTGGTACAACCAGGACGTCCTCGACGAGGCCGGCGCGGATGTCCCCACCGACTACCGGTCGTGGGTGGACACCTGCGAGAAGGTCACCGCGATCGGCAAGACCTGCTTCACGATGGGCGCCGGCGGCAGCGACACGTTCCCGACGGACATGTACCACGCTATCGCGAACTCGGTCGCCCCGGGGTGGTTCATCAAGGCGTCCACCGGCAAGGCGAAGTGGAACGACGCGAACGGCATCGAGGTCCTCCGGATCATCGAGAAGATGCAGGACGACGGGATCATCCCGAAGGACGCTCTCGACGGCCCGCAGTACCCCCTCGCGAACAACGAGTTCATGAAGGGCGACGCGGCCATGGTCCAGATGGGCTTCTGGTACACGCAGTACGCCGGAGCCGACTCGTGCAAGGCCGCGATGGAGGCCGCCGGGGTCAGCAGTCCGAAGTGCTTCGTGCAGCTGCCGGCAGCCTTCCCGGACGTCGCCGGGAAGGGCAACGGTTCCGCGTACTTCAGCGAGGCCGACTACGGGATCGCGATCAACTCGGCGTCCGAGCACATCGGTGCCGCGAAGACGTTCGTGTCCTGGATGACCCTCCACGAGCAGGGTCAGCAGAACGTGGCCAACGCGATCGACCTCCTGCCCGCGGTCAAGGGCGTCAGCCCCGACTGGGACTCCATCCAGCTCGTGGACGAGTCCGTCCAGCGTCCGGCGATCGAGAAGCTCATCGCGGACAGCAGCGAGGCGAGCGAGTCCCGCCAGTGGCAGGCCACCGAGAAGTCACTCGACGCGATCGTCGTCGCGACGCAGCAGGTGCTCGACCCCTCGGTGGACAAGTCGATCCAGGACATCGCCGACGACCAGCAAGCGGCGTCGGTCGCCAGCGAGGTCGGCACGAAGTGAGCCGGGCCGACCGCAGCGGGACGGCGCGATCGTGATCAACACCTCCTCGTCCGTCCGGCCCGGCGTCCGCGCCGGCCGGACGCCGGGGGCGGGACGCCCCCGGCGTCGACGCCCCCTCGTCCTGCCCGGCGGACTCCGCTGGATCCTGCCCGGCTTCGTCATCTCGGTCGGTCTGATCTACTACAGCATCGTCTACTCGGGCTACCTCTCCTTCTTCGACTGGCCCGGCGGTCGGGCACTGATGACGCCGGTCGGCTTCGGCAACTACGTCCAGGCGTTGCAGGACCCCGTGCTGTGGGGAGCGCTGCGGAACACGCTCGTGTACTTCATCGTCGTGTTCGCGGTACAGGTCGTCGGCGGGACGCTCTTCGCAGCCGCGATGCACTCGTCGATACGCTTCGCCAACGTCTACAAGGTGCTCGTGGTCATCCCCGTGGTGGTCGCGCCGGCCACCCTCGCGCCGGCGCAGCTGCAGGTCTGGCAGAGCGACGGCACCGTCAACCACGTCCTCGGATGGCTCGGACTCTCCGGGCTCGAGCAGTCGTGGGTCGGTCAGTCGACCACGTCCCTGGTCGTCGTCGTCCTCGTCGGCTGCTGGGGCGCGGTGGGGTACGGCTTCATCCTGCTCTACGCGGGGATGGCGCAGGTCGACCCGGAGCTCGTCGAGGCCGGTCGGCTGGACGGTGCGGGGAACCTCCGCGTCCTCTTCTCGATCGTCATGCCGAGCCTCCGACCCGTGATCGTGTCCCTCGCCATCCTCAACTTCATCACCGCCCTGAAGTTGTTCGACAACCCCTGGCTCATCACGCAGGGCGGACCGGCGCACTCGTCGGAGTTCCTCGGCACGATGATCTACGCCGAGACCGCGAGCAGCGACCGGAACCTCGGGTTCGCCTCCGCCCTGTCGATCCTCGTCCTCGTGATCGCCGTCGCGGTGTCCGTCCTCATGCAGATGCGCGGACGCGAACGCGTCGCGCGACCCGTGCGCCGTCGCAAGGAGACCTCCGGTGTTTGAGACCCGTTCCCGACGATCCAGGATCGTCCTCCAACTCGTCCTGACGCTCGCCGTCGTGCCGTTCGTGGTGCCCCTCATCGCGATGCTGCAGACGAGCTTCGAAGGCGCCGGCTGGCGGAACTACCTCGCCGTCGTGCAGGTCCCCGGCTTCCCGAAGTTCTTCCTCAACACGATCGTCATCGCCGCCGCGTCGATGGTGATCGTCTACCTCGCCACCCTCATGGCGGCGTTCGGCTTCTCGAAGTTGCGGGTCCGTGGCAAGGAGGTCTACTTCTGGCTCATGATGGCGGCGCTCACGTTGCCCGAGGTCGTCCTGATCGCTCCGCTCTACACGACGGCGGTACGGCTCGGGCTGTTGGGCACGTACTGGTCGGTGATCCTGCCGATCGCCGCGCTGCAGATCCCGTTCACGGTGCTCATCGCCCGCGGCTACGTCGACGGGATCCCGGACGCACTGTTCGAGGCTGCGCGGATCGACGGCGCGAGCACCTGGCGCGTGTTCTGGTCCATCCTCGTCCCGCTGTCCCGACCGATGGCGGTGGCGCTGATGATGCTGGTGCTCATCTACGCCTGGAACTCGTACCTGCTGCCGAAGGTCTTCCTCATCGACGACGGGCTGGGGGTGGTCACGCAGCTGCCCGAGTTCTTCCGTCGGCAGTACAACGACGACACCCCGAAGATCCTCGCCGCGTCCGTGATCACGGCGATCCCGACGATCGTCGCCTACATCGCGCTCCAGCGGCAGTTCGAACGGGGGATGGCGGCCGGTGCACTCAAGTAGGCGCACCCGTGCGCGCCTCGAGCCGGTGCACGATCCGGCAGACTGCTGTCCTGCGGTGCCGTCCCCGGTGCCCACGCATCGGACCGGACGACGGGAGGAACCCGCATGAGCCACCAGGGAGCCTCCATCGGGCTCGTCATCCGACAGGGGCACGACCGTGACCCAGTGGCGGGAGCCGTCGTCCGCGCCATCGCCGGCCCGCTCGTCGCCGCGGGGAAGCGCTTCGTGACCCGGTCCGTGGCGGACGAGGACGCGGAGCTCCGGGTCTACCGCCTCTGGGCGCGGGCCGGAGGGGTCGCCGGTGTGATCCTGCTCGAGGTGTCGCGTGACGACCCGCGCCCGGCGCTCCTCCGGCAGATCGACATGCCCTTCGTGGCGCTCGCTCCGTCGACGCTCCCGGTCGACTTCCCGGCGGTGGTCGTCGACCGTGCAGCGTCGTCCGCGGCCCTCGCGGCGCACCTCGACGGCTACCCCGCCGAGCGCCGTGTCTCGGTGACGGGCACGGCACCCGCCGAGCCGTTCGGGGACGAACTCGGACCGGACGACACCGTCACCGAGGTCGTCCGGACGGACGACGTCGTCGGGACCTGCCTCCGGATCGGCGCAGAGTCCGACGGGAGCGGTCGTACGGTCCTCGTCGTCGACGGCGACCACGACGCGGTCGCCGTGCTCACCGGTCTCCGGGAGGCGGGCATCCGCGTCCCGGAGGACGTCGCGCTCATCTGCCGGAGCGACTCGCTCGTCTGTCAGAGTGCGAGTCTCCCGATCACCGCGATCGACCGCCGTGGTCGGGAGATCGGGGCCGTGCTCGGTGAGGCAGCCGTGCGGGCCGTCGATGACTCGGTGCTGCCAGCGGTCGCGATGCCCGCTCCGGTCGTCGTGCCCCGGGAGACGACGTGACCGGCCGGCGGCTCGGGCCGTCCTCGGCGGCCACCCGGAGCGCCGTGCTCGACATGGTGCGCTCGGGCCGGACCGTCACCCGCGCAGAACTGGCAGCACGGTCCGGCTTGACGCCGACGTCCATCACGCGCATCGTGAAGACCCTCCTGGACGAGGGACTCGTCGTGGAGGTCGGTTTCCTCGACTCGACCGGCGGCAAACGGAGCAGCCTCCTCGAGCTCAACACCACCGGACGGTTCGCCGTCGGGGTGTCCCTCGACGCCGGCCGACTGACCTACGTGGTCACGGACCTGGCCGGTGCGGTCGTCGGACGTCTGGTGTCGCCGGGCATCGAGCAGGACGCGCCCGGTGAGGACGTCGTGCGCATCGCCCGCGAACTCGGGCAACTGCTCGTGCAACTGGACATCCCCCTCGAGTCCGTCGTCGGCGTCGGGGTCGCCGGAGCCGGCCTCGACCTCGGTGCCGGAGCGGAACGGCACTCCCTCACCGCGACGGAGTGGGAGTCCTTCGCGTTGCCCGAGGCGCTCGAGCCCCGCATCGGCCTCCCCGTCGTCCGTGACAACGACGCTGCGTGCGCCGCCCTCGGCCAGTACTGGGCCGGGCGGGTGCCGTCCACGCAGGACTTCGCGACGCTCTACATGTCGAACGGCTTCGGTCTCGGCATCATGGTCGGCGGCAGCATCGCCCGCGGAGCGTCGTCGAACGTGGGCGAGATCGGCCACACGATCGTCGACATCGACGGGCCGGAGTGCTGGTGCGGCGCGCGCGGGTGCCTCGAGATGCTGGCGGCACCGCGGGCCGTCGTGGCCGCAGCAGACGCGGACCTCGCTGCGCGCCTCGGCCTGACGGGTGACGCCCAGCGCTTCCGTGTGGACTTCGACCGCATCGCGCAGGCAGCGGCCCAGGGCGACGTCGACTGCCACGCACTGATCCAGCGATCAGCGCGCTACCTCGCTGCGGCAGCGCTGTCGGTCGTGAACGTCCTCGACCTCGACCGCATCGTGCTCGCCGGCCCCGGCTTCGCGGAGGCCGGCGCGATCTACGTCCGGGAGATCCGACAGCAGGTCGAGCGGTTCGCCCGCACCCGGGGCATCCACGGGGTCCTCGTCGAACTCGCCGACCCCGGACTCGACGCCGCCGCGGGCGGCGCTGCGAGTCTGGCCCTGCAACACGCGCTCACACCGCACGCGGTCCGGTCCGGCGGCTGGTAGCCCCGTCGACCGCGTGACGGACGCGAGGCGCGGCACCCGCTGGCACCGCGCCTCCCGTCCGGTCGTCAGGCCGTGCCGGTCAGCGACGCCACTTGTCGAGCATGCCGGCCTTCGAGCGCTGCTGCTCGCCCTGCTGCGCACCCATCACGAGCAGCACTCCGGTGAGCACCGGGGTCGCCCACTGCAGGATCTTCTGCTGCCGCTGGGCCGCCTTGAGGGTGTCCGACGCGTCGGCGTTCGGCTCGGTGGTGCCCTCGGCGCCCTCCCGGGCGTGCTCCGCCATCTTCTTCCCCACCGACGCCGACCAGAACGTGGTCACGAGGGCGGCCCCGGTGAGCGCGAGCTTCACACCGGTGTTCGTCCGGGCGCCCTGCTGGACGCCGAGGCGGTCACGGTTCGCCAGGATCAGGCCGATCCCGCCGACGCCGTGGACGGCGAGTGCCGCGAGCTGCACCGGTGCCCACTTCGCCCAGCCGACGGACGACAGGGTGAGCCGCTCGACGGGGTCCTTCGCTCCGGCGGCGGCGCCGTTCAGGCCGACGGCGCCCATGAGTTGGCCGCCGAACCAGGCCGCGAGGCCGAGGTCGTGCATGCTGCGGATGACGGTGTTGTTCTGGGACATGAGGTGACTCCCTGGTCGGTCGCACGAGTGTGGAGACGAGGTCGACTGTCCGCATGGCCTCGTCCTGGTGGCCGGGACGCTACGCGGACGCGGGATCGGGACGACCCAGGTCCGCGTGATGTGTTCGGCCGACAGGACAGGACGGGACGGCGACCCTGGTCGTCGGCGTCGTCACCCGAACGGGATGACCCGCACCAGGATCCCGACGACGAGCATCGCCGCCGACACCACCGCCGCGCGCCACAGCACCTTCTTGTGGTGGTCGCCGAGGTTCACGTTCGCCAGGGACACGAGCAGCAGGATCGCGGGGACGAGCGGGCTCTGCATGTGCACCGGTTGCCCCACCACCGACGCCCGGGCCATCTCGGCGGGCGTGATGCCGAACGCCGCGGCGCTCTCCGCCAGGACGGGGAGGATGCCGAAGTAGAAGGCGTCGTTGCTCATGAAGAACGTCAGCGGCATGCTCAGCACACCCGTGATCCCCGCGAGGTACGGCCCCATCGAGTCGGGGATGACCGCGACCAGCCAGTCGGCCATGGCGGCGACCATCCCGGTGCCGTCGAGCACGCCGATGAGCACACCGGCGGCGAATACCATCGACACGACGCCGACGATGCTCGGGGCGTGCGCCACGATCTGCGCGGTCTGCTGCTTGAGCTGCGGGAAGTTCACCAGCAGTGCGATGGCCGTGCCGACCATGAACACGTACGCCAGGGGCAGCACCCCCAGCACCAGGACGACCATGACCGCGACGGTGAGCACGAGGTTGAACCAGATCCGCTTCGGCCGCAGCGTCGGGCGCTCCGGGTCGAGCATCGTCGACGCCATCGTCACGCCGGCCCCCGCCGTCCCGTCGGCGCTGGTCTCGTCCGTCCCGTCGACGCCCGCACCGTCGGCCCGTCGTCCGTCGGCCTTCCCGCCGCGCAGCCCGAGCGCGACCGTCGGGCTGGTGAACATCCCGCCGCCGGTCCCGCCGACCGCCGCGAGCATCCGTGAACCGACTCCGACACCCGCACCGGCTCCGGCCTTCGCCCGGCTCGGCGCACGGGACGCACGGGTCGCGGACGTGAACTCGATGAGCCCGAGGCGCTTCCGCTCCGCCAGCCCCATCGTCCACGCGAACCCGAAGCACAGCAGCAGGCCCACCACGAGCGACGGGACGAGCGGCACGAAGACGTCGGTCGGGTCGATCTTCAGCGCAGCGGCGGCACGGGCGGTCGGCCCACCCCACGGCACGATGTTGAGCGTCCCGTTCGTCAGGCCCGCCACACACGTCAACACGACCGGGCTCATCCCGAGCTTGAGGTAGATCGGCAGCATGGCCGCCGTCACCACGATGAACGTCGTCGATCCGTCGCCGTCGAGCGACACGGCGCCGGCGAGCAGGGCGGTCCCGAGCACGATCTTCGCGGGGTCGTTGCCGGTGACCCGCAGGATGAACCGGACGAGCGGGTCGAACAGGCCGACGTCGATCATCAGTCCGAAGTACATGATCGCGAACATGAGGAGCGCAGCGGTGGGCGCGAGCGTCCCGATCGCCTCCAGCACCATGTCGCCCAGGCCGAGGCCGGCACCGGCGAAGAGCCCGAACACAGTCGGCACGATGATCAGGGCGAGCATCGGCGACATCCGCTTGGTCATGATCATCACCATGAAGACCACGACCATCGCGTACCCGAGGATGACGAGCATCAGGACTCCTTCGTCCGTGTCTGGCAGTCCGGGCACGCTACGACCCGGGCGGGAGGCTCGGCGCGCTTCTGCGCGTTGGCGCACCATCGCGCGTTGACCGCGTTCTGCGCATTCTGCGCACGAGTGACCCCGCGCACTCCCTACGCTGGAGCCGTGACCGACGACCGTTCACGGGGCCGCAGGCTCCGCTTCGCCACCGAGGTGCTGGTGCTGCAGCTCGTCGTGGTCGTCGCCGTGGTCGTCCTCACGAGCGCGGTGTTCGTCCGGATCGAGGTCATCCGGCTCGAGCGAGCTGCGGAAGGGACCGCCCTGGCGATCGCCCAGAGCGTCGCCGCGCAGGACGACGTCCGGGCCGAGGTCACCCGGCTCAGCGTCGACGGCACCGACCTCGACCCCGCCGACCTCGCCGACGGCCCCGTGCAGCGGGCCGCGCTCGACACCCAGCGGCGGACCGGTGCACTCTTCGTGGTGGTGACCGACGACCGCGGGATCCGCCTGGCACACCCGGACGGGGACCGCATCGGGCGGATGGTGAGCACCTCCCCCGACGCCGCGCTCGCCGGACGCGAGACCGTGTCATGGGCGCGTGGCACCCTCGGTGAGTCCGCGCGGGCGAAGGTGCCCGTCCACGGAACCGCGGCCGGCGGGGCGGGCGGGGGTCGAGCCTCCCGTCCGGACGTCGTCGGTGAGGTCAGCGTCGGGTTCGCACGCGACCGCGTCTACGACACCCTGGTCGAGGACAGCGTGCCCGTCGTCGGTGCCGGGCTCGTGGCGGTGCTGCTCGCGGTGATCGCCTCCGTGCTCATCCGTCGTCGTCTCGTGCGGCTGACGCTCGGCGTGCAGCCGGAGGAACTCGTGACGCTCGTACAGAACCAGCGGGCGGTCCTCGGCGGCGTCGGCGAGGGCGTCATCGCGATCAGCCCCGCCGGCACCGTGACCGTCTGCAACGCCGAGGCCGCGCGCCTGCTCTGCCTGACGCGACCGGTCGGACGGGCCGTCACCGAGCTCGACCTGCCCGACGCCCTCGCCACGATGCTCGACCGCACCGCTCCCGCTCCGGCGAGCGCCACCGTCGTCGCCGGACCGCAGGTGCTGCTCGTCGACGTCCGGAGCGTGTTCCGCGACGGCCTCGACCTCGGCCGCGTCGCCGTGCTGCGGGACCGGACCGACGTGGAGGCCCTCAGCCGACGACTCGACGCCGTCGGTTCGATGACCCAGGCGCTCCGGGCGCAGCGGCACGAGTTCGCGAACCGGTTGCACGCCATCGCCGGGCTGCTCGACATCGGTGAGACCGCCCGGGCTCGCGCGTACCTGGCGGACGTGCAGGAGCGGGGGCCGCTGCGGTACCCGGTGCAGCACGCCGACCGGTTGACCGAGCCGTACCTGCAGGCGTTCCTCGGGGCGAAGGGCGTCGAGGCGGCCGAGCGGGGCGTGCTGCTGCGGATCGGGCCGGAGACGCTCGTGCAGGGCACGATCACCGAGCCCGGGGACGTCACCACGGTCCTCGGGAACCTGGTGGACAACGCGGTGACGGCGGCGCTCGCCGGGGAGGACGGGTCGCTCGGCGGCCGGCCACGAGACGGGGTCTCTCGGTGGGTGGAGGTCGAGGTGCTCGACGACGGGTCGACGCTGCACCTGTCCGTGATGGACTCCGGGCCGGGGCTGGCGTCACCCGCTCCCCCGGTGTTCGAGCGTCGTCCGGGCATGCCCGACGAGGACGTCGACGTCGCCCGGGTCCACGGGCTCGGCATCGGCCTGCCGCTCTCGCGGGAGATCGCCCGCCGGCGCGGCGGCGACGTGTGGCTCGCGTCCACCGGCGGCGACGGCCACGGGGCCGTGTTCTGCGCTCGACTGGAAGGGGTCGTGTCATGAGTCCGCTGTCCACCGTGCTGGTGGTCGACGACGACTTCCACGTCGCCGACCTGCACCGCCGACAGGTCGACCAGGTGCCGGGCTTCCGAGCCCTCGACCCCGTCGGGACCGTCGCCGCCGCCCGCACGGTGCTCGCGGCGGCCCCGGTCGACCTCGTGCTCGTCGACGTCTACCTGCCCGACGGCAGCGGGCTCGACCTGCTGCGGGGCATCGACACCGACGCGTTCGTCCTCAGTGCTGCGTCGGACTCCGGCACGGTACGACAGGCCATGCGCTGCGGAGCACTGGCGTACCTGATCAAGCCGTTCGACTCCGCGGTGCTCGCGGAGCGACTGCGGGCGTACGCACGCTCCCGGAACGTCCTCGACGAACGGGCGACGCTCGACCAGGAGGCCGTCGAGCGGGCGTTTCGGATCCTGCACGCCGGGGACAGCGGTGGCGCTTCCCCGTCGCGTGCGGCCACGGCGGTGCTGGTGCTCGAGCAACTGTCGGGGTCCGAGGAGCGGTCTGCGGCCGAGGTGGCTGCGGCGATCGGTGTCTCGCGGGCGACGGCGCAGCGCTACCTGGCGCAGCTCGCGGCGGACGGCACCGTGACCATGCAGCTCCGTTACGGGGCGGCAGGGCGGCCGGAGCACCGGTACGTGCGCCGCTGAACCGGTGTGACGACGGGCGGGAAGCGCCCCCCAATGGCCGCTTCCCGCCCGTCGTCGGTCTCGTGTCGGGTCGACGTCGCCGGACCGCTACCCCCAGATCTGCTGCTCGACCGCGTCGAGCAGGCCGTTCGTGGGGAAGTTCGTCTGGCTGACCTCGAACCAGGTCGTGCCCCGGAAGTACCAGGTCTCCGTGGTGTCGACGGGGTACGGCTCCGCCTGTCGGGTCTGCGTGCAGACGCGCGCAGGTCCGCGGTCGGAGCAGACGTGCCCCCGCTCGACGAGGGTGGCTTCGAAGGCGCTGATCTGCTCGGCCGTCCCCGTCCCGACGTCGATCGACAGCCCCGACACGTCGGCACGCGGGTCCATCCACAGGCACGACAAGTTCGTCGTGAGCGGGGCGGCGGTCCGCAGCCGCTCGGTGCCCGAGGGGTCCTGGAGCGGTGTACCACCGAAGAGCCGGTCCTGCTCCGACGCCGGGACGAGCCCGGTGCAGTCCGGCGGCAGCGTCGCAGCCGTCGATGTCGGTGTCGGCGTCGGTGTCGGCGTCGGGTCGGGGACGTCCTGGACCGGCGCCGCAGCGGGGGTGCTCGGCATGACCGGCACAGTGGCGCTGGGCGTCGGTGCGGGTGCCGATGCGGTGAACGGCTGCGGGATCATCCCGAGGGCGACACCGCCGCTCGTGGCGCCGAGGCCGAGCAGCGCGATCACGCCGATGACGATCCCGGCGCGGCGACCGCGACGGCGAGGTGCCGGGTGACGGTCCTCCGCGCGATCGAGGACGGTCTGCTTCATCGAGACGAGCATCCGCTGCAGGTCGTCTCCGGTGGGGGGCTCAGTGTTCATCGTGCATCACCGCCTTCTTCAGTCGTGCGCGCGAGCGGGAGACCCGCTGGGTGACCGCCCCGACGCTGAGGCCGAGGATCTGCGCGGCCTCGGCGTAGGAGTGGCCCTCGAGCAGGCACAGCTCGCAGATGCGGCGGTCCGTGGGTGCCAGTGCCGCGATCTCGTCCCGCACCCAGCGCAGGCGTTCCCGGGCCTCATCGGCATCCGGACGTGCCGCGAGTTCCTCGGGGAGTTCGTCACCGCGGTTCTTCGCCGAGCGCCGCGCCTGGTTCCGGGCGTGGTTGCGGCACACCACGAGCAACCACGGCAGCAGTGCGCTCGTGGCCAGGTCGAGCCCGGCAGCCTTCTGCCAGAGCGTCAGGAACGTGTCCTGCACGAGTTCCTCGACGTCCTGCCGACTGCCGGCCTGTGCCCACGCGTACCGGGTCAGGGTCGGCGCGAACCGGTCGAACGCGTCGGCCAGCGCCGTCCGGTCCCCGCTCGCGAGCCGACGAGTCAGTGCTGCGTCGGCTTCGGTGTCCTCATCCACTCATGTCCCCTCTCACATTGGAAGTGTCCGGGACGGCGCGATCCTGACGAGCACTCCCGACATCGGCGTGTCGGCGCCTTCGTGGCGATGCAATCGAGGTTGCTGTTCGGTCTCGTTCCCTCGGACTGCGACCGATCCGGACGCGCGGCACCGCGGTAGGTCCGCCGCTACCGCGCCGGGCCTGCCTGCCGCATCCGCGCCTCCCGGCCGCGTCCCGTCACACGGTGGCCTGCTCCAGCGCGGCCTCCGCGCGCTCCTCGCTGCCCGCCGCCAGCCCGCGGTCGATCCGGCCGCGCGACGCCAGCCAGATGTCGACCCCGGCCAGGAACACCAGGACCTCCGTGAGCGTCAGCGCCCAGATGATCCCCGCGAGCCCGAACCACAGGTCGCCGAGCATGACGATCGGGATGAACAGGATCCCCTGCGCCATCGACAGCGCGATCGCCGGGGTGGCGAGCCCGGCGGCCTGGAACAGCGACGTGAACAGCCCGGTGAACCCGTTGACGACGGTCGCGACGAGCTGCGCCACCAGGATCGTCAGGCCGATGGCCAGCACCGAGTGGTCGGACGAGAAGACCGTGAAGACCTGCTCGCGGAACACGAAGACCGTGCCCGAGAACACCAGCACGATCGCACCGACCGTCAGCGCCGAGGCCCGGAGTGCCGACTGCAGGCGCTCCCGGTCCCCCTTGCCGTACGCGTAGGCCAGCAGCGGCAGCACCCCGATCGTGACGCCCATGCCGAGGAACTCCGGCACCTGGGCGATCCGGACGGCGACCCCCATCGCCGCGAGGGGGTCGTCCCCGTACTGCGCTGCCAGGTTGTCGAGCACGAGGGTCGTGATGATGAGGAACCCGGCCTGCAGCAGCTCGCTGACACCGATGCCGAACACGGGCTTCAGGACCGCTGGGCGGAGCGTGAACCAGCGGAGCGACAGGCTGACGTTCTCGCTGTGCTTCCCGAGCCACCGCACCCAGTAGACGATGCTGACCAGGTTCGCCAGACCGACCGCGAGCGCGGCTCCGGCGACGCCCCACGGCAGCACGAGGATGAACAGCACGTCGAAGACGAGGTTCCCGACGGTCGACAGGACCAGGCCGGTCATCGCCTGGCGTGCGGCCCCCTCCGCGCGGACCATCTGCTCCAGGCAGAACGCGGCGGCGAGCACGGGCACGAACGCGAGCATGACGCTGACGTAGGCGCTCGTCGCCGGCACGGCTGCGGCGTCCGCCCCGAGCAGGCCGACGAGCGGCCGGAGGAACAGCAGACCGAGGCCGCCGAGCACGATGCCGGTGACGACCGACCCCCACACCGCGAAGGAGGCGACGTGCTTGATCTCGTCGGCCTTCACGTGGTCGTGTTCCGAGGCACCGAGCAGGCGTGACATCAGCGAGCTGCCGCCGACGCCGAACACCCCGCCGACGGCCATGACCAGGCCGAGCAGCGGCGTGCCGAGGGTGATCGCGGCCAGGAGCGCCGTGTCGTGCTGCGAGCCGATGAAGCCCGCGTTGATGACGTTGTAGAGGGCGCTGACGACCATCGCGGCGGCCAGCGGCACGCAGAGGTGCACGAGTGCTCGGGCGATCGGGGCGGCGGAGAGGTACCAGCGGTTCTTCCCCGCTGCGGTGTCCGTGGGCTGTGCGGTGCTGCTCATGACTGTCCCCTTCCGGGCAGGACGGAGCGCGCGACGGCGGGAGCCGTCACGGCATGGCGGAGCGCGCGACGGCGGGAGCCGTCACGGCATGGCGGAGCGCGCGACGGCGGGTGCCGTCACGGCATGGCGGAGCGCGCGACGGCGGGTGCCGTCACGGCATGGCGATGGGACGCGTCGGCGGCTGCCGTCGCGTGGGCAGGCTCGCGCCTCCGGCGGTCGGCCGGGAGGCTCGGGTGCGGTTACCGGGTGGGTTCCGGCAGCTGGGCGGTCACCCTGAGGAGGAGGTCGCGGAGCGTGGCGCGCTCGTCCGGACCGAGCGGGGCGAGCAGGCGGTCGTCGAGGGCGAGCATCGCGTCCTCGAACCCGGCGATCAGGTCGATGCCGGCGGGTGTGGCGTACACGAGCTTCGTCCGGGCATTGCCGGCATCAGCGCGTCGTTCGATGAGGCCCCGTTTCTCGAGCCCCTGCAGGAGGCTCGACACGCTGGCCGCACTGGTCCGGGTCATCTCGGCGATGTCGCGCTGGATGGCTCCCGGGTTCTGCTGCAGGTAGCCGAGCACGAAGCTCTGCTCGTGCGTGAGCTCCCGCTCCCGCACCCACTCGTCGGCGGCTTTGCGCTGGGCCCACCCGATCCAGCGCATGAGCTGGAGGGGCGTGTCGAAGTGCGGTGCCTGCATGATCAGAACTCTAAGTGTTTGAGTTCTAACTGTCAACGTCATGTGGCAGCTCGCGAGGAGTCGGTGCCGGAGCGAGCCTCCCGTCTTGTCGTTCCTGGGCTCCGGTCGGGGTCGGCGGGGCAGGATCGGCACCGGCGCGGCAGCGGCTGCGCCGCGATCGCGACCCGACAGGAGCAGCACCATGGACGACGGTTCCACCGCACCCGAGACGCCCGCCGACAGCAGCGACTCGGTCCTCGTCGTCGGAGCAGGTGGTGTCGTCGGCCGGAGCGTCGTCGAGCACTTCGCCCGCAACGGTGTCCGCACCCGTGGTGCCAGTCGTCGCGCCCCGCAGGGCTCCGTGTCCGACTGGGACCACCTGCCCGTCGACCTGTCGGACGCCGAGGCAGCGGTCGACGGACTCCGGCCGGCTGCCGACACGACGCGCCTCGCGTTCGCCGCCTACGTGGAGCACGCCGACCTCGCCGAGCAGATCGCCCCGAACGTCGCGCTCCTCGAGAACACGCTCGACGCCCTCGATCGGCTCGATGCACCACTCCGGCACGTCACCCTGTACCAGGGGATGAAGTACTACGGCGCGCACCTCGGCCGGTTCAAGACTCCGGCGAAGGAGGACGACCCGCGGCTCATGGTCCCGAACTTCTACTACGACCAGGAGGACCTGCTCCGCGAGCGCGCAGCGTCCCGGGGCTTCGCGCTGACCGTGCTCCGCCCCGAGGCGGTGATCGGGTACGCGCAGGGCACGCCCATGAACCTGCTCATGGCGATCGGGACGTACGTGAGCATGACGAAGGAACTCGGCCTGCCGCTGCGGTTCCCCGGCGCCCGCACCACGTACGACGGCATCTTCTACCAGATGACGGACGCCGAACTCCTCGCTCGCGCGACCGACTGGGCGGGCACGACCCCCGCTGCGGCCGGGGAGGCCTTCAACGTCACGAACGGTGACGTGGTGCGCTGGAGCCACCTGTTCGAGCGCCTGGCTGACCACTACGACCTCGACCTCGCCGAACCCCAGTCGATGGAACTCGCCCAGGTCATGCCCTCCCGGAAGGACCTGTGGCAGCGGATGGTGGAGCGGCACGGACTCGTCGCCACCCCGTACGCCGACCTCGTCGACTGGCGGTTCGCGGACATGATCCTGAACTCGACGTGGGACAACGTCTCCTCGCTGATCAAGATCCGGCGGGCAGGGTTCGGGGAGTGCCACGACTCGGCGGACCGGCTCGTGGAGCTGCTGGACGACCTCGGCCGGCGGCGGATCCTGCCCGTGCCGGCCGCATAGTGCGCCCGCTCCCGCGCCCACACTAGGGTCCAGACCTGACGCGCCGCACCCTCCCGACCTCCCGCCTCCTCCTGGTGGTCGGCCTGGCCGTGACGATCGTCGGCCTCGTCGTCACCGCCGTCACCGTGGCACAGCCGGTGTCCGTCGGGTGGTTCGCGACCGCACCCTTGTCCGGCACGACGTTCAGGCCGGTGGGCGCCCACCTGGTCTCGACCGGGGTGTTCGTCGGCGCCGGGGTGCTCGTCGTCGGCCTGCTCGTGCTCGCGACCTTGGTCGGGTACCGGTTGGGCGTTCGTCGCGCCGCGTCGGACGTGCTTCGCTGAGACGCGGAACGTCAGCGCCGCCGCTGGTCAGTCCGAGCCCGGACGGGGGCCTGCCCAGCCGGGTCGCGGTCGCGCTACGCTCCCGACCGTGGGGAACCGGGGCATCTACGTCGAGACACTGATCGACGCGCCCCTCGACCGCGTGTGGGACGCCACGCAGGACCCGGCGCAGCACGTCCGCTGGGACGTCCGGTTCTCCGCGATCGTGCCAACGCCCGCCGACGACGACGGTGTGATGCGGTTCACCTACGTCCGCCGCTCCGTCGTCCACGACGTGCACGGCACGGGCGTCAGCCTCGGCGAGCGCCGTCGCCCCGACGGCACGCGCACCTCCGCGCTCCGCTTCGCGACCGGTGACCGCCTCTCCCCCATCCGCACCGGCCGTGGCTACTGGCGGTACGTCCCCACCGCCGACGGCCGGACGCGCTTCATCACCGGGTACGACTACGACCCCGGCTGGGGCGTCCTCGACCTCCTCGTCCGGCCGCTCCTCGGCTGGGCGACCGCCTGGAGCTTCGACCGCCTCCGCATCTGGCTCGAGGGCGGCCCGGAACCGGAGGCCTGGCCGCTCCCCACCGTCCTGCAGGTCTGGCGACCAGACCGGCCACGGGCCTCCAGGACGCTCCGCGCGCCCGTCGGCGGCAGCCGACGTGACGACCACCTGCGGGACGCGCCACCCACCGTGGCGGCCCTGCCCGAACCGGGAGGCCCGTCGTGACGTCCGTCTTCGAGCAAGCGCTGGGCGCGGACTTCCGTCGCCTGCACCCGATGATGCAGCGACGCTTCGGCGTTGGCCTCGACGCCGCGGAGGCGTGCGTCGGCCGTGGCACGATGACGATCCGCCGCGGGCCCTGGTGGACGGTGCCGTTCCTGCAGATCGGTCGGCTGCGGAACATCCTCGTGCCCGACCTCGGCACCGAAGTGCCGTTCACCATCGAAAACTACCCGTACCGGGACGCCCTCGGCCGCGAGACGGTGACTTTCGTCCGGACGTACGCGACGCGACCCGGACGGCCGGCACGCTTCGACGCGACGATGGTCCTGTCGGAGGGCCGCGTCCTCGACTACCTGGGGACGCACCAGCACCTCGCGGTGGACCTGGACCTGCGCGTGGACGAGCGCGGCGGACTCGTGCTGACGTCCGACGCGCAGCGGTTCCACGAGGGGGTCTCGTTCCGCTTCCCGATGCTGTTCAGCGGTCGTGCGACCCTGCACGAGTGGTGGTCGGACGAGGACCAGGCGTTCCACGTCGATCTCGAGGTGCACAATCGCGTGTTCGGGTTCCTGTTCGGCTACCGCGGGACGTTCACGTGCGAGTGGGTGCCGGCGACGGACGCACCCGAGCGGCTGAAGCCCCGGCGGACGGAAGCGCGGACCTGAAGGCCCGGCTGCTCAGCAGCAGCCGCAGCGACCACGTGCTCGGAACCCGATGGCGGACTCAGAGAACCACCGATGTTCGTCATTTTGTGTTTTGAACACCAGAGTTCCCTACCCCACGTTTGCGGAGTGCGACCGCGCCGCGGTCGTACATCACCGAAGGGGGAACGATGCGCGTCTCAGCAATGCGGGGCGATGACTCGTGATCAAGCAATCGATGAGCGTCACGGTCGCAGCGGGCATCAGCGTCGCACTCGTGATGTTCGGAGCGGTCCTCACCACTGCTCCCGCGACGGCCGGCCGCTGGCCCAGCATTGCCATCGCCGCGGTCGCCCTCTTCGTGGCGATCGTGTACACGGGCACGGCGATCCGCAGCCGCCACCGCCGCTGACCCGTCCGCGCCGACACGGCGCCGCGCCTGCCCTACCCGAGCGGCTCGACGCCGTAGCCGGCGACGACCGCGCGCAGCTCCTTCAGGTACGTCTGCGCCTGCACCGTCAGGGGCACCGAGGAGTGCGCGATCCACCCGATCTCGATGCGCTCGTCGACGTCGAGCGGGATGGCCACGATCTCGGGGTCGAGGTCGTCGCTGATGAGTCCCGTCGAGATCGTGTACCCGCCGAGGCCGATCATGAGGTTGAAGATCGTCGCCCGGTCCGAGACGCGGATCTCCCGCTTGCTCGACATCGTCGACAAGATCTCCTCCGCCAGGTAGAAGGAGTTGTTCGCGCCCTGGTCGAACGTGAGCCGAGGGAGGTCAGCGAGGTCGTCGAGGGTCGCACGCTCCCGTGATGCGAGCGGGTTCCGCCGGGCCACGAAGATGTGCGGCTGCGCGACGAACAGCGGCGTGAACACGACTCCGGCGTCCCGCATGAGCTTCCCGAGCACCTGCCGGTTGAAGTCGTTGCGGTAGAGGATGCCCACCTCACTGCGCAGTGTGCGGACGTCCTCGATGATGTCCCAGGTGCGGGTCTCGCGGAGCGAGAACTCGTACTCCTCGGCGTCGGCTCCCTCGACCATCCGGACGAAGGCCTCCACGGCGAACGAGTAGTGCTGGGCGGACACCCCGAGCAGACGGCGCGACGGCTGACCCCCGACGTACCGCTGCTCGAGGAGGGAGACCTGCTCGACGACCTGCCGGGCGTACCCGAGGAACTCGACCCCGTCGGCGGTGAGGACGACCCCGCGCGCCGAGCGGGTGAACAACGGGCGGCCGATCCGCGTCTCGAGGTCCTTCATCGCCGCGGAGAGCGTCGGTTGCGAGATGTAGAGCAGGTCGGCGGCGGCGCTGATCGACCCCTCCGACGCAACCTCGATGAAGTAGCGGAGCTGCTGGAGGGTGATGTCATTCGGGACCCGTGCCATAGGCGCAGGCTATACCGCCGCATAGCGTCTCGGTATTACCTGATGCCCCGCGCCTCCCGTCATGATCGAGGGACCCCTTCCCCAGTGCCCCCGGGCCACACAGCGCACGGATGGCAGAACATGGCGAACGAGCCCACCTTCAGCATCACGAGGACCCGGTTCGACGAGGCCTACACGCCGTCGGACAGCTCGCGGCTGACCACCAACTTCGCCAACCTTGCCCGCGGGGAGCACCGTCAGCAGAACCTCCGCAACGCGCTCGCCCTAATCGACACGCGGTGCAACGACCTCGCCGGTTCTCCGGAGACCGACCGCTACCGCGTCGAGCTCGACATCGTCTCGGTCACCGTGCACTTCGAGGACGCGGGCGTCGCCGAGTCGTTCCCCCTGATCGAGGTGCTCGACGTCACGATCCTCGACCAGCTCACGGGCGAGCGGCACCAGGGCATCCTCGGCAACAACTTCTCGTCGTACCTCCGCGACTACGATTTCGCGGTGCTGCTGCCGTCCCTCGACACGAGCGCGGGCATCCCGGACGACTTCGGGCAGCTCCACGGAGAGCTCTTCCAGCGCTTCCTCGCGTCTTCCGCGTTCACGGATCACTTCACCGCGGAGCCCGTCGTCTGCATCAGCGTCTCCACGAGCCAGACCTACCGGCAGACGGAGTACGTCCACCCGGTCCTCGGCGCCGAGTACGCGCACGAGCACTCCTCGCTCACGGATGACTACTTCCGGAAGATGGGCATGCAGGTCCGCTACTTCATGCCTCCGGGCGCGAAGGCACCGCTCGCCTTCTACACGCGCGGCGACCTCACGGGCGACTACACGGACCTCCAGCTCACCGGCACGATCGCCACCATGGAGACGTTCCAGAAGATCTACCGTCCGGAGATCTACAACGCGGACACCGTCGCCCCGAGCACGTTCCGGCCGAGCCTCGACCAGACGGGCTGGACCTCGACCGGCATCGCCTACGACCGCGAGGAGCGCAGCCGCCTCGGCGTCACGCAGGGCCGCTACACCGAGGAGCATCTCGTGCAGCCGCACCGCGCGCTCCTCGAGAGCTGGGCCGCCGGCCGTTCCGCCCTCTCCACCCTCTCCCACTGACCGACTGGACCTCCAGCGCATGAGCGACCTCCTCCCCACCTCGATCGTCGGCAGCCTGCCGAAGCCGTCCTGGCTCGCCGAGCCCGAACGGCTCTGGTCCCCCTGGCTGCTGGAGGGTGAGGCGTTGACCGAGGGCAAGCAGGACGCCCTCCGCTCCGCCGTCCACGAGCAGGAGCGCAACCGCATCGACATCGTCAGCGACGGCGAGCAGACCCGCCAGCACTTCGTCACGACCTTCATCGAGCACCTCGACGGCATCGACCAGGAGCGCAAGGAGACCGTCCGCATCCGCGATCGCTACGACGCGGCTGTCCCGACCGTCGTCGGCGCCGTCAGCCGCCCGAAGCCGGTCTTCGTGGACGACGCGAAGTTCCTGCGCGCACAGACCGACCGCCCGATCAAGTGGGCGCTCCCCGGCCCGATGACCATGATCGACACGCTCTCCGACCAGCACTACAAGAGCCGCGAGAAGCTGGCGTGGGAGTTCGCCATGATCCTCAACCAGGAGGCGCTCGAGCTGCAGGACGCCGGCGTGGACGTCATCCAGTTCGACGAGCCCGCCTTCACCGTCTTCCACGACGAGGTGCAGGACTGGGGCGTCGCCGCGCTCGAGCGCGCCGCCGAGGGCCTGCACGCCGAGACCGCCGTGCACATCTGCTACGGCTACGGCATCGAGGCGAACAACAAGTGGAAGGAGACCCTCGGCGCCGAGTGGCGGCAGTACGAGCGATCCTTCCCGCTCCTGCAGCAGTCGTCGATCGACATCGTCTCCCTCGAGTGCATCCACTCCCACGTCCCGCTCGAACTCGTCGAGCTCATCCGCGGCAAGAAGATCATGCTCGGCGTGATCGACGTCGCCACCGAGCAGGTCGAGACGCCCGAAGAGGTCGCCGAGGTCCTCCGCCGGGCCCTCGACCACGTCGACGCCGACAAGCTCATCCCGAGCACGAACTGCGGCATGGCACCGCTGGCCCGCGGGGCGGCCCTGCAGAAGCTCGGTGCGCTGTCCACCGGCGCGGACATCGTGCGCGCCGAGCTCGCGAACGTCGCCGTGTCCGCAGCGCGGTAGCGCCTCCAGACCGGCCTGGAGGCACGGCTCGGTTCCGGCAGGCAGGTCACGTCCGTCAGTCCTGGCTGTCGAGGCTCATCCGGTCGAAGTTCCCCACGATGCACTGCGAGCTGCCGTCGATCGCGTACCCGCGGGGGTCTGCACGGAAGTCGGATGACTCCACCGGTCCGCCCCTGCCCCGAACGCCGAGGATGGGGTCCTCGCCGCCGGTCTGGTACCGGTCGGTCGTGACCCCGAGTGCCTTCCAGTGCTGCTCGTCCGCATCGACATCGGCTTTCGGATCAGCGCTCGCGGAGCGGAACTATGCGTAGACGTACTGCACGCCCCCCTGTCCCAGGCCGAGACCACATTTCCCGAGCCCGGGGCCTTCGCCGAGCTCCCAGCCGTCCCCCACCACACCGGTCGACCCCTCGACGAAGTCGACGATCGAGTGCTTCGCCTGCTCCGGGCTCTTCCCGGGTCCGGCTGCAGCCGGCGAGGACGAGCACGGTGAGCAGTACCGCCGCGCCCGTTCGGAGCCCGCCGCCGGCACCCCGCCGGGTGCGCTCCACGCGGCGGTTCCTCGGAACATCGTCAGCGTTCCCGTCGCCGAGCCCGATCGTCACGCACACCCCCGTGTCGCTCGCAGCCTGGACACCGACACTACTGAGCGGCGGCCGTGCCCGTCCGTCCGGGTGCCGTAGTGAGCCCGGGCAATTTCTGCGGGCGGGTCGCTTGACGGGATCACCGTTCTCGAAGGCGACGTACTTCCCGCTCGACGAGCACTCCCGCAATCCGATCGGCCGCGTACGGAGCCTTCGTGAGCGCGTGGACCACGGCGGTCACTCCCGCTGCCCGCGCGATCACCGCCCCCGCGGCTCGCACTTCGCCGTTGATCCAGACGGAGGTTCCTTCGCTCTGCCAGCTCACCGTCCGGGAGTGTGGCGCGTCGGCTTCCAGCGCCCAGTCGGCGTAGCGACAGAGGTCGTCGAAGGTCGACCAGACCCCGCCAGCCGACGCGAACGAGGACGCGCCCAGCTTCCACGGCCGGATTGCGCGACCGAAGCGCCTCGGCATGATGCACGCGGACGGCGCCGGAGCGAGCGTGGCGGACTCGATACCTGCCGGTCTGAGGACCAGCTCCTCCACCGCGTCGAACCAGTCGCCGTGCACCGCGTCGAGTACCGCCCCGAGGAGTGCGTACCCGAGGTTGGAGTACACGTGCTGCCCTCTCGGCGTGACCGGCACCGCGGCCGCCAGGTCCAACGGCACTCCGACGGCCGGTCGGTAGGGGTCGCGGAAGAGGCTGTCACGGATCGTCGCCGGTACGCGGGGCAGGCCGGAGGTGTGGTGGACGAGGTCAGCGACCGTCATCTCGGGGTCGGGCACGTCCGAAAGGTACGAGACGACCGGCCGTTCGAGTTCGAGCGTGATCGCAGCCGTCGTCCCGACGAGCCCCTTCGTGATGCTCCCCCACTCCAGCAACGACCCCTCTGCGTAGGGCCCTGCCGGCTCGCGGACGGTTCGCCATCCCTCGGTCGTCCGGACGCTCGCTCGCCATTGGCCGCGTGGAACATTGCCGTTCATGTACCAGGACGCTACCGTCGTGATCATGGCTGGAGCAATGGTGTCCGCGCTCGCCCTGGAGATCGGTGGGGCGGTCCTCGTCACGTGGTTGACGTGGCGAGCCGCGAACGGGACGCTAGGCCGGAACGATCTCGCCGGCGTCCGGACGCGGGTCACGATGTCCAGCGACGATGCATGGCGGACCGGGCACCGAGCGGCGCTGCGTCCGACGCTTATCTCCGGGGCGATCACCGTCCTCTGGTGCGCCGCGTGCATCATCGTGCCCGCGCTCCGCACCCCTGTTCCGGTGATCGTCGCGTCGGTCATCCTCGTCGGCGGCGCGCTCCTGTCGATCCCCGCAGCCCACCGCGCGGTACGCCGAGCGGAGCTCGAGGATCGGACCGGTCACGAGGACTGACACACTCGCATCAGGCCGAAGGCGTTGACTGCACGCATGATCACGAAGGCGAAGATCCACGAGGTCGAGAACGCGACCGTCAAGGACCGCGACGGCGCATCGGTCGGCAAGGTCGCGCAAGTGTTCCCCTCCGACGAGGACGGCAGCGCTGCGTTCGTCAGCGTCGCGACCGGGCTGTTCGGGGGCCATGCAGCGTTCGTCCCGGTCGAGGACGCCACGTTCGACGGCACGGACCTGCACGTCGGCTACACGAAGAGCGCGATCAAGGGCGCGCCCTCCCCCGGGGCCGGGAACACCTTGACTGCCACCGAGGCGAACGCCGTCCGCAAACACTTCGGACTGTCCCCAGCGGGCAAGGTGACCGGCGACATGGGCGACCCGCACGAGAACCTCGACCAGGCCGGTACCGGTCCGGCGGGCGCAGACGACACCGAGGGCGCGGGAACGACGCCGCCGGCGTGAGCGGCGCGAGGATGCTCTCGAGAGCGACGACCGAGGCATCTTCGTACCGGAGCTGCGCGGCACCTTCTTCCGCGCGGTGGACCCGCGCTTCCGCGCATCCGCCATCGGAGGATCACGGACAGCCGGCCGGTACTCGCGCGCTGACGAGCCCACGCTGTACCTCAGCTCGTCCGTCGAGGGCGGGGAAGCAGCGCTGTTGGCCCACCCGGAGATCCGTGCCACGGCGCCGGTGATCGTCGAGGTCGACGTGACGGCGTCCCGGATCGTCGACTTCCGCGACCCGGCGGCTCGGTCCGCAGCCGGGGTCGACCTCGAGGATGCGACCGCTCCGTGGCAGCAGATCGTCGCCGACGGTGGTGTCCCGGCCTCGTGGCTCTTCCGAGACCGCCTCGTAGCGCCTGGCGCCGACGGACTGATCGACCCGTCGAGGAAACGTCCAGGGCTCTGGCATCTCGTGCTGTTCCGCTGGAACACCGACAGTGCGCCGGACGTCCAGGTCCGGGACACGACCGGTCCGCGTGACGCTGGAGGGCTCTGACGCGCGCCCGCTCGCCAGCCCCGACCTTGCTACGGCCGAGCGATGCTGTGCACGTGGGTATCGCATCCCGAGGGGATCGTCGACCCAGCCGTCCGCATTCAGGACTGGGGGCTGTCACCGGTCGGACGGGCCCGCGCCGCACGCATCGCGGCGTTGTTCCCGCAACCCCTCCGCATCGTCAGCAGCAGCGAGCGGAAGGCCCTGGACACCGCCGAGGTCATCGCCGGGCATTGGGGCGCGGAGTTCGAGGTCGACGAGGACCTCGGCGAGAGGGACCGCAGCGCGACCGGCTACCTCGACCCGAGCGAGTTCGAACCGACCGTCGACGCGTTCTTCGCGGAGCCGCAGCGATCCGTCCGCGGGTGGGAACGGGCCGTCGACGCTCAGGACCGGGTCGAGCGTGCGGTCCGGCGCCTCGCGGCGCAGACTCCGGAGCACAGCATCGTGTTCGTCGCTCACGGCGGGGTCGGCGCGCTCCTGCTGGCGAGCCTTCGACGGCACGGCACAGTCTCGCGCGTCCTGAACGGGCAACCATCGGTCCGACCAGAGACGCGAGCCCGAGTCGAAGGCGATCGTCCAGCTCGGGTACCGCCGGGATGCTGCCGCCTCAACGGAGCGGGCGCCCGGGATGATCGACGTCGCCCGGGCAGCAGGGGTTTGGCACGTGACCGTGTCGCGTGTGCTGAACGACCATCCAGACCCCCGAGCTGGTCGCAGAGCAGATCGGGTCTCGAGGCGCCGCCGAGCTGGAGCGAGTGGCCGCCGACACCATTAACGACTACTTCGCTGCGCATCGCCGACGCCGAGCAGAACTCGCACGGGATAGATCGGCCGTGATGGACGTGCTGCAAGCCGGGGTCGAACGCGCGAACGTCATTGCTGAGACGACCCTCGACGAAGTCCGCAGCGCCATGGGCATGCACTACACGCTGATGTGACGACCACACTGGCCCCGCCGACCCGCCTCAATAGCCGACGGGCTCCCGCACACATCACCGTCGCTGCCGGCACCCGCGAGAATCCGGGGGTCTCGGCGTCTCAACAGACCCGCCCGGCGATGGCCCCGCTACCGGGCACTTCGCTGGTGATCAGTCGATGCAGCCCGCGCGCCCGTTGAAGCCAAGCCGGGGAAAGTGCCAACTACCGCGGGATGCAACCGCTATTCGCGGTGTCATGTCGTGCGGAATCATCCAGGCTGACGGTCTTGAGCGCGCGGATCCTACGTTAGAGCGGCAAGCCCGACATCCACTCGTCCATGCTCTTCGCCAGGTCTCGAGCCCTCCACCACTCCGGCCCGGTTGCCTTCTTGAAAAGGATCACGCTGGACAGAAGATGTCGGATGAAGTTGGCAACCTGCAGGTCTGGGTCGTGTCCGATGGTCTCCCACTCCTCGTCCGCCTTGACCGCCATGAGCTCGAGTTCAGCCGCTGCCCTCGGCTTGGCCTTACTAGCCGCTAGCCGGAGCGCGGGGCCTAGCGCGCCAAGCTTGTTTCTCATCTCACCGTGGTCTGAGTCGCTAAGTGCCATTCCCTCACCTTGCCGGTTACGGACTCGCTTGCCGTCGCGACACGTGGTGCGGCGTCGAACCGCTACCGCTGGCCCCGCTGCACAGCGGCGATCGCGTCGGCCTCAGCCCAAATCTCGGCTACACGGTCAGCATCGGGTAGCGACCCGCGTAGCTCGCAGTCGTACTCCCTCACGAGCTGACGTCGACGGGCAGCGAGTTCTTCGACCGTGAGCCACTGCAGCGCATCGCGGTCGTCGGCCTTCATGGCGCGGAGCCTAGGCGGTTCCCCTCGCTCCGGCGACGACCGGCGGTGTCGGCTCGCGCTGCAGGATCTGTGTATGACCACCGTCCGCGGCACGATCCGCTCCACGAACACCATCCCCGCCGACGGCCACGGAGACGACCAAAGCACCGCCCGGGCCCGCGCCGTCGACGGCCTAGAGCTCACCGGGTACGACGTCGTGCAGACGAACACGCTGAGCTCGACCGCGGCCGGGAACATCACCGTCCGGGCCGTTGCCCGGTCGACCGAGATCCAGCCACACGAAGCGTCCGGTCCGAACTACGGCGCCGCTCGGGCGGCGTACCTGCAGACGATTCCCGACGGGTGGATCAGCCTAGGCATCACCGTTAACGCCTGACGAAGGCCGATCGCGGCAGCTGCTCGAGCGATCGCGCTAGGGTCCGAGCGCAACAGTCCGCGATACGTCGCACTCTGTTCCGAGCGCCGGCGGCCAGATCTTCGCGAGGCGCCAGCCCACGCCGAATCCAACCGAAACATACGCATAGGCTGCGGGCATGAACGAGCCACGAGCAACGCCCTCAGTCGAAGCTCTTGAGCGCACAACCTGGCGCAACGTTGCTACCCCAGAGGCCGACTACGACTCGATGGCCGCCGGATTCATAGAACTCGCGAACGAAGCAACGGAATCAAATGATGCTGAAGCCGCATCATCCTGTGCACTACTCGGGGCAATCTGTTGGCTCCTGCCCGCGACTGAACAGACCTACGACCCATACGCACCCATGTGGCGGCTGGAGGACCACCGGTCCTTCTTGCCGGACGACCTCACCACCGCTGATCTTGAGTTCCTCGAGGGTCTCGTGCAGCAATCAGACAGTCCGTGGCTAAACGCTCGGCTTGCCGACCTCCTGTGGATTAGGAAGTACGGCTCCAAACCATACGAGGCCGCTAGAACCGCTGTCACAGAATGGTTCAAAGCAGGACTGCACACTGAACACTGGATAGATGCTCTCGAAAACTGGCCTCGTTTCCTTCAACTCGCCAAGCAACTGAAGTTCAGAAAGGAACTACAAGACGCGCACAAAGAACTTGCGATCTCATTCTGGGATCCGGCAACTGATGCACGTCGGGCACTGGACTTAGCCGACCTCATAACAGAGACCGGACAAGCAGACCGCGGCGAATGGGAGCGGATCACTGACAGGCTCTCCGAACTCGCCAGCGAAGAGAACGACTCTCTACTTCAGCGTCACCTCTTCGTAGAGGTCGCAAAGATGCGAAGACGTCTCGGGGACACAGATGCCTACGCGGCGGCGCAACACAAAGTTGTCGCATGGTGGATGAGCGAAGCAAAACGCCGCTCCACTGACAGCGCTATAGCGTCCGTGTCACTCTACCAATCGGCACTCAAAGGACTGCGGTTGATTCCAAACAAGCAGCGTGTACAGCTCGGGATAGACGGCCTGGCCGTCGAGCTCGCCGAGAAGATCAGGGCGGCAGGGGTCAGCGCACTAGACGAAATGGTCTCTTTCACCTCGCCAAGCATCGATCTTCGAGAAGATGCTGAGCGAGTGCAAGCTCTGATGAGCGGACACAACGCGGCTCGGGCAACGGCCCTGTTCGTTGGACTTGCACCCTATCTCTCTGAGGTTGAGACAAGAGCAGGCGCCGAAGCCCTCCTCGCGGGTTCCATATTTGATGGACATATGTCCTCGCAGACGCTTGAAGGCGACGGCCGCGTTGTCAGCAGCTCCGCTCCAGACATGGATGGCCCGTGGCCCGGATACCGTGCGAACGAGTGGGAGAAGATGCTTAATCTTTTCGATCTGCACGTCCAAGCGGTTGTCAAAAGCAGAATTCTACCCGCGCTGGAAGTCTTAGTAGTTGAGCAAAGGATCCGTTTGCGCGATATTCGCGTTGTTAGCGAATGCTCCCCGATGGTTCCCGCTGATCGGAATGAATCGGTTGCTCGTGCGCTAGCTGCGGGATTCAATCAGGACTGGATCGCCGCCGTATACCTTTTGACGCCCCAGGTGGAGAACATCGTGCGCTCGGCGCTATACAGCGCTGGGGTAGCAACCACGCAGATAAAGGAGGACAACTCGGAGCATGAGCTGGGCCTCAGTACGCTGCTAGAACGCGCCGAGCTTATCGATATTCTTGACGCCGATATCGTATTCGAGCTACGGGCATTGTTCGGTGGACCAACGGGCGCGAACCTGCGGAACAACGTAGCGCATGGTCTACTTTCTGACGGTGAAGCAAGGAGCCTGCACGCCATTTATGCGTGGTGGTTCCTTCTCCGCTTAATCTACATCCCCTATTGGAATGGTCTTCACAGTGAAAAAACCGAGGTAGCGGAACCGCCGCAGGACTCAGCCAGTTGAGTCCAAGCGAGCCTCTCCCCTGAAACCGCAGGGACGCGCGAAGCAAGTGAGACGAGATGAGTTCGCCGGTGAGCTCGTTTCCCAGAGACGACCCGCCGCCACTACCTGTCACGCGTTCCGTCACGTGAGAGGGTGTCTGAAACCCCTAACATTGGAGCCTTATGGCACAGAAGATCACGACCACCCTTGTTGATGACCTCACCGGCGAGACCATCGAAGACGGCTCGGGAAAGACTGTGCAGTTCGGTTTCGACGGAACTGACTACGAAATCGACCTGACTAACGAGAACGCCGACAAGGTTCGTGAGGCGTACGCGGACTACGTCGCCGCAGCTCGGAAAACCAGCGGTCGATCGACTCGCACCCGGACAAGCTCCTCTGGCCGCACGGACCCTGACGAGCTGGCGAAGCTCCGCGAGTGGGCGGCCGCGAACGGTCACGAGGTTGCAGCGCGCGGACGCATCAGCCAGGCCGTGCGCGACGCCTACGCCGCGGCTCAGTAATCGCCGCCCGGTGACGCTCGAGCCCCCCGCAGAAACGCCGAACGACGCAACACATCGGCGCCGCCGGGGAGCTGCTGGTGCAGTACCAACTGCTCGAGCTCGGCATCGACAGCGCACGTCTGACGACTGATGCGGGAATCGACCTGGTCGTCTGCGCGCCAGCGACGGGAACGGCGACCACGATGCAGGTCAAGACCGTGGAGCGCAGCACGCCCGCCGGCGGGCGGGAAAGGTTGGCGATCAGGTGGAACTTCCCGCACGACACCCCTGCGCAGCTGCTCGCCTTCACCTCCCTGGAAGCGGACCGCGTGTGGCTGTTCACCACTGCGGAGGCTCGTCAGGTCGCGCAGCATCACACCGCCGGCGGGGTGCGGCGGCTCTACTGGTACACCGACCAGTCGACCCCGCAGCGGGAAGGCGTGCCGCTGCTGCAGGGCGACATGGAGCGGTACCTGCTGCGCGAGCGCGCTCCGAGGCTGTTCCCCAGCTAGGAGGCCGGCCGTCGCACGATCAGGTCGCAGTCGTCACAGTCGCACTTGGGCCAGCCGAATCGGTTCCAGAACCCCTTCGAGCGCTCGGTCGGCCCCAAGTAGATCTCCCAGTCACGGTAATCCGCAACGAGCGCGTCGACGAGCGCTGTGCCGATATGGTCTCCAGTGCGCTGCAGGTCCTCACGAACCTCGACGTCGGCGATCAGCACTGCAGGAACGGTCCTGTCGCCGGTGTGGCTGGGGTAGTTGCGCACGAGCAGTAGTCGGGCGGTCTCTTCGCCGTCGCGGCGGTACGAACGCCACTCGTGCTCACGCGGGGTGAGGTCGTCGGTCATGTCCCGCCACCCGAAGGTGAATCTGGGGTCCTCGGCGAAGTCCGGGCGCATACGACCGCCTCGCTCGACGATCTTCGGGTGCTTCCAAGGGACAGGTTCGCTCATGTCGTGGAGTCTTGCAGGGGAATCGGTGAAGCCGGGCCCATCGCAGCGTCGATGGCGGCGTCGTGGTCAGGTGTGCGCCAACCAGTTCGTTCCCAACCACCCTCCGGGCTCCAGCGCAGCGCTCCGCGACGGGAGAGGGTGCTGGCGATCCACAAGCCCGTGATCGGCGCGGGGGAGGTCGGGGTCGGGCAGCGGTGCCGGCAGACTGCGCTTGTGGTCTGGTCCGAACCTTCTCGGCGACGTCGGCCTCGCGCTCAAGGACACGGGAGATCCAGCTCGTGACGGCGACGGGGTCCTGCCAGCTGCTTCAGCCGGTCTTCGCACAGCAGCTCCGCGAGAACTATTACCCGGACATGCCTTCCGATGCTGTAGTCGAGGTCGCCCAGCTCGCTATCGCACCGTCTCGATAATCGAGGATTTAGGAGGTTGCTCGCGGAGGATTCGGCTCAGCGTCGGAGTCTGTGATGCTGACTCATCGAGCTTCACGGCGTTGCGGTCGCTCGATGCGGGCGGAGGTCGCCTGCCCAGCGAACGTGCCGAGATGATCAGTGCAGCTCTTTGGCCTGCATGGAAGAGACCTACGGCACAAATGAACGTCGAGGCCAAAGGTTAGTCCGCAAGACTTCCTCCAGTCGCGCAACCGTTGAAAGATCAGGCCACGCACGACCCGCCAAAACCTTCAGCAGCGTCGTGTGGTGCAAGCCCGCAGCGGAGGCCACTTCGCGGACCGAGCGGTCGGCCATCGCAGCTCGCAGGTTCAGCACTAACGCACGCGCTACTTCCGCAATTGGGTCTTCTGAACTCACCTCTGGCCACGGAACTGGAGCGAGCTCGACGGGAAGCAACCTCGGCCTAACGGGTTCCGGAGCCATCTGACTCTCTCAACAGACTTCCTTCACGCAGTCGCAGGCCGTACCACCCCGAACAGAGACCGGCCGGCAGGAGAGCGTCCAGCAGGAAACCGGCCAACACTCGGCCAGATTGGCCATTTTACTCGCGCCACAGGCCAGCAACGGTGCCTCTCTGACCAGGTCAGGCCACGTCGGCTCAAGCCAGCGGGGCGTCCCCACGAGTCAGACCAGACTCAGAAGTCCCAGTCCTCGTCCTCAGTCACGACCGCCTTGCCGATGACGTACGACGAGCCCGACCCCGAGAAGAAGTCGTGGTTCTCGTCCGCGTTCGGCGACAGCGCCGACAGGATCGCCGGGTTCACGTCCGTCGTCTCCTTCGGGAACATCGGCTCGTAGCCCAGGTTCATCAGCGCCTTGTTGGCGTTGTAGTGCAGGAACTTCTTGACGTCCTCGGTCAGCCCGACACCGTCGTAGAGGTCCTGTGTGTACTGGACCTCGTTCTCGTAGAGCTCGAACAGCAGGTTGAACGTGTAGTCCTTGATCTCCTGCTTGCGCTCCTCGGAGGCGCCCTCGAGCCCCTTCTGGAACTTGTACCCGATGTAGTACCCGTGGACGGCCTCGTCGCGGATGATCAGGCGGATCAGATCAGCGGTGTTCGTGAGCTTCGCACGCGAGGACCAGTACATCGGCAGGTAGAAGCCGGAGTAGAACAGGAACGACTCGAGCAGCGTCGATGCGACCTTGCGCTTCAGGGGGTCGTCACCGGTGTAGTAGTCGAGGACGATCTGAGCCTTCTTCTGCAGGTTCACGTTCTCGGTGGACCAGCGGAAGGCGTCGTCGATCTCGGGGGTCGAGGCGAGCGTCGAGAAGATCGACGAGTAGCTCTTCGCGTGCACCGACTCCATGAACGCGATGTTCGTGTAGACGGCTTCTTCGTGCGGGGTGATCGCGTCGGGGATCAGGCTGATCGCGCCGACGGTGCCCTGGATGGTGTCGAGCAGCGTCAGGCCGGTGAAGACCCGCATGGTGAGCTGCTGCTCCTCCGGCGTGAGGGTGTTCCACGACTGCACGTCGTTCGACAGCGGCACCTTCTCGGGCAGCCAGAAGTTGTTGACCAGCCGGTTCCAGACCTCGACGTCCTTGTCGTCCTGGATGCGGTTCCAGTTGATGGCACTGACCGCGCTGATCAGCGGGATGGACTTGCCCGTGGCGTGGACCGGGTCGGTGAGGGTCATGGCTTTCTTCCGGATGGTGGTGAGCGGAACAGGTGTCGGACTGGAGGCGCGTGGCGGGGTCGCCCCGCGCCTCCAGTCCGAAGGGTGGATCGCGGCAGCGATCAGAGCATGCAGCTGACGCAGCCCTCGACCTCGGTGCCCTCGAGGGCGAGCTGGCGGAGACGGATGTAGTAGATCGTCTTGATGCCCTTGCGCCATGCGTAGATCTGCGCCTTGTTGATGTCGCGCGTGGTGGCGGTGTCCTTGAAGAACAGCGTGAGCGACAGGCCCTGGTCCACGTGCTGCGTCGCAGCGGCGTAGGTGTCGATGATCTTCTCGGGGCCGATTTCGTACGCGTCCTGGTAGTAGTCCAGGTTGTCGTTCGTCATGAACGGCGCCGGGTAGTAGACGCGGCCGAGCTTGCCTTCCTTGCGGATCTCGATCTTCGACGCGATCGGGTGGATCGACGACGTCGAGTGGTTGATGTACGAGATCGAGCCGGTCGGCGGGACGGCCTGCAGGTTCTGGTTGTAGATGCCGTGCTCCTGGATGGACGCCTTCAGCGCCTTCCAGTCGTCCTGCGTCGGGATGGTGATGTTCGCGTTGTCGAACAGCGACGCGACGCGGGGGGTGGCCGGCGTCCAGACCTGGTCGGTGTACTTGTCGAAGAACTCACCCGACGCGTACTTCGAGTCACGGAAGCCGTCGAACGTCTCCCCCGTCTCGATCGCGATGTTGTTCGAGGCACGCAGGGCGTGGAACAGCACCGTGTAGAAGTAGATGTTCGTGAAGTCGATGCCCTCTTCGGAGCCGTAGAAGACGCGCTCACGAGCGAGGTAGCCGTGCAGGTTCATCTGGCCGAGGCCGATGGCGTGCGACTTGTCGTTGCCGTCCTCGACCGAGCGGACCGACGAGATGTGCGACATCTGCGAGACCGAGGTCAGGCCGCGGATCGCCGTCTCGATGGTCTTGCCGAAGTCCGGCGAGTCCATCGTCAGCGCGATGTTCAGCGAGCCGAGGTTGCAGGAGATGTCCTTGCCGATCTCCTTGTAGGACAGGTCCTCGTTGAAGGTCGTCGGGGTGTTGACCTGCAGGATCTCCGAGCACAGGTTGGACATGTTGATCCGACCCTTGATCGGGTTGGCCTTGTTCACCGTGTCCTCGAACACGATGTACGGGTAGCCCGACTCGAACTGGATCTCGGCGATGGTCGTGAAGAAGTCACGCGCCTTGATCTTCGTCTTCTTGATGCGCGAGTCGTCGACCATCGCGCGGTAGTTCTCGGAGATCGGGACGTCGCCGAACGGGACGCCGTAGACCTTCTCGACGTCGTACGGCGAGAACAGGTACATGTCCTCGTTGTTCTTCGCGAGCTCGAACGTGATGTCCGGCACGACGACACCGAGCGACAGCGTCTTGATGCGGATCTTCTCGTCCGCGTTCTCACGCTTGGTGTCGAGGAACTTCATGATGTCGGGGTGGTGCGCCGACAGGTAGACGGCACCGGCACCCTGGCGCGCGCCGAGCTGGTTCGCGTACGAGAAGGAGTCTTCCAGCAGCTTCATCACGGGGATGATGCCCGAGGACTGGTTCTCGATCTGCTTGATCGGGGCGCCGGCCTCGCGGATGTTGGAGAGGAGCAGGGCCACGCCACCGCCGCGCTTCGAGAGCTGCAGCGAGGAGTTGATGCCGCGCGAGATCGACTCCATGTTGTCCTCGATGCGGAGGAGGAAACAGGAGACGAGCTCGCCGCGCTGGGCCTTCGCGGTGTTGAGGAACGTCGGGGTCGCAGGCTGGAACCGGCCGGCGATGATCTCCTCGACGAGGTCGATCGCGAGCTGCTCGTTGCCCTGCGCCAGGCCGAGGGCGGTCATCACGACGCGGTCCTCGAAGCGCTCGAGGTAGCGCTTGCCGTCGAACGTCTTGAGCGTGTAGCTCGTGTAGTACTTGAACGCGCCGAGGAACGTCTGGAACCGGAACTTCTTCGAGTACGCCAGGTCGTTGAGCTGCTGGATGAACTCGAGCGAGTACTGGTCGATCGTCGCCTGCTCGTAGTACTCGTTCTCGACCAGGTAGTCCAGCCGCTCCTTCAGGTTGTGGAAGAAGACGGTGTTCTGGTTGACGTGCTGCAGGAAGAACTGCTTGGCCGCCTCACGATCCTTGTCGAACTGGATGTTCCCGTTCGCGTCGTAGAGGTTGAGCATCGCGTTGAGGGAGTGGTAGTCCATCCCCGTCTGCGGCGACGTCAGATCGACGTCTGCAACTGCTGCGTCCAAAATGCTTCCAATCCTGAGTTGACCGCCGACACGTCGTCAGGGGTCCCGAAGAGTTCGAATCGATAGAGCACGGGCACGTGGCACTTCTGTGCGATCACATCGCCCGCGAGACCGTAGGCCTCGCCGAAGTTCGTGTTGCCGCCGACGATCACGCCCCGGATCAGCGCCCGGTTGTGTTCGTCGTTGAGGAACTTGATGACCTGCTTGGGGACAGCTCCGTGTCCGTTGCCGCCGCCGTAGGTGGGCAGGACGAGAACGTACGGGCCGTCCGCGTGGAGGAACGGTTCGCTCGGCAGGAGCGGGATCCGGTCGGCGTCCTGGCCGAGCTTCTCCACGAACCGGGCGGTGTTGCCCGAGACACTCGAGAAGTAGACGAGGCGGCTCATGGTGCGCTCCTTGCCAGGTGCGGACTGCGGACCGGAGGGGTGTGGCGGGGGCGGGACGAGCCTCCAGGCTGTCTGCCCACCGCCGGGGTGCGCGGGCCGGACCGGCCCGCGCGGATCAGGCCAGTTCGGCGCTGAGGGTGGCGATCTTGTCGGGGCGGAAGCCCGACCAGTGGTCGTCGTCGGTCACGACGACGGGAGCCTGCATGTAGCCGAGGCTCTTGACGTGCTCGAGCGCGGCTTCGTCCGTGGAGACGTCGTGCACCTCGTACTGGATGCCCTTGTTGTCGAGGGCGCGGTACGTCGCAGTGCACTGGACGCAGGACGGCTTGGTGTACACGGTGACGGCCATGATCTCCCCTGGTTCTGGGCCCGGTTGCAGGCCCGACGTTCTGGTGCTGTGTTGTGGACGACGCTACTACATGTAGTGCCCGATGGACGGATGGACCACTAGAGGAAGTGTTACACCCCTGTAGTTCTCCACAACGCCCTCCACAGTCTGTGGATTCCCGCGAGGCCCGGTTTTCCGCCACTCTCGCACCCGCCACCGACACTTCCCACACCCTGTCGGGGGCCCCTCTCCACGGGTGTGGAAACCGGTGGACGGACCCGCCGCTCGGCGTGTCTGAGAACGCTGTGCGGACAGCCTCCGGGCGCCCCTCCCCCACACAGGGGTCAGCGCTCTCCACAGTCGCTGCGGCGCGGTCCGTCCGGTCCGTACACTCGACACGTGAGCGCGTACGGGTCCCTGCTGAAGACGCCCGGGGTCGGCCGGGTCATCGCCGCACAACTCACCGCACGGTTCCCGTTCGGCATGCTGTCGCTGGCGTACCTGCTGCACGTCGAGCACATCTTCCACTCGTACGGCGCCGCCGGACTCGTCCTCGCGACCACGAGCATCGGCCAGGCCCTCGCCGGCCCGCTGACCAGCCGGTGGATGGGCAGCTGGGGCATGCGCCCCGTCCTGGTCCTCACGAGCATCGTCGCGTTCGTCACCATGGGCGTCATCGCGTTCTTCGTGATGCCGCTCTGGGCCTACGTGGTCATCGGGTTCGTCGGCGGCCTGGCCGTCCCGCCCGTGCAGCCCGCGGTGCGCACCATCTACCCGAAGATGGTGACGTCGAAGCAGCTCACCCCGCTCTTCTCCCTCGACGCCAGCGCGCAGGAGCTCATCTGGGTCGCCGGCCCGGTCATCACCACGTTCGTCGCGACGCAGATCGGCACGGTCGAGGCCATCGTCGTCGCCATGGTCTTCCTGCTCGTCGGCGGGGCGTGGTTCATCGCCTCCCCCGAACTCGGACGCGTCCGGATCCCCCGCTCCAAGCGCGCGTTCGGCGTCGTGATGAAGCGCCCGGCCGTCGTCGTCGCGACCCTGACCGGCCTGCTGCTCATCGGCGCGTGCGCCGCGGTCGAGGCCAGCGTCACCAGCGTCTTCGGCGAGGGCAGCCCGAACGCCGGCATCGTCCTCGCCGTGTTCGCCGTCGGGTCCCTCGTCGGCGGCCTGGCGCTCGGCCACCGCCCGATCTCGCCGAACACGCTCTGGCTGCGGATGCTGATCGTGTTCGTCGGCCTCGTCCTGGCCGTCGGCAACCCGACGTTCTGGTGGCTCTGCATCGCCCTGGTCATCGCCGGCGCCGGGATCGCTCCCGCACTCGCGGTGATGTTCGGCTCCGTCTCGGCGACCGTGAAGTTCTCCGACACGGCCGAGGCCTACGGCTGGATGGGCACCGGGCAGCTCATCGGTGCCGCCGGCGGTTCCGCCGTGGCCGGCTTCCTCATCGACAGCAACGGGCCGAGCGGCGGGCTGATGGTCGGTGCCGTCATGGCGGCCGCAGGCGTCGTGCTGCCCCTGGCGATGAAGAGCTGGCTGCCCGACCTCCGTGGGCGGGACGTCAGCCCCATCCCGGACACCGAGCCGGTGCACCTCCCCACCTGATCCGGAACCCCCGGTTCTCCACAGTCCGCCTGGAGGCTCGGCTCACCCCCGTCACGCCGGGCAGGATGGGTGCATGGTCACCACGTTCCCCCTCCGCGACGGCCGGAGCATCCCCGCGATCGGTTTCGGCGTCTACAAGGTCGACGACGCCGAGGCATCGACGGCCGTCGGGCTGGCGCTCGAGGCCGGGTACCGTCACGTCGACACCGCCGAGATGTACGGGAACGAACGCGGCGTCGGGCAGGCGATCCGGGCCTCCCGGCTCGACCGCGACGACGTCTTCGTGACGACGAAGGTGTGGAACGACCACCAGGGGCGCGACGCGACCCTGCGGGCGTTCGACGCCAGTCTCGACCGCCTGGGCCTCGACGCCGTCGACCTCTACCTCATCCACTGGCCCGCCGCGGCCAACGACCGCTACGTCGAGACCTGGCGCACGCTCGTCGAACTCCAGGAGTCCGGACGGGCGCGCAGCATCGGGGTCTCGAACTTCCAGGTGCCGCACCTCGAACGCATCATCGACGAGACGGGCGAGGTCCCGGCGCTCAACCAGGTCGAACGGCACCCGTGGTTGCCACAGCGCGAGCTCATCGCCTTCCACGACCAGCACGGCATCGTCACCGGGGCGTGGTCGCCCCTCGGCCGCGGACGCCTCATCGAGGAACCGGTCCTCACCGGCATCGCCGACGCGCACGGGGCGAGCGTCGCCCAGGTGCTCGTGCGGTGGAACGTGCAGCAGGGCGTCGTCGTCCTCCCGAAGTCGGTCACGCCGGCGCGCATCCGGTCGAACCTCGACGTCGACGGGTTCGTGCTGACGGACGACGAGCTCGCCGCGATCGCCGGACTCGAGTCCGGGCAGCGAACGGGCTCCCACCCGGACTCGGTGTCCTGACGGACGGACCCTGGGCCCGCGTCCTGGCGGACAGACCCGCGTCCTGACGGCCCGCCCAGCGATCAGCCCTGGCGGTCCTCCTCGGACTGCCACGGCAGGTTCAGGTCGCCCGGCTCCGGCTCGATGTCACCGGCGTCGTCGGCGCCACCGGTGCCGGGGGCAGCGACGATCCGCGAGGGGTCGATACCGTCCTCGCGCAGGTCCGCGTCGTCCCGCTGCTTCGTCTGGGACGCGTCCATCTCCCGCTCGCTCGAGGGGCTGTACGACGTGTCGGCGGCCCGCTGCTCGCTGCCACTGACACCGTCGACGTCGTCACTGTGTGCGGCCGAGGTCAGGGCGTCCGAGCGGTCCCGGTCGTCCGAGTGCTCGGGGCCTGCGATGTCGTTGCTCATGGTGCTTCCTCCCGTTTTCCAGAACGGTAGGCGGCGGAGGGCGATCGGCTCCCAGGGCACCGGCTCGATCGGGGCACAACGGCGCCGCGCTCGCATCGGTACCGTCGAAGGGTGATCGATCCTCGTGCCCTCGCTTCCGACGAGCTCCGTCCCGGCGAGCGCCTGCTGTGGGTGGGGCAGAGCGACCCAGCCCGCCTGTTCGGCGCGCGTGATGCTTTCCTCGTTCCCTTCAGCCTCCTGTGGGGCGGCTTCGCGATCTTCTGGGAGGTCGGCGTCCTGACCAGCGGAGCGCCGTGGTTCTTCCCGCTCTTCGGCGCCGTGTTCGTCGCGGCCGGTCTGTACCTCATCGCCGGTCGGTTCCTCGTCAAGCGGCACCGCAAGCGCACCGAGGTCTACGCCGTGACCGATCGCCGCGCATTCGTCACGACGGGCTCGAACACCCGCGAGACCGACATCTCCAGGACGGACCGCACCATCAACCGGTCGTGGGGACACGTCTCGGTCGAGTGGCAGGACCGGGGCGGTGCCGGCTCGCTCTTCGGGCGTTCGACCTCGGTCGCCGCGCAGTACGCGAACTCGGGCCTCGACGGCATCGCTGGCCCACGGTTGTTCGGGTTCTACGACGTGCTCGACGGCAAGGCGCTGGTCTAGGCCCTCGATGCCGCATCCGTGCACCGACGACCCGACGATGCCCGGCGCTGACGACCCAGCGCCCGATGGTCCCGCCGTCGGTCACGTCGGGGCCGCGCACGACCTCGTGGACCGGCTGCTCCGTCCGGGCGAGCAGATCCTCTGGGCCGGCCAGAGTGACCCGCGCCGGATGTTCGTCGACGCCGACCGGTACCTGATCCCCTTCAGTGCCTTCTTCACCACCGTGGTCACCATCGGCCTCGTGGGTGCCGCACGGTCCCACGCCCACCCAGTGGTGATCGCGCTGTTGTCCGCGTTCGTCCTGGTCGGTCTGCACATGCTCGTCGGCCGTTTCGCCGTGAAGCGCCACCGCAAACGCACCGACGTGTACGCCGTGACGACGGAGCGTGTCCTCATCACGAACGGCCGCAGGACCCGCGAGACCGATGCCCGACGCACCGACTGGTACGTCGACCGATCACCGGGGCACGTCACGGTCCAGTGGGACGACGTCAGCGACCTCGACACCCTCTTCTACGGCGGGAGAGCGGCGGCACAGCAGTACGCGAACACCGGGCTCGACGGCGCACCCGGCGCACGCGAGAACTTCGCGCTCTACGACGACGCCGACGGGGACGCCCTCGTCGCCGCGCTCCGTCAGGTGAGCGGCCGCTGATCCTCGGTCCGGTTGCGCCCCGCCGCGGACGACGCGCCCCGTCGCGACAGGATGCGACGAGCCCCGTCGCGACAGGGTGCGACGAGCGCAGCGGGACGCGACCCCGGCACCGTCCCCCGCCGACGGCCGGGAGGCACGCCCCGCCCGACAGGTCCGTTACGCTCGTCGGGCACTCGCCACCACCAGGAGGTCCCACCGTGACGATCGTCGCCGCCGCAGACGGCTCAGCCCTCGGCAACCCAGGCCCCGCCGGCTGGGCCTGGTACGTGGACGACGACCGATGGGCAGCCGGCGGATGGCCCCGCGGGACGAACAACCAGGGCGAACTGACCGCGGTCCTGCAGCTCCTCCGTGCGACCAAGGACACCGGCGAACCCCTGCACATCCTCTGCGACAGCCAGTACGCCATCAAGGCCTGCACCGAGTGGCTCGCCGGGTGGAAGCGGAAGGGCTGGCGGAAGGCCGACGGCAAGCCCGTGCTGAACGTCGAGATCATCAAGGAACTCGACGCCGAGCTCCAGGGCCGCAAGGTCACCTTCGAGTGGGTCCGCGGGCACATGGGCCACGAGATGAACGAAGCTGCGGACGTCCGCGCCCGGGGTGCAGCGACCGCGTACCAGAACCGCACCGAGGTGCCGACGGGGCCCGGCTGGCCGGGCGTCGACGTCCCGGAGCCGGACGCACTGCCCGAGGCCGTCCCACCCGCGACGCTCTTCTGAGCCGAGCACGCGCAGCCAGCCGCTCGCACAGCCGGTCGCGTGGGCAGCAGCCGCACAGCACCCGGACGAACGACGAGGGCGGGACCGGTCGGTCCCGCCCTCGTCGTTCGCGCTGCTGGTGTCAGTAGGTGCCGTCGCGGCGGTCCTGCCGGGTGATCTGCTCGCCGGAGGCCGGATCGACCCCGCTCCGGGTCGTGGTCGTGGTGCGACGGGCACCGAACCCGACCGCCAGGCTGATGATGAGCAGGATGATCCCGGCTGCGATGAGGATGTAGCCGATGAGCTTCAGGTCGATGCCTGCGATCTGGTAATCGACCGCGAACGCGATGATCGCGCCGATCACGATCAGGGCGATGCTGGAGCCGATGCGCATGAGGGGTTCCTTCCGTCGGGCTGCCGCCGAACCTACCCGTCGCGCTCGACGCGCGTTCCGGACCGTCGACCGGTGCGTTCCTCGGAGGCCTCGGCACGCTCAGTCGACGTCGACCTCTGCCCACCCGTCGAAGCGACCGATCTCGGTGACCCGGACGACGGCCTCCCCCGCCTCGTCGGACGCGTCGAGGTCGATCGTCGCCGAGAACCCGAAGTCCTTGTCGCCCGCCGGGTCGGCGAAGATCTGCCGCGCGCGCCAGGTCCGCCCCTGCTCGGAGAGCACGAGGTACTGCATGGAGCGGGCTTCGGCGTCGATGCCGATCGTGTCGTGCTCGTCGTAGTACTCCTCGAGCACGTTGTCCCACGCGTGCTGGTCGAACCCGGCTGTGGCGTCGAGTTCGCCGAGGCCCTCGATGTCGTCACGGGCCGCGAGGAGCACCCGCTGGAACAGGGCGTTGCGGACCAGCACCCGGAACGCCCGGACGTTGCCGGTCAAGCGGGCGGGCTGCGGCGGGGCGATCTCCTCGTGCTCGGCCTCGGCGAGCGCGATGTCCCCGTTCATCAGCGCCTCCCACTCGTCGACGAGCGAGGAGTCGACCTGGCGCACGAGTTCTCCGAGCCACTCGATGAGGTCGTCGAGCTCCGGGGTGCGGTGTTCGTCCGAGATCGTCTGCCGCATGGTCCGGTAGGCGTCGGACAGGTACCGCAGCACGAGCCCTTCGGATCGGGTGAGCTGGTAGTACCGGACGTAGTCGCCGAAGGTCATCGCCCGCTCGTACATGTCGCGGACGACGGACTTCGGCGAGAGCGAGAAGTCGAGCACCCAGGGCTGCTCGTCCGCGTAGCTCTCGTAGGCGGCGGTGAGGAGTTCGTCGAGCGGCTTCGGCCAGGTGACCTCTTCGAGGAGCTCCATCCGCTCGTCGTACTCGATGCCCTCCTGCTTCATCCGGGCGACCGCTTCGCCGCGCTCCTTGAACTGCTGCTGCGACAGGATCGCGCGCGGGTCGTCGAGGGTGGCTTCGACGATCGACACCATGTCGAGCGCGAAGGTCGGCGACTCGGGGTCGAGCAGCTCGAAGGCGGCGAGCGCGAACGGTGACAGCGGCTGGTTCAGCGCGAAGTTCGCCTGCAGGTCCACGGTGAGCCGGTAGGTCCCGTCCACCTTCTCGATCACCCGGGCGTTGATCAGGGTCCGGGCGATGGTGAGCGCCCGCCGGGCCATCGCGAGCTGGCGCGCTCGCGGTTCGTGGTTGTCGAAGACGAGCGAGCGGACGTCCTCGAAGGCGTCCCCGCCGCGGGCGACGACGGACAGCACCATCGCGTGCGTGATCCGCATCCGCGACACCATGGGCTCGGGCTCGGCGGCGATGAGGCGCTCGAACGACGCCTGCCCCCAGGAGACGAATCCCTCGGGCGCCTTCTTCCGCTTGATCTTGTTCTTCTTCTTCGGGTCGTCACCGGCCTTGGCGACGGCGCGGGCGTTCTCGATGTCGTGCTCCGGGGCCTCCGCGACGACGTCACCCTCGGTGTCGTAGCCAGCGCGACCGGCACGGCCGGCGATCTGGTGGAACTCGCGCGCGGAGAGTTGCCGCATCTTCGTGCCGTCGAACTTCGTCAACCCGGTGAAGAGCACCGCTCGGATCGGGACGTTGATGCCGACGCCGAGGGTGTCGGTCCCGCAGATCACGGGCAGGAGCCCGCGCTGCGCGAGCTGCTCGACCAGGCGGCGGTACTTCGGCAGCATGCCGGCGTGGTGCACCCCGATGCCCGCGCGGATCAGGCGGGACAGGGTCTGCCCGAACCCGGCGCTGAAGCGGAAGCCGGCGATGGCTTCGGCGATCTCGTCGCGGCGCTCACGGCTGGCGACCTTGGCGGACATGAGCGACTGCGCCCGCTCGAGCGCCGCCGCCTGGGCGAAGTGCACGATGTACACCGGCGCCTTGCGCTCGTCGAGCAGGCGTTCGACGGTCTCCTGCACCGGCGTCATGACGTACTCGTAGGCGAGCGGGACGGGACGCGAGACGCCGGTGACCCGTGCGGTGGGACGGCCGGTGCGTCGCGAGAGGTCGTCGGCGATCGAGGTGACGTCGCCGAGGGTGGCGGACATGAGCAGGAACTGCGCGCGGTCGAGCACGAGCAGCGGCACCTGCCACGCCCACCCGCGGTCTGCGTCGCCGTAGAAGTGGAACTCGTCCATCACGACGACGTCCACGTCGGCGTCGGGGCCCTGCCGGAGTGCGAGGTTCGCGAGGATCTCGGCGGTGCAGCAGACGATGGGCGCATCGGCGTTGACGGCCGAGTCGCCCGTGACCATGCCGACGTTCTGCGCGCCGAAGAGGTCGACGAGCTGGAAGAACTTCTCGGAGACGAGCGCCTTGATCGGGGCGGTGTAGTAGCTCCGCTTGCCCTCGGCGAGCGCCGCGAAGTGTGCGCCGGCTGCGACGAGGGACTTGCCGGTGCCGGTCGGCGTGCTCAGGACGACGTTGGCGCCGGAGACGAGTTCGATGAGCGCTTCGTCCTGGGCGGGGTAGAGCGGCCGACCACCGGAGGCGGCCCACTCGGCGAAGGCCAGGTAGACGGCGTCGGGGTCGACGACACCGCCCTCTGCCGCCGGCAGTGCGGCGACGAGCGGAGGGGCGGTGGAGACGTCGGTCATGTCCCCATCCTCCCAGCACCACGCGTCAGCGGTCCCGGGAGGCCCGCATCCGCTGGACAGCCCCCGCACCTTCCGCAGATCTATACGCCCGCATAGACTGCATCCGTGCGCGAACTCGGCTTCCTCTCCTTCGTCCCGAACCACGGTGGCACCCCGGGTGCCGCCAGCGCCCTGGAGGACGGCCTCCGGCTGTTCGAGACCGCCGAGGCGCTCGGCTACGGCACCGGGTGGGTCCGCGGACGCCACTTCGAGCCCTTCCTGACGAGCCCGATGACGTTCTTCGCCGCGGCCGCCCAGCGGACGAGCACGATCGGCTTCGGCACGGCCGTCCTCGGCATGCGGTACGAGGACCCGGTCCGTCTCGCCGAGGACGCCAGCACGGTGGACCTGCTCAGCGGCGGTCGGGTGCAGCTCGGCATCAGCACCGGGATCGCCGGGTACGGCCCCATCCTCGACCCGGTGTTCGGCGCCGCGGAGCGCTCGTTCCGCGACGAGGCCGAGGCCCGCGCTGCCCGACTGCTCGAGGTCCTGCACGGCGACGCGCTGGGCTCCGCCGGGAAGGGCTACGAGTCCATCCCGGCCGGTGCCGAGCTCACCCTGCAGCCGCAGAGCCCCGACCTGCTGGGCCGTGTCTGGTGGGGCGGCGGCAGCATGGGCACTGCGGTGAAGACGGCCGAGAAGGGCCTGCTGCTGCACTGCTCGACGCTGAACACCGAGGACACCGGCGCGCCGTTCGCCGAGGCGCAGGCCGATCAGATCGCCGCCTACCGTGGCCGGTTCGCCGAGTTGCACCCGGACCGCACGCCGAAGGTCGCCGTGGGCCGGATCATCGTCCCACTGCTCGACGACGCCGACCGCGCCGCGCACGAGGAGTTCCTCACCGGGTACGCCTCCGGCATGGACGACGAGGGTCGGCCGCTCTCCGGCCCGCCGTTCCGCTTCAGCAGGGTGCTCTCCGGCGAGCCGACCGCGATCGTCGACGCGCTGCTCGCCGACCCGGCCGTGTCGGCGACCGACGAACTCGTCGTGACCCTCCCGGCCAACGGGGACCGGGCCTCCCACGAGCGGATCCTGCGGATCGTCGCCGAGGAGATCGCGCCTGCGGTGCGCACGGCGTGACGGACGTGAGGCCCGGGACCGGCGAGCACTCCGGGCGCTGATCCGGGCATCCAGCGGGACCCACGGTGTGGTGAGTTCCGTGGGCTCCCCCGCCGGACGACCATCCCGTCCCTGATCCACACGGGATGGTCGGACCATCGTTCCACCCAGCGAGTGCGTTGTCACACAGTTCGCAGCGAACGAGGATGCGCCCTCGCACCGGGTGCGGGGGCGCATCTGACCGCATCAGGACCGCCGGGGCGTCATCGGCCGGATCAGGAGGCCGCGGCGCTCACTCGGCAGTCCGTCATCGATGCGGGCGCCGCCGGTAACCAGCCGGCTGACGCATCGACGATCGTACTGGCCCCGATCCGGCCGGTGCGGAAAGTGGACGGATCCACAGGCGTCGCCAGTCACTCCAGTTCGAGGGAGGTCCGTCCGGCTTCGTCGACGACGGACGCGCCGATGTGCAGCGTGACGGTGCCGCGTTCGTGGACCCAGCGCCCGTCACGCCCGCCTTCCCAGTACGCGAACGCACGGGCGGGGACCTCGACGGACACCTCGGTCGAGGCTCCCGCGTCGAGACGCACCGGGGCGAACCCGACGAGCCACCGCACCGGTCGGTCGACGGCCGACTCCGCCCGGGACGCGTACACCTGCACGACGTGCTTGCCGGCGCGGTCGCCGGTGTTCGTCACCGTCGCCGTGACGACCACGGCATCGCCCTCGGTGACGGTCGGCGTCGACGCGAGGCCGTCGATCGTCCACGTGGTGTAACCGAGGCCGTGCCCGAACGGGTAGGCCGGTTCGGTGTCCGCCCGCAGCCAGGCCCGGTAGCCGATGTGGACGCCCTCGTCGTAGGCGACCCGCCCGTCGACGGGGGTGACGTCGAGCACCGGGACGTCCGCCGTCGCGGCCGGCCACGTGGTCGGCAGCCGACCGCCCGGCTCGCGGGCGCCGGTGAGGACGTCGGCGAGCGCGTTGCCGTACTCCTGCCCGCCGAACCAGGTGAGGAGCACCGCGGCGACGTCGTCGCGCCACGGCATCTCGACGGGCGAGCCGGCGTTCACGACGACGACCGTGGCCGGGTTGGCCGCGGTGACCGCACGGACGAGGTCGTCCTGGTGCCCGGGCAGCGCGAGGGACGTCCGGTCGTACCCCTCGGACTCGACCCGGCTGTTCGTGCCGACGACCACGATCGCGACGTCGGTCTGCGACGCGGCGGACACCGCGGCTGCGATGAGGTCGGCCGGGTCGTCGTCGGATGGCTCGGTGCCGAACTGGTAAGCGAGGACACCGCCGAGCGCCTCGTCCTGCACGATGTCGTGTTCGATGCGGATCGCGACCCGCTGCCCGGCCGTCACGGTGACGGGGACCGAGCGCGCCGGCGGGTTGAGGAACGCGGCGCCGAGCTGGTCGCCCTCGTACGGCACGTCCGCGTCGAGCAGGAGCTCGCCGTCGATCCACATCCGGGAACGCCCGGCCGCACCGATGCCGATCCGCACGGAGCCGTCCTGCGGCGCCGTCCAGGTCGTGGCGACGTCGAGGCGGTCGGCCTCGCGCGTGGGGGCGTCACCGCCGAACCAGAACAGCGCCGTGGCCCGACGGTCCTCGGTGTACAGCTCGGCGCCCTCGTGCACGAAGGCGATCCGCGCGCCGGGCTCCCCGGTGACCGGGTTCGTGATGGTGTCGAGCGGGAACTCGGCGATGCCCTCCTGGACGACGGCCCCGATCGCGTACTCGACCGACGCCGCCGGGAACGCGGCGCGGATCCCGTCGAGCGGGGACACGACCGACTCCGGCACGACCGTCGCCGAGCCGCCGCCCTGCGTCCGGGCCTGGTCGGCGTTGTGCCCGATCACCGCGATGCGCGACACCGCGGCGGGGTCGAGGGGCAGAACGCCGGTGTTGCGGGCGAGGACCGTGCCCTCCGCCTCGGCCTCGCGCACGAAGGCGACGCCGTCCTCGACCGAGGGAGCGCTGGCACCGGCACCGGCAGGTGTCGCGTCGTCCACGCCCGACAGCGCCCCGACCCGGGCCGCGAGCAGGAGGATCCGGCGCACCTTCCGGTCGATCGCGGCCATCGGGACCTCGCCGGACTCCACCGCGGCCAGCAGCGGTCCCTCGCTCCACCACGGGTTCGGCCCCGGCATCGCGAGGTCCTGCGACGCCTTCGCCGCCTCGACGGAGCGCACCCCGGTCCAGTCCGACACGACGACCCCGTCGAAACCCCACTCCGAGTTCAACGGCGTCTCGAGCAGGTCGTTCTCCGACGCGGTGACCCCGTTGACCGCGTTGTACGACGACATCACCGCCCAGGCGTGCGCCTCGGTGACCGTCTTCTCGAACGCGAGCAGGTACAGCTCCCGCAGTGCCCGCTCGGAGACCTCGGTCGAGGCGGTGAAGCGGTCGGTCTCGTAGTCGTTCGCGATGTAGTGCTTCGGCGTCGCCGCGACGCCGTGTTCCTGGACGCCCTCGACGTAGGCGGCGGCCAGCTCGGCGGTGAGCACCGGGTCCTCGCTGAACGCCTCGAAGTGGCGTCCACCGAGCGGTGAGCGGTGCAGGTTGATCGTCGGACCGAGCACGACGTCGACCCCCTTGCGCCGGGCCTCCACGGCGGCCGCCCCGCCGTAGCGCTTCGCGATCGCCCGGTCCCACGACGCGCTCAGCGCGGTCGCGGACGGCAGGTTCAGCGACGGGTCCCGTTCGTCCCAGACCTCGCCGCGCACGCCGGAGGGCCCGTCCGACATGAGGATCCGGCGGAGTCCGATCTCCTCGACCGGCCAGGTCGTCCAGAAGTCACGGCCGGTGAGCAGTTGCACCTTCTGCTCGGTGGTGAGCCGGTCGAGGAGCGCGTCGATGCGTTCCAGGAGCGGGTCGGAGGCTGCGGAGGTGGTGGTCACGGGGGCGTTCCTTCCGTCGGAGACGTACCGCCGAGCGCCGTCGTCGGCAGTGTCCTCACGCTAGCACCAATCCCTACCAGCGCTCGGTTTCTGGTTCCGGCGCGGGGCGGTACTCTCTCGCCATGGCACGACGGGGTTCGTACGCGAAGGGCATCGCCAAGCGCGAGGAGATCCTCTCCGTCGCGTTGGAGCTCGTCGCCACCCAGGGGTTCCGGCGCACCAGCATCAAGGACATCGCCGACGCCGTCGGGCTCACCCAGGCGGGTCTGCTGCACTACTTCGACTCGAAGGACGAGCTCTGGGTCGCGATCCTCCGCCGCCGTGACGACCTGGACAACGCCGCGCAGTGGGACGCCCCGGACCCCGCCGCGCTCCTCGCCGCGGTCGTCCGGCACAACGCCGAGGTCCCGGGCCTCGTGCAGATGTTCGTGAACCTGTCCGCCGCGGCGGCGACCGATCCCGAGCACCCGGCGCACGCCTACTTCCGCGAGCGCTACGAGACCACGCGCAACCGCATGACGGACGACTTCCGCCGGATGCAGCAGGACGGCCGGCTCCGCGCCGACCTCAACCCCGAGGAACTCGCGAGCGTCCTGCTCGCCACCTCCGACGGCATGCAGATCCAGTGGCTGTACGACCCGACCCGGGACATGGCCGAGCACGTCGAGCTCGTCACCCGCCTCGCGATGGCGCAGGTCACGGCCGGCTCCTGACGGCCGGGAGGCCCGCCCCGTCCCCACGACACGGGTACCGCCGGTACCTGGTCACGTCCACCGCCCGCGGTGCAGGATGGACCGGACCCGACCCGGGGTCTCGACGACGAGGTGGAGTGACGCGATGACGCGTGTAGTGGTGACCGGTGGCAGCGGCAAGCTCGGACGGGCGGTGGTCCGCGACCTGGACGAGCACGGCTACGACGTCGTGCTGATCGACCGGGTGCCCTCGCCGGACAAGCCCGAGCGGGTGCAGTTCGTCCGCACCGACCTCACCGACTACGGCCAGGTCCTCAACACCCTGATCGGGGTCGACGACCGCTACGACTCGGTCGACGCCGTCGTGCACCTCGGCGCAGTGCCGGCGCCGGGCCAGGTGCCGGACGTCGCACTCATCACGAACAACGTGACCGCGTCGATCAACGTCTTCCACGCTGCCCGCGCGGCCCGCATCCGGAACGTGGTGTGGGCCTCCAGTGAGACGCTCCTGGGGATCCCGATGGGCGAGCACCACCCGCCCTACCTGCCCGTCGACGAGGAGTTCGCGGTCCGCCCGCAGTCGTCGTACTCGCTCGGGAAGGCCGTCGAGGAGGAGATGGCCCGCCACTTCACCCACTGGGACCCGCAGTTGAAGATGATCGGTCTGCGCTTCTCGAACGTGATGGACGAAACCGACTACCCGGCGTTCCCGTGGGACGCGACCCCGGAGGCGAAGACCTTCAACCTGTGGTCGTACATCGACTCCCGCGACGGCGCCCAGGCCGTGCGGAAGGCCGTCGAGAGCGAGCTGACCGGGTTCGAGGCGTTCATCATCGCGAGCCCCGACACCGTCATGGACACCCCGACGCTGGAGCTCGTCGAGCAGTACCTGCCGGACGTCGAGCGCCGTGCCGACATCGACGGCGTCAGCTCGCTGCTGTCCTCCGACAAGGCCCGCGAGCTCCTCGGCTACGCCCCCGAGCACACCTGGCGCCGCTGACCCCTCAGGCGGGGAGCAGCAGCCCGTCGAGCACCAGGTCACGGAGGCGCGGCAACAGGTCCGCCGAGAGTGCCACCTCGTCGACGTCGGTGAGCTGGGCGATCGCGCCGACGATCTGACCGACGGCGAGCTCCCCGTCTGCCGCCCCGACGAACGCGGCGAGCGCGGTGTCGGCGTCGATCCGGCGGCCGAACCCGCCGCCCTGCACGAGCGTCATGACCGTGGGGTCGTCGTTGCCGGGCCAGTAGTGCCGTTCCTCGGTGACGTCTCCGGCGACGCGGAGGTGTGCCGCGGCGAAGGACCGGTCGTCGTGGGCGGCGAGCCAGCTGACCGCGTCGAGCGCCCGTGCGATCGTGGCTCCGAGCCCGGCGGGGTTCGACCCGAGCGTCTCCGCGACGCGCTCGAAGCGGCGGAGGCCGGACGGACCTCCCCGGCGGACCACGACGTAGCCGAAGCCGACACCGGTGACGTGCCGGTCGCGGAAGTCGTCCAACCACGCGTCGACGAGCGCGTCGAACTCCGGCGTACCGGGCTTCGTGCCGCCGTCGCGGATCCAGGTCTCGGCGTAGGCGGGTGGGTCCTCGCGCTCCCGCTCGACCACCCACACGTCGAGGTCGGCGTCGTCGAACCAGGAGCGCACGCGGTCGAGACCGTCGCTCCCCCAGCGGTACTCCCAGTTGCCGAGGAGCTGCGCGGTCCCGCCGGGCTCGAGGTGGTCCTCGAGTCCGCGGAGCACGGTCTCGACGAGGGCGTCGCCGACCATCCCGCCGTCGCGGTACTCGTAGGCGGGGACGCCCTCGCGCCGGGGCGTGATGACGAACGGCGGGTTCGACACGATCCGGTCGAACCGCTCGCCCGCGACCGGCTCGAACAGGGAGCCGAGGCGGAAGTCGATGCCGTCGACGTCGTTGAGCTGCGCGTTGAACCGGGCGATGTCGAGGGCGCGGGCGGAGATGTCGGTCGCGACGACGGTGTCGGCGAAGCGGCGGGCGTGCATGGCCTGGATGCCGCAGCCGGTGCCGAGGTCGAGCACCCGTCGCACGGGCACGGGCAGCTGTAGCCCGCTGAGCGTGGTGGTGGCACCGCCGATGCCGAGGACGTGTTCCTCGCTGATGGCGTGCCCGAGGGCGAGTTCACCCAGGTCGGACGCGATCCACCAGCTGCCGGCGCCGAGGTCGTCGACGAAGGCGTACGGGCGGAGGTCGAGGGCGGGGGCGATGCCGTCCGTGTCCGTCCGCAGCACGCCGGCCGTGACGAGCGCGTCGACGCCGGTGGTCGGGAAGGCCGCCTCGGCGTCGGCGCGGGGCACCGGCAGTCCGAGCACGAACAGCGTGGCGATCGTGGACAGGGGTGTGGTCGGGCGCTCGGCGAGCGCGCGGAGGGCCGCGACCCGGGTGCCGCGGTGCAGCGCTGCCGCCGCTTCGCTCCCCCAGAGCGCGTCGACACCCTCGACCGTGTAGCCGGCGGCGGCGAGGTCCGCGGCGAGCGCCGACGTCACGACGGGGTCGGCGACGACGGTCGGCAGTCGGTGCCGCTGGGTCCCCCCGCTCACGCGACGGCCTCGGCGCGCACGAGTCCCACCGGCACCTGCCAGTCGAGCACGAGGTCGAGCAGGCCGGGGAAACGCTGCTGGACGTCCTCGGTCCGGACACGGCTGACCCGGGTCAGTCCCTCCAGGTGCTGCTCGAGGAGCCCGGCTTCGCGGAGGACACGGAAGTGGTGCGTGAGCGTCGACTTCGGGCGGTCGATGCCGACCCAGCCGCAGGAGCGTTCCCCGCCGGCGGCGTCGACCAGGTACCGGTGCAGGATCGACAGCCGGATCGGGTCGGACAGGGCGTCCATCACGACGGGCAGGTCCATCTCGGCCGGCGACGGCTGGGGCAGCCGTTCGGGGGCATCGTCGCGCTCGGGCATGGACGGGACGCTACCACCGTTCCTGTCCCAGTACGACTTGCGTCGTACTGCCCGGTACGGTACCAATGCGGTACCACCTGGTACGACTCTGCTCGTACTGGGACACCGCTGGGTCATCACGACGGAAGGGACGCCCATGCAGTCCACACGCTCGGTCGCCGGGTTCTGGATCATCGCCGCCATGCTGCTCGTGGCGTTGGCGTCCTCGGCGGTCCCCTCCCCGATCTACCCCGTCTACGCCGCCGAGTGGCACCTGACGCCGCTCATGCTCACCGCCGTGTTCGCCGTCTACGTCGCCGGCCTCCTCGTGAGCCTGCTCGTCGCCGGCCGTCTGTCCGACCACGTCGGCCGGAAGCCCGTGCTCGTCGCCGGCGGGGTGGGCCTCGCGGTGTCGCTCGGGCTCTTCGCGGTCGCCGACGGCTTCGGTGCCCTCGTCCTCGACCGCGTGGTGCAGGGCGTCGCCGTCGGCCTGCTCATCGGTGCCCTCGGTGCCGCACTCATCGACAACTCCCTCGAACGACACCCCGCACTCGCCGGCGTGCTGAACGGAGCGGTCCCGCCGATCGCCCTCGCCACCGGCGCCCTGTCGAGCGGCGCCCTGGTCGAGTGGGGTCCCGCTCCCGAGCAGTTCGTCTACCTGCTCTTCGGTGCGCTCCTCGTGCTCATGCTCGTCGCGCTCGTCGTCGTCCCCGAGCGGGTCACCCGCCGCCCCGGAGCCCTCCGGTCCCTCCGCCCGACGATCGCCGTGCCGCGGTCCTCCCGCCGGTTGTTCCGCGGCGTCGCCGGGTCCCTCATCGCGAGCTGGGCCCTCGGCGGACTCTTCCTGTCGCTCGTCCCCTCGGCGCTCGGCGCCGTCTTCGGAATCGACAACCACTTCGCCGCCGGTGCCCTCATCGCCGTCGTCACCGGGGTCGGTGCCGCGACCGGGATCGCCACCCAGCGGCTCGACCCCCGCATCGGCGTGCTCATCGGGCTGGTCGCACTCGTCCTCGGGCCGGTCGTCACGATCGGCTTCGTGTTCGCCCAGTCTCTGCCGGGCCTGGTGGTCGGCAGTGCGATCGCCGGCGTCGGCTTCGGGGCGGGGTTCCAGGCACCGCTCCGGATGCTCCTCGCCACCGCGGCGCCGACCCACCGCGCCGGACTGCTCTCGACGATCTACGTCGTCAGCTACCTGGCCTTCGGCGTCCCGAGCGTCATCGGCGGGTTCCTCGAGCCGGTGCTCGGGCTCGTCCCGGTGCTCGCCGGGTACGGCGCGTTCATCGTCCTCGCAGCGGTCGTCGCCCTCGCCCTGCAGCTGACGTCGAAGGACGCGGCCGCGGTCGAGGAGGCCGCGGCGGAAGCCGTCGAGCGCACGGCGACGGGCTCGGTCCGCGCCGTCTGACGCGCACCCGCGCGACGTCGGCCGTCGGACGAGCCGCTAGAGCCCGGGCCGTGCGGTCCGACCGCGGGGGCGCTGCACCCCGACGTTCCGGTGCGCCTCGGCGTGGGCCGCGTCGACGTCCGCCTTGCCCTTGTCCGCCGCGTCCCGCATCCGCTTCGACGGCGCGTGGCGCTTGGCCCAGTCCCAGAAGCGGTGCAGCTTCGCGCGGAGCCACGTGATGATCCGGTGGAAGAAGTGGAACTCGCTCGCCAGGACCGTCAGGCCGATGAACACGACCAGCCAGCCGGGACCGGGCAGTGGCACCAGGGCGAGCCCGATCACGACGATGAGACCGCCGACGATCCCGACCAGGACCTTGTAGAAGAGGTGCACGTGCGGACGGGCGTGGATCCACGTCCGGAGGTCGCGGAACCACTGGAAGCGCTGACGGCCGCCGTCGGCCTGGTCGGTGGCGCCGGACGCGTCGGGTCCGGACGCGTCGGGTCCGGACCTGGCAGCTTCGTTCGCGGCAGGGCCGGCACTCCGGGGAGGCTCAGTCGGGTCGCCGTGCATGCCCGCACGCTAGGGGGCGCGGCTGGGAAACCGCGGCGCGTCGGGTCCGCACCAGGTGGGTGTCCTGAGCCAATGTCGCGGGCGTCCTCCGGGCCTTCATGCCGGCCGGGAGGCCCGTCACGCGTGCGCGACGCACGTCGCGGCCCACGGGACGGCCGTCAGACGCGCCTCCGGGATCGGTTCCCCGCCCACCGCACAACGGCCGTAGGCGCCCTCGTCGAGGCGGTGGAGGGCCGCGTCGACCTGGTCGATCCGGCGTCGGGCGTCGTCCCGCACCGCGCCGAGCGAGCCCCGCTCCCAGGCGAGCGTGGCGCCCTCCGGGTCGTGTTCGTCGTCGGTGTTCGCACCGTCCCGGGCGTCGCTGACGTCCTGCATGCTGCGCTCGACGTCGGCGAGGAGCTTCGTCGCGCGGGCCCGCTCGGCGTCCAGGGCAGCGCGGGAATCGAGGTCCATGGGGACGACGGTAGTCCGGCGGAATGGACCACCGTACGGATGCGTTCGCATGGGCATGACGAAGATCGGGTTCCTGTCCTTCGGGCACTGGCGCGACGTCCCCGGGTCGAAGGTCCGCAGCGGCCGCGAGGCCCTCCTGCAGGCGATCGACCTCGCCGTGGCCGCCGAGGAGGCCGGCGTCGACGGCGCGTACTTCCGCGTGCACCACTTCGCGCAGCAGCAGGCCGCCCCCTTCCCGCTGCTGTCCGCGATCGCCGCCCGGACCAGCCGCATCGAGATCGGCACCGGCGTGATCGACATGCGCTACGAGAACCCGCTGTACATGGCCGAGGAAGCCGCGGCGACGGACCTCGTCTCCGGCGGCCGGCTCCAGCTCGGCGTGAGCCGCGGGTCACCCGAGACCGCCCTCGCCGGCTACCGCTCGTTCGGCTACGTCCCCGAGGTCGGTGACGAGAACGGAGCGGACCTCGCGCGCGACCACACCGCGGTGTTCCGGCGTGCGATCGCCGGCGAACCGATGGCGAACGCGAACCCGCAGATGACCGGCTCGGTCGGGTCGCTCGCGATCACCCCGCAGTCCGACACGCTGTCGGAGCGGATCTGGTGGGGGGCCGGCACCCGCGCGACCGCGGAGTGGACGGCCGAGCAGGGCATGAACCTCATGTCGTCGACGCTCCTCACCGAGGACACCGGCGTGCCCTTCGACCAACTGCAGGCGGAGCAGATCGAGCGCTTCCGGTCGACGTGGGAGTCCATGGGCTGGGGCCGTGAACCTCGGGTCTCCGTCTCGCGCAGCATCATCCCGATCATCGACGACGAGTCGCGCCACTACTTCGGTGTCCGCGCGCAGGTCGAGGGGCAGGACCAGGTCGGGCACCTCGACGGCGGGCTCGCCCGGTTCGGCCGGTCGTACATCGGCGAGCCGGAACAGCTCGTGGCGGACCTCGCAGCGGACCGTGCCGTCCGGGAGGCCGACACCGTCCTGGTCACCGTCCCGAACCAGCTCGGGGTGGACTTCAACGCGCGGTTGCTCGCCGCCGTGAAGGACGTCTTCACCGAGGTGGACGCGACGCCGACAGCGGCCTGACGGGCCGGTCCCCCCTTCTGCCGACACCCGCTCTGGGGCTGCTGTGGGAACCCGTGACGGGTAGCGTCGGAATGCACCGACGACACCCCCACACACCAGGAGTTCCCCGTGACGCTGCCGGCCGCCGGCTGGTTCCCGGACCCCCGCGACACCGCTCGACTGCGGTGGTGGGACGGTCACGCCTGGGGTGAGACCACCCGGGCGCTCCCCCGTGTCGCACCGGAACCCGCGCTGCAGGCCCTCGCGGTGCCGACCGGTCCGGCGTTCTCGGTCGAGGCCTCCGCCGGTCCGTCCGAGGGGCGGTCCTGGGCCTACGGCAGCACCGACCGGCGCTTCTGCGTGTTCGCGGTCCTCGCCGTGCTCTTCGCCGTCGCGTCGCTCGTGCTGAACCCCTGGGGTGCGTGCAGCTTCCTCGCCATGGTGACGGGGATCGTCGCACTCGTGCGCCCCGGCGCGACCGGAGCCTGGCGGGTCGTGGGGCAGAGCGTCGGCACCTCGGCACTCGTGCTCGCCGTCGCGACGGGCGTGGTCGTGGTGAACACCCACCTGCACCTGTTCTGACGGACCGCCGCGCCGCGACGGTCAGTCGTCGGACGGCCGCCGACGGTGCTGCTTCGTCACGGACCGCTGCTGCTTCGTCGCGAGACGCCGGCGCTGTGAGCCGCGTGTCGGCCGGGTCGCACGCCGTGACGGACCGGGCGGGGCGAGTGCGTCCCGCACGAGTTCGCGGAGTGCCTCCAGGGCGGCCTCGCGGTTGCGGAGTTGGGATCGTCGCTCCGACACCGTCACGGTGATCGCTCCCGCGGTCGTCCGCCGGTCGACCCGCTCGAGGATGCGCGCCCGCTGTTCCTCGCTGAGCGCCGACGACGCCACGACGTCCCAGGTGAGCTGGACACGGCTGTCGGAGGTGTTGACGTGCTGGCCCCCGGGGCCGGACGACCGCGAGAACCGCCAGCGCAGCTCGGACTCGGGGATCGTCAGCCCCGGCCCCACCTCGAGGTCCATGCGCCAAGGGTCGCACGCTCTGCGCGGCGCTGGCTCGCTCCGCCTACCGCCGCGCCCGCGGGTGCGCCGTCTGGTACACGTCCCGCAGCATGTCGGCCGTGACGAGCGTGTAGATCTGCGTCGTCGCAACGCTCGCGTGCCCGAGCAGCTCCTGCACGACACGGACGTCCGCCCCGCCCTCGAGCAGGTGCGTCGCGAAGGAGTGCCGGAACGTGTGCGGGGAGACGTGGGCGGCGAGTCCGGCCCGCTCAGCCGCGGCCTGGATGACGAGCCACGCGCTCTGCCGGGACAGCCGAGCCCCGCGCGCCCCGAGGAACAGCGCCGGAGTTCCGGTCCCACGAGCAGCGAACACCGGCCGCGCCCGCACCAGGTAGGCGTCGACCGCCGCTCGTGCGTAGCTGCCGAGCGGCACGATCCGCTGCTTGTTCCCCTTGCCGGTGACCCGTACGACCGAGACGTCGGTTCCGTCGCCGGCGTCGTCCGCAGCGTCGTCGATCCCGGCGAGCGTCGTCACGTCGTCGACGGAGAGCCCGACCGCTTCGGACACGCGGGCCCCGGTCGCGTAGAGCAGTTCCAGGAGGGCACGGTCGCGGAGCTGCGCCGGCTCGTCACCGACCACCGCGCCGAGCAACCGCTCCATGTCGTGCACCGAGATCGCCTTCGGCAGGCGCATGGGTGCCTTCGGCGGTCGGACGGAGGCGCCGGGGTCGAGCGGCAGCCAGCCCTCCGCCGCCGCGAACGCGCTGAACGAGCGCACCGAACTGAGCATCCGGGCCACCGACCGCGGCGCGAGCGGCCCCTCCGGCCTCGTCGCGAGGTGCTGCACGAACCCGGCGAGGTCCGCGCGTGCGAGGCGGCCGACGTCGTCGAGGACCGCGGCACCGCCGGCACGGTCGGCACCGGCGGAGTCGATCACGGGCTGCGTCCCGACCCACTCCCCGAACGTCACGAGGTCGCGCCGGTACGCGGACAGGGTGTGCTGTGACAGCCCCCGCTCGATCGCGATGTGCCGCAGGTAGTCCTGGGTGGCACGCTCGAACGGGATCACCCGTCGAGGCTAGCGGCGCTCGAGCGCCTCGACCGCGAGCGTCGCGACGATGAGCGCCGAGTTGTGCAGCCGACCCGCGAGGATCCCCTCCACGAGCTCGGCGCGCGGCACCCAGCGGATGACGATGTCGGCCTCTTCCGCCTCACGCTCGAAGGCGGACTCCGTCGCGTGCACGCCGGTGGCGCGGTACACCTCGATGAACTCGTTGCTGCCACCCGACGAGGTGTTGTAGCGCACGAGGTGCTGCCACTCGTCGGCCTCGATGTCGGCCTCCTCCGCGAGCTCGCGCTTCGCAGCGGTGAGGTGGTCCTCGCCCTCCTGGTCGAGCAGCCCGGCGGGCAGCTCCCAGTCGCGCAGCTGCACCGGGTGCCGGTACTGCTGGATGACGAGCACACGGCCCTCGTCGTCCTCCGCGTACACGGCGACGGCGCCGGTGTGGTCGACGTACTCTCGGACCATGTCGGAGCCGTTGTAGTCGATGTGGTCGCGGGTGATGTCCCAGACCGCACCCTCGAACACCCGCTCGGAGGCGGTGACGTCGTAGGAAGCGGTTTCGTCGGCGATCGGTGCGTCAGTCACCTCGCCATCCTGCCCCACGTCGGTCGGCACCGACCACAGACGGGAGGCCCCGCACCAGCCGGTGCGGGGCCTCCAGTGTGTGACGTGGTCGCGGTGGCGACCTCGTGTCCCTCAGGCGACCGCTTCGGTCTCCGGGTCGAACAGCCGCGTCGACTCGTTGCGCTCGATCGCCGCACCGACGAGCCCCGCGAAGAGCGGGTGCGCGCGGTTCGGACGCGACCGGAGCTCCGGGTGCGCCTGCGTGCCGATGTAGAACGGGTGCTCCGCACGGTCCAGCTCGACGTACTCGACGAGCGTGCCGTCCGGCGAGGTGCCGGAGAAGCGCAGGCCGGCGTCCGCGATCTGCTCGCGGTAGTGGTTGTTCACCTCGTAGCGGTGGCGGTGACGCTCCGAGGCCTCGGTCGCGCCGTACAGCTCGGCGGCCAGGCTGCCGTCGGTGAAGTGCGCCGGGTACATGCCGAGCCGCATCGTGCCGCCCAGGTCGCCGCCGGCGATGATGTCGACCTGCTCCGCCATGGTCGCGATGACCGGCGTCGAGGTCTCCGGGTCGAACTCGGTGCTCGACGCGTCGAGCAGGCCGGCCTCGTGGCGGGCGTACTCGATGACCATGCACTGCAGGCCGAGGCACAGCCCGAGCGTGGGGATGTTCTGCTCGCGGGCGAACTTGAGCGCGCCGAGCTTGCCCTCGATGCCCCGGATGCCGAAGCCGCCGGGGATGCAGATGCCGTCCACGTCCCCGAGGTTCTTGGCGGCACCCTCGGGGGTGATGCACTCGTCGGACGCGACCCACTTCAGCGTGACCTTGGCGGTGTGCGCGAAGCCGCCCGCACGCAGCGCCTCGGTGACCGACAGGTAGGCGTCCGGCAGGTCGATGTACTTGCCGACCAGGGCGATCGTGACGGCCTTCTTCGGCTCGTGCACCGCGGTCAGCACGCCGTTCCAGCGCGACCAGTCGACGTCGTGCGCCTCAAGGCGGAGGGCGTCGATGATGACCTGGTCAAGGCCCTGGTCGTGCAGCATCGTCGGGATGTCGTAGATAGAGGGGACGTCCACGGCGTTCACCACGGCGTCCTCGTCGACGTCGCACATCAGGGCGATCTTGCGCTTGTTCGCGTCCGACACGGGTCGGTCCGAGCGGAGCACGAGGGCGTCGGGCTGGATGCCGATCGAGCGGAGCTGCGCCACCGAGTGCTGCGTCGGCTTCGTCTTCTGCTCGCCCGAGGCGTTCATGAACGGCACGAGCGAGACGTGCACGAAGAAGACGTTGTTCCGACCGAGCTCGTGCCGCACCTGCCGTGCAGCCTCGATGAACGGCTGCGACTCGATGTCACCGACCGTGCCACCGACCTCGGTGATGATGACGTCGGGCTGCGGGTCGTTCTCCGCCTGCTCGCGCATCCGACGCTTGATTTCGTCGGTGATGTGCGGGATGACCTGGACGGTGTCGCCGAGGTACTCGCCGCGACGCTCCTTGGCGATGACCGTCGAGTAGACCTGCCCGGTCGTGACGTTGGCCGACTGCGCGAGGTCGATGTCGAGGAAGCGCTCGTAGTGCCCGATGTCGAGGTCCGTCTCGGCGCCGTCGTCGGTCACGAAGACCTCGCCGTGCTGGAACGGGTTCATCGTGCCCGGGTCGACGTTGAGGTACGGGTCGAGCTTCTGCATGACGACCTTGAGGCCGCGTGCCGTGAGCAGGTTGCCGAGGCTGGCCGCCGTCAGGCCCTTGCCGAGAGACGAGACGACCCCGCCGGTCACGAAGATCTGCTTCGTCACCTTCGGGGTCGAGGTGTTTGCCTGGGTACCGCTGCTGAGAGTGTCCGCCACGGGATTCCATCGTACGTCAGAAGTGCCGGGAGGCGCGACCCACGTTCGCCGGGCGCGTTGCGACCGGATGGCGGTCGCCGGCGCGAGCCGTGCCTCCCGACCGTCACACGGAGCGGCCGGCGACCTCGAGCAGTTCGCGGGCGTGCTCCATGCCACTGGCGCTGTCACCGAGACCGGAGAGCAGCCGCGCCATCTCCTGCAGGCGGTCGTCGCCCTCGAGGCGCCGCACGCTCGACGAGGTGACCGCGCCGCTGGCGTCCTTGACGACGTTGAGGTGGTTGTTCGCGAACGCGGCGACCTGCGCGAGGTGGGTGACCACGATGACCTGCGTGCGTTCGGCGAGCGCCGCCAGGCGTCGGCCGATCTCGATCGCAGCCGCTCCGCCCACGCCCGCGTCGACCTCGTCGAACACGAACGTCGGGACCGTGGTGCTCCCGGCCATCACGACCTCGATGGCGAGCATCACGCGGGAGAGCTCTCCACCGGACGCGCCCTTGCCGATCGGACGGGGGTCGGTGCCCGAGTGCGGCTGCAGCAGGATCGCCACCTGGTCGCGGCCGTGGCGTCGGAACTCGCCGGCGTCGGAGACCTCCACCACCAGGGTCGCTCCGGCCATGGCGAGGCTCTTCAGCTCGGCGGTGACCCGCTTGGCGAGGTCCGTCGCCGCCTTCGTCCGCACCTTCGTCAGCGCGGCGGCCGCGGTCTCCAGCGCTGCCCGGTCCGCCTCGACCGCCTGCTGCAGCTCGACGATCCGGTCGTCGTCGCCGTCGAGTTCGAGCAGCCGGTCGGAGGCGTGCTGCCCGTAGGCGATGACGTCCTCGACGGTCTCCCCGTACTTCCGGGTCAAGCCCGCCAGCAGGGCGCGGCGCTCGTTGACGAGTTCGAGGTCGTGCCCCGCTTCGGGCTCGAGCGAACCGATGTAGCTCGACAACGACGCCGAGGCCTCGCTCGCCTGGATCCCCAGCTCGGTGAGTTGCTCCAGCACCGGCTGCAGAGCGGGGTCGACGGTCGCGACCCGCTCGATGGCTCGACGGGCGGACTCGACGAGGCCGATGACGTCCGGCCCGTCGAGTTGTTCGGTCGAGACGGCCTCGTGCGCGAGTCCGGCCGACAGACGGAGTTCCTCGAGGTTCCCCAACCGCTCCGCGCGATCGGCGAGCTCGGTGTCCTCCCCCGGCTGCGGGTCTGCGGCCTCGATCTCCTCGGACGCCGCGCGGAGGCGTTCGGCTTCGGCGAGGCGTTCGTCCCGGTTCCGGGTCAGTGTCTCGAGGTCGCCGACGTGCTGCTGCCAGGCGTCGTACACGGCGACGTACTTCGCCAGGGCCTTCTCGACCGCGGCCGCACCGAACCCGTCGAGCGCGGCACGTTGCGCCGAGGCCGAGGTCAGCCGGATCTGATCGGACTGGCCGTGCACCGTCACGAGCTGGTCGGCGAGTTCCCCGAGCACGGCGACCGGCGCGCTGCGCCCACCGACCGTCGCCCGGCTGCGGCCCTCCGCGGAGACGGTACGCGTGAGGATGAGTTCGCCGTCCTCCACCGTCCCACCGGCGTCCTCGACGCGTTCCGCCACCGCGGCGTGGTCCGGCAGGTCCCACCTGCCCTCGACGACCGCGCTGGTGGCACCCCGGCGGACGGAGCCAGCGTCCGCCCGGGCACCGAGGAGCAGACCGAGCGCGGTGACGATCATCGTCTTGCCGGCACCGGTCTCACCCGTCACGACGGTGAAGCCCGGGCCGAGTTCGAGCGTGGCGTCGCCGATCACGCCGAGGTCGGAGATGCGGATTTCCTCGATCACTGGATGTGCTCCTGCTGCTGGTTCACGTCGTGGTGCCGGTCGTGCTGGTGCCGGTCGTGCCGGTGCCTGTCGTGCCGGGGTGCGTGCTCGTCGTCGGGGTCGGCTGGGTCAGGCGCGGTCGGCTGGGTCAGGCGCGGTCGCCGTCGCGGACCCGGTCCCTCGACCGGATCACTCGACGCCCTCGTCGTCGCGCTGCGGGCCGCGCCACCCCGCGACCGGGAGTCGGAACTTGGCCACCAGGCGGTCGGCGAACGGAGCGTCCTTGAGTCGGGCGACCCGAACCGGGTCCGGCGAGCGACGCACCTCGACGCGAGCGCCGGGAGGCAGGTCGTGCGTCCGCCGGCCGTCGCACCACAGGACGCCCACACCGCTCGTGCGTCGGAGGACCTCCACCGCGAGGACGCGGTCCGGGCCGACGACGATCGGCCGCGAGAACAGGGCGTGCGCGCTCAACGGGACCATGAGGATGGCGTCGACGTCGGGCCACACCACGGGACCGCCGCCCGAGAAGGAGTACGCGGTCGATCCGGTCGGGGTCGAGAACACCACGCCGTCGCACCCGAAGGAGGACAACGGCCGGCCGTCGACCTCGGTCACGACCTCGAGCATGCGCTCCCGCGAGGCCTTCTCGACCGTCGCCTCGTTGAGGGCCCAGCTGGAGTAGACGATCTCGTTGCCGACGACGACGTCGACCTGCAGGGCGACGCGCTCCTCGACCTTGTACTCCCCGGTCAACGCACGCTCGACCGTCTCGGCCAGACCGTCCCGCTCGCTCTCGGCGAGGAAGCCGACGTGGCCGAGGTTCACCCCGACGATCGGCGCCGAGGTGCCGCGGGCCAGCTCGGCTGCGCGCAGGATGGTGCCGTCCCCGCCGAGGACGATCACGATCTCGATCTCGTCCGGCCGGACGTCGACGCCGAGGATGTCGACCTGCCCGACCGATGCTTCGGCACGGCGGACGTCGGCGTACTCGTCGAAGGGCATCACCGGAGTGAGGCCGGCGGCGTGCAGGATGTCGCAGACCTCCACGGCGGCGTCGATCGAGTCGCGCCGCCCGGTGTGCGAGACGAGCAGGATGTGCCGTTCGTCGCTCATGGAGCTCCTTCCGCCAGTTCCGTCGCCCGGACGATCCATTCTGTCGGGTTCTCCCCGGCACCTCGCTGGAGACGCGCGAGGTACTCCTGGTTGCCGTGGGTCCCGACGATCGGAGAGGGCGCCAGGCCCGCCGTCCCGAAGCCCAGGTCCCACGCGGCCCAGAGGACGTTCATCAGCGCGTCCTGCCGCAGTGACGCGTCGCGGACGATGCCCTCACGGATCCCTGTCCGGCCGACCTCGAACTGCGGCTTGACGAGGAGGACGAAGTCGTCGGCGGGCACGGCCTCGACCAGTGCCGGCAGGACCATGCGGAGGCTGATGAAGGACAGGTCCCCGACCACCAGGCTGGTGTCCCCCGCTGCCGGGTCGAGGGCGGAGTAGTCGCTGCTCGTGAGGTTCCGGGCGTTGACCCCCTCCACGACCACCACTCGGTCGTCGAGGGCGATCTCCGGCGCGAGCTGACCGTGTCCCACGTCGAGCGCTACCACGCGGGCCGCACCACGCGACAGCAACACCTGCGTGAACCCGCCCGTGGAGGCTCCGACGTCCAGCACGGTCCGGCCGCGCGGGTCGATGTCGAACGTGTCGAGGGCGGCGACGAGCTTCAGCGCAGCGCGGGACACCCACTCGTCCTCGGCGTCCACGGTGATGTCGGACGCAGCGGTCACGGGCGTCGAGGCCTTCACCACCGGGACCCCGTCGATGGTGACGCGTCCGGCCTGGATGAGCGCAGCGGCCGCCGTGCGGGAGCGTGCCAGGCCTCTGGCCGCCACGGCGGCATCGAGACGCAGTGTGACCGCGCGGTCCCCCGTTCCTGTCGTGTCCCCGGCCTCGGTCGAGCTCCCGGTCCTGGTCGTGTCCCCGGCCTCGGTCGATCTCCCGGTCCTGGTCGTGTCCTCGGCCTCGGTCGATCTCCCGGCCGCTGTCGCGTCTCCGGCTGACGTCGGATCCCCGGCCTCGGCCGGGTTCGCAGGCGCTGCCGGGTTCCCGGTCGCTTCCGCGTCCCACGCCCCTCGCGCATCCCCGACCCCTGCCATGGAGCGCTCTTCCCGTCCTCGGGACGACGGAGGTTGCGGGCCGGCGAGGTCCCGAGCTGCTCCGCGGTCAGGCACGCGGCGCCTCGCCCTGCTCGAGGCGCGTGCGGAGGTCGTCGTGCAGAGCAGCGAAGGCGTCTGCGCGCTCGGCGAGTGGCAGGGCTTCCACGGCATCGGTGCGCCGCCGGAGGTCGTGGTCACCGTCGTCAGACCCGCCGGTGATGCTGGCAGCACCCTCCGCTGCACCACGATGATCGTCATCGTCGCGCCCACTGCTCGATGCCGTGTCGGCCGTCCGCGCGCCGGGCGTCCCCGTCACCAGCGCCGCGGCAACTGGTCTGGCCGGAGCAGGCACACCCCGCGGAGGTCCCGGGACCACTCGCGGTGCCGCCGGGAGGACGGACTCGGCAGCGTCGTCCGTCCGGGCCTGTTCCACGCCCGTCACGCTACTCGCCGCCGTACAGCTTCGGGTCCACGTCCAGCCCGTAGATGGCCAGCCCGGAGTCCCAGATCGCCGTCGCGCCGGCGCGCAACAGGTCCAAGTCGTCGGGGCCCACCTGCTCGGCACGGACGACGTGCCCCCGCATGCTCACCGTCGACTCGCCGACGGTGACCCGGCGGGTTCCGTCCCGGTCCTCCTGCCGGATGGTCACCGGATACGGCTCATGCAGACCCCGGAGGTCACGGAGCACGTACGTCGGCCGCGACCGCTGATCGGCCGCGAGGACCTGCTTGGGTTGGTCGATGCCGGTGAGCACCAGCACGCTCGGGATGCCGGCGTCGTTCGCACCCTTGATGTCGGTGTCCAGCCGGTCGCCGATGAAGAGCGGACTCGTCCCGCCGAAGCGGGCCAGGGCGGCGTCGAAGATCGGGCGCTCGGGCTTGCCCGCGACGACCGGCATCCTGCCGACCGCCTGGTGCACGGCCGCCACCAGCGTGCCGTTCCCGGGCGCGATGCCACGCTCGACGGGGATCGACCAGTCCATGTTCGTGGCCACCCACGGCACGCCAGCGTCCGCCAGCGCGAAGGACGCCTCGGCGAGCTGCTTCCAGCCGAGCTCCGGAGCGAAGCCCTGGATGACGGCCGCCGGGTTGTCCTCCGCGCTGTCGGTGACCACGAAGCCGGCCTGTTCGACGATCGTCGTCAGGCCGAGTCCACCGATCACGAGCACCGTGGAACCCGCTGGGACCAGCGTCGCGAGGAGCCGCGCGCCGGCCTGGGAGGACGTCACCACGTCATCGGCGGTGACCTGCAGCCCGTACTGCTCGAGGTGTTCCGCGACGTCGCCGGGACGCCGCGAGGCGTTGTTCGTGATGTAGCCGACGCGGGCCGACGCGGCGGCCCGGGTCAGGGCCTCCACGGCGTACGGCACCGCGTTGCGTCCGCGGTAGACGACGCCGTCGAGGTCAGTGAGGACCACGTCGACGCCGTCCACCGGCGTACGCGGGGTCTCAGCCGGCTGCGGAGCCGTCGATGTCCCGCGGGTTGTCCTCGTCGACCTCTCCGAGGTCGTCTCCGGCGACGTCGTCGGACTCGTCGTCTCCGAGGGTGCTGACGTACCCGTTGCCGGGCTCGGCGTCCCCGAGTTCTGCGTCGTCGAGCTCGCTGTCGTCGAGTTCGGCGCCGTCGGACTCGTCGCTTCCGGGCCCACTGTCGAGCCCGTCGTCTTCGAGCGCTTCCTCGACCACATCCACTGTCTCCCAAGCATCGTCTTCAGCAGCCTCGGCGAGAGCCTCGGCCGCACGGTCGACACGGGCCCACCATTCGTCGGCCTCGTCCTGGCGGCCGAGCTCCTCGAGCGTGGCCGCGTAAGCACTGTAGAGCGCCGGCGACCAGCTGTAGGCCGTCGACGGGTCGAGCTGTGGAATCTCGAGTTCGCCCAGAGCGGCTGTGGGATTCCCGAGGTCCAACCGTGCCCCGGACATCGCGATCGCGAGTTCCACCTGCACCGGCGTCTCCAGGGCGGCACGGTCCACCGACCGTCCCAGCTCGAGTGCACGCTCGGGTCGGCCGAGCCCACGCTCGCAGTCGACCATCATCGGCAGCTGGTCGTTGCGGCCGGAGATCCGGCGGTACGTGCGGAGTTCCCGCAGCGCGGTCGCGAAGTCGCCCAGCCGGTACGCCGTGATCGCAGCCGTCTCGCGGACGACGGCGACGCGACCAGCGCGACGAGCAGCGCTGAGAGCGTGCTGGTTCGCGAGCTCCGGATCGGTGTCCACGAGCATCGCAGCGGTGACGAGGTGCCGGGCAACCCAGTCGGCGTTGTCCTTGCTCAGTGTCTTCAGCTCGGCACGCGCGGCGGGGTGCAGGTCACGCGCCTGGATCTCCTCGGGGATCTCCGGGTCGTCGTGGCGCGGTCGGATCGACCGGGTGCCGTACGGGTCGCGGTCTTCCCAGTCGTCGCGGGCTGCCTCGCCGAACCGTGCGCCGGCCGAGCGCATGCCGTCGCCGAACCGTTTCCGATCGGCGCCGTCGCGGCCCGGACGGTCATCGTCACGACGCGGTCGTCCCCCATCGCGGAACGGGCGGTCACCGTCCCGTCGCGGACGGTCGTCTCCTCCGCGGAACGGACGGTCACCGCCGCCGGAGCGGTACGGGCGGTCTCCGTCACGGCGCGGACGGTCATCACCACCACGGAACGGCCGGTCTCCGTCACGACGCGGACGGTCATCACCACCACGGAACGGACGGTCACCGCCACCGGAGCGGAACGGCCGGTCGCCGTCAGGACGCGGACGGTCATCACCACCACGGAACGGACGGTCACCGCCACCGGAGCGGAACGGCCGGTCACCGTCACGACGCGGACGGTCATCACCACCACGGAACGGACGGTCACCGCCACCGGAGCGGAACGGCCGGTCACCGTCACGACGCGGACGGTCATCACCACCACGGAACGGACGGTCACCGCCACCGGAGCGGAACGGCCGGTCACCGTCACGACGCGGACGGTCATCACCACCACGGAACGGACGGTCACCGCCACCGGAGCGGAACGGCCGGTCGCCGTCACGACGCGGACGGTCATCGCCACCACGGAACGGACGGTCGCCGTCACGACGTGGCCGGTCGTCGGCTCCGCGGAGCGGACGGTCGGAACCGCTGGAACGGGCCGGGCGCTCACCCTCACGACGCGGACGGTCGGAGGAAGGTCGGTCCGATCGCCACGAGGGACGGTCCGATCGCGCTCCGCCTTCACGGAAGTCACGACCGCCCGGACGACGATCTGAAGCGTCGTTGTACGGACGGCTCCCACCACGACGCTCGTCGCCGCGCTGTCCTTCTCGACGCTCGAAGTCGCGGGGCCCGGACGACCAACCACCGCGGCCACCGCTCCGCTGCGGCCCGCCGTCGCGTCGAGGCCGGTCCTGACGGTCGCCGTCGCGCCCGTCTCGTCGCTGTTCGTCGTCGTTCGCCACCGTAGCTCCTCGTTGCGTGCCGGGATCAGGTGTCCCGACCGTCGTCCGCTGTGTCGTTGTGTGTGGGCCGTCCTGCTCGCCCTACCCCAAGTCCATCACGAACACGGCGCAGAGTCGACCAGCAGAACACCCTGGGAATGAGAAATGGCCACCGACCCTCCCGAGAGCTTTCGCTCTCGATGGAGGGCCGATGGCCACATCTGTTGTGAAAAGGAGTCCGGCGGCGTCCTACTCTCCCACAAGGTCCCCCTTGCAGTACCATCGGCGCTGAGAGGCTTAGCTTCCGGGTTCGGAATGTGACCGGGCGTTTCCCT